>JBDHSN010000170.1:0-7060 GCA_039808105.1 Rhodospirillales bacterium
GCCGATGTGCATCTCGTAGACGACCTGGCCCTCGATGCCGACGCCCGGCCAGTGCTCGTCGGTCCAGGCGTATTCCGCACTGATCACCTCGGACGGGCCGTCCGGGCCGTCCGGTTGGAAACGCGAGGCCGGATCGGCAAACAGCCGCTCGCCGCCATCCAGGCGGAACCAGTAGCGCGCCCCCGCCGCGATATCGGCAACGAGGCCGGAGAAGTAGCCGTCGTCTTCGGCGTCGAGGCTGAAGGCGGCGCCGGCGCCGCCGCGCTTCTTCGCCAGCACGACCTCGACGGCGTCATGGTCCGGCGCCCACACCCGGAAATGCACGCCGCCGGCGACCGGCTCGGCGCCGATCGGCAGCCGTCGCCGGGCGCCGGCGCGCCGTGGCCCGGCCTTCGCGGTGTTCCCGGCGGCAGGCTTGACCGTGGCCGCGTTCCTGCGGGATCCCCGGTCGTGCACCGGCGGTTGCGGCGGCGTTGCCGCCGGCTTGTCGTCCGACGCTTCACTCGCGGACCGGCGCTTCAGGGCCATGGGCTTCCTCGCTCCCACTGTCGCATCTCAAGGCCCGGGGGGAAGATTGGAGAACGGCCATGCCCCAGGTCGCCGGCACTAACGAGCGCCTCGGCGGAAGGTTCCCTGCCAGACTTGCGCCGCCGCGGCGCGCCGCGCGGAACCTTATTGCGGTCCTGGCCGTTACGCGGGATCGGATCATTATGGCCGAGGTCACGCTATGCAGGTCATCGAGCGCATGCTGAATGAACCCAAGACCATCGATGCGGATGCCTCGCTGGTCGAAGCCGCCCATGCCATGCTGGACGAGGGGGTCGGGTTCCTCCCCGTCGTTCACGAGGGCCGGCTGGTCGGCGTGATCACCGATCGCGACCTTGTCGTCCGGGGTCTCGCCGAGAACCGCAACCCGATCGACACCGAGGTGCACGAACTGATGTCGCTGGAAGTGGTCTGCTGCTTTGCCGACCGCGAGACCGACGAGGCGAAGGCGCTGATGGAGGAGCACAACCTGCGCCGCCTGCCGGTGATCGACCACCACCATCACCTGCTCGGCATCCTGTCGCGCAAGGACGTCGGCCTGACCCACACGCCGAAGAAGGCGCCGGTGAAGGTCATCTTCAAGAAGGAGAAGACCGACGGCTATGGCCGGCCGCGCAAGGTGACGATCAAGGCCATCTACATCACCGGTGCCAAGGACAAGGATGCGGCCGTCGCCGCGGCGGTGAAGCAGTACAAGGAAGAAGAGGGCACCGACTGGCAGAACGTTGCCGACGAAATCGATGTCCAGGAGGGCAACGCCCCCGAGCGGCGTGCCTGACGCCCGCCGCGCAGCAGCCGGGACGACGCCGGCGTGGACAAAGCCCGCGTTGTTTTCTATCCGCGCGGCGCGGGGAGCCTCGATACGGTCAGCGTCGGGATCAGCCCTTGCGCCCGGCGTCGGGCAGCTCGCGGCCGTCGGCAGCCGGTGCCGGCCGGCCGGGGGTCGCTTTCGTCGGCTCGCGCCGGGCTTCATAGGCGTGGATCGCGGCGTCGAGGACGGCGAGTTCGGGATCGTCGTGGGCGGCTGCGCCCTTGCCGCGCAGGCGGTTGGCATGCTCGAGCGCCGCGCTGTACTCGGCGGCAGTGCTGATCTTCATGATGTCCTCATCGACGTAAGGCTGCCGTTCGAACGCACCCGGTCTTCAGCAGGTTCCGGGCGGCGGAGGAACCGGCGGCCGACCCTCACGTTGAAGGGACGCGCAGCTCGCACGCGACGCTGGCTGGAAAACAAAGCAGGAACGCGGATATGAACTTGCGGGCGTTGGCGATTGTCCTGGCAGGCGGCAAGGGCACACGGCTGGCACCATTGACCAGCGAGCGGGCCAAGCCGGCGGTGTCCTTCGCCGGCAAATACCGCATCGTCGACTTCGTGCTCAGCAACCTCGTCAACAGCGGCATCTTCTCGATCTACGTGCTGGTGCAGTTCAAGAGCCAGTCGTTGCTGTTGCACCTGAAGGATGGCTGGCAGTTCGCCAACGTGCTGGGCAGCCAGTTCATCATCCCGGTCCCCGCCCAGATGCGGGCGCCGGGCGAAACCTGGTACCGCGGCACCGCCGATGCGATCTACCAGAACATGAACCTGATCGAGCAGTCGAAGCCCGACGTCGTCGTCGTCTTCGGGGCCGATCACGTCTACCGGATGAACATCGGCGAGATGATCGAGGCGCACCGCCAGATGCTGGCCGACGTCACCGTCGCCACCATCCCGGTCGACCGCCGCCACGCGGCCGAATTCGGCGTCGTCGAATGCCTCGCCGACGGCCGCATCGTCCGCTTCATCGAAAAGGACCCGGAGGCGCCCGGCCTGCCAGGGCGGCCCGACCTGGTGCTGGCATCGATGGGCAACTACGTCTTCTCGGCCGGGGCGCTGCTGCGCAT
Source organism: Rhodospirillales bacterium (assembly GCA_039808105.1). Taxonomy (GTDB): domain Bacteria; phylum Pseudomonadota; class Alphaproteobacteria; order Rhodospirillales; family Defluviicoccaceae; genus Defluviicoccus. The sequence continues at coordinate 2,425 of JBDHSN010000170.1, forward strand.
GGTGCAGGCCGACGCCGCCGATACGCGCAGCAGCCACGACTTCGGCAAGGACGTGCTGCCGGCGCACATCGAGCGCGACCGCATCTTTGCCTATGACTTCCAGTCCAACCGCATCCCCGGCGAGCCGTTTCACCGCGGCAACTACTGGCGCGACGTCGGCACCATCGACGCCTACTTCGAAGCCAACATGGAAGCGCGGGCGCCCGGCTCGGCGCTCAATCTCTACAACCGGCAGTGGCCGCTGCGCACCGCCAGCTATCCTGACCCGCCGGTAAGCTTCAACGCTGCCGCGGCCGACAAGCCCGGCTTCGCCCACCACTCCCTCGTCTCCGGCGGCTCGGTGGTCACCGGGGCGGTCACCGACTCGATCCTCGGCCGGCGGGTGCACGTGCACCCCGGCGCTATCGTCGAGGAGTGCATCGTTCTCGACAACTGCCACGTCGGCCCGGGCGCGCATATCCGCCGCACCATTATCGACAAGAATGCCCATGTCGCGGCGGGCGAGCGTATCGGCTTCGATGCCGACGTGGACAGGCAGCGTTTTCACGTGAGCGATGGCGGTGTCACCGTCGTTCCGGGCAAGCGTTCGCCCGTTGAATTGTCCTTGATCGGGATCTAGGAACATCGGGATGAGCCGGAAGAGGGTGGATGATCCGAGGCTGCGGCGCCGAAGCGCGCTGTGGGGCAGGGGACCGGGTGCCCGCGCGCGCTGCCCATCCGCCCGCTCGCCGGCGGCGGCCGGGCAGCGACCATGCCACCGGCTCTAGGTTCCCCACCCGCCGCTGCGGCGCGCAGCGCGGTGCCTGCCAATACCATCCGGAAGCGCGCCTGAAATGGCGACGGCTTCCGGACACCGAGAGCAGATCAGGGAGGCCCAGTCGTTGCCGCGGTCGCCGGCCGCCGCCGCATCAGCACACCCGCCTGCGGCGCACCGGGCGCCGCTGCCGATGCGGGTCATCCTGCTGCGGCTGGTGATCGGCGTCCTCGCCCCGCTGCTGCTGATCGCTGCGATCTACGGGGTCTGGAACGTCCAGCTGCATCGGAGCATCGCCGGCCGTAACCTGCACACCAACGTCCGGGCCGTCTCGCTGGTCGTCGATCGCGAGATGGAGATGGCGAAGACCGCGCTCTCCGTTCTGGCCCTGTCTTCCTACCTGCGAGCCGATAATTTCGCCGATCTCTACGCGCAGGCGGCGACGGTTGCCCAGCCGTTGGACGGCTGGATCACCGTCGGTAGCCCGGCGCTGCAGCAGTTGGTCAACACCCGGCTTCCCTACGGCGCATCGCTGCCGGAAATGAGCGCACCGGAATTCAGCCGGCGGACGTTCGCCACCGGCCGTCCGGCGTTCTCCGGGGTCTTCTTTGCGACGGTTGCCAGGGCACCGACGGTCGCTGTCAGCTATCCGGTGTTCCGCGATGCGCAGGTTGTCTACGACCTGCGCCTCAGCTTCCTGGCGAGCCGGCTCGCCCGACTGCTCAGCGCACAGGACAGGCCCGCTGGCTGGGCGCTGATCCTGACCGATGCCGACCGCCGGGAGATCGCCCGGGCCGGCAACGGCGACGAAGACATCAGCCGCTCGCTGGCGGGCTGGCTGCAGCAGGCGGAGACCGACGACGACGGTCTCATGGAGGAGACCAGCCCCGGCGGCCGCCAGCTGGTCGTCGCCTACCGGCGATCGCCGCTCACCGGCTGGCTGACGGTGGCCGTCGTGCCGCGACAGCTCCTCAACGACCCGGTCAACCGCGCCACCCTGATTCTTGCCGCCGGCGGCGTCTTCTCGCTGCTGCTCGCCGTCATGGCGGCGCTGACCATCGGCCGCCGTGTCTCCGGCCCGCTGCAAGGGCTGGCCGGAGAAGCCGACGCCCTCGTCCGCGGTGAAGTGCCGTCGGCGGCGCGGGAATCTGTTGCCGAGATCGCCGAGGTGCGCCGGGCGCTGCAGGAAGCTGGCAGCGTCTACCGGCGCCAGGTGGAAACACGGCTGAGCCTGGAGCGGGAACGACGGGCCCGCGAGCTGGCCGAGCACAGCCGTGCCGAGATGGAGAAGCGCGAGCGCAAGAGCCGCCGGCTCATCGATTCCAACCTGATCGGCATCTGCATCGCCGGAGGCGACCGGATCATCGAGGCCAACGGCGTGTTTCTCGGGATGTTGGGCTACGATCTCGCCGAACTGCAGGCGGGCGGCCTGCCGCTGCGGCGGATCGCCCCGCCCGACGATCCGCTGCTGGGCGGGGCGGCGATGCGCGAGCTGCGCGACCATGGCGAGATCGCGCCGTTCGAGCGCGAACTGCTGCGCAAGGACGGCGGCCGGGTGCCGGTGCTGATCGGCGCCGCGCGCATCGCCGACGAGACGGCCGAGGTGAGCTGGGTCTGCTTCGTCATCGATCTCACCCAGCAGAAACACACCGCCGCCAGCCTGAAACGCAGCGAGGAGCGCTACCGCGGCCTCGCCGAGGCCATCGCTTCGGTGATCTGGACGGCCGATGCCGGGGGCGCCATGGTGGACATGCACCACTGGTCCGGACTGTCGGGGCAGACGCCGGGACAGTACGCCGGAGAGGGCTGGGTCAATGTCCTGCATCCCGACGACCGCGGTCCGACGCTGCGCAAATGGAAGCACGCCATCGCCAACCGGCTGCCGATCGAGATCGAGTACCGGGTGCGCAACCACAACGGCCGCTACCGGTGGTACCACGCGCGCGGCGTGCCGGTGCTGAATGCCGACGGCAGCATCCGTGAGTGGATCGGCGTGTGCTTCGATATCGACGATCGCAAGGCGGCGGCGGTACGCCAGCTGCTGCTCATGTCCGAGCTCGACCACCGGGTGCGCAACATCCTTGCAACCGTCCACTCGATGGTCTCGCTCACCGGCAGCAGCGCCGCCACCAAGGAAGAATACGCCGCTCTGCTGCAAGGCCGCATCGCCGCCATGGCGCGGACCCATGGCCTGCTCAGCCGCGGCGGCTGGTCCGGTGCTCCGCTGATGCAGATCGTCACCGACGAGCTGGCGCCGTTCTCCGATGCGACGGGAACGATCGCCATCGACGGCGATCCGGAATTCATCCTGCGACCGAAGGACGCCCTCGATTTCGCCCTGGTCGTCCACGAGCTCGCCACCAATGCCGCCCGCCACGGGGCGCTGTCGCGGACCGGCGGCCGGTTGCACGTTTCCTGGCAGGTGGAGCACGACACGCTGAGCTTTCACTGGATCGAAACCGGGGGGCCGGCGGTCGGGCGGGTCAGCCATCGCGGCTTCGGCGCGCGGCTGATGGCCAACGTCTTTGGCCCCGGCGCCGGCCGTTCCGCCGCCTGCGACTACACCCCCGCGGGGCTGTGCTGCACGCTGACGATGCCGGTGCAGGCCGCGCTCGCCCGGCGGGAGAAAGCCGGCAACGCCACGGAACCCCGCGAGGCGGCGGATGCAATGCCGAACGGCCGGGTCCTGATCGTCGAGGACGAGCCGCTGATCGCCATGGAATTGCACCGGCTGCTGTCGCAGGCCGGGCTGGACGTAAGCGGGCCGGCCGGCAGCCTCCGCCAGGCCCGCGAACTCGCCGGGGACCAGACGCTGACCGGAGCGATCATCGACATCAACCTCGGCTTCGATACCAGTTATCCGGTGGCCGACCAGTTACTGGCCGCCGGCGTGCCGGTGATCTTCGTGACCGGCTACGCCGCCGAGATCATCCCCGAGCGCTTTGCGGCGCAAACCCTGCTGCGCAAGCCGATCGATCCACAGGTGCTGATGGCAACGCTGCACCAGGAACTCAGCCGCGGAGGAGGCACCGTGCCGCGGCAAGGCCGGCACTCAGCCGGCTGACCGCGGGGCGTGGCGGGGAAGGGAGAGCTGGCGGCCGGCATGCCAAACCCTCTCCCTTTTCGGGAGAGGGCGGGGCCCGGCGCGGCACGCGCCGGGAGGGTGAGGGCGGCTTCTCCCCGGTGGGGCGCTGCCCCAGCTACCTCACCAGCTCGCTTTGGCTCGCACCCTCTCCCGCGAGGGGAGAGGGTCTCGTGGCCGGAGGTCAGCTGCGCGCGGTCAGCAGGCCGCGGGCGATCACCTGCGCCTGGATTTCCGCTGCGCCCTCAAACACGTTGAGGATGCGGGCGTCGCACAGCACCCGGCTGATGGCGTATTCCACCGCATAGCCGTTGCCGCCGTGGATCTGCAGGGCGTTGTCGGCGTTCGACCAGGCGACGCGGGCGGCGAGCAGCTTGGCCATGCCGGCCTCGATGTCGCAGCGGCGATCGCTGTCCTTCTGGCGGGCGCTGTCGTAGGTGAGCTGGCGGGCGACCATCGTCTCCACCGCCATCCAGGCGATCTTGCCGGCGACGCGCGGGAACTCGAAGATCGGCTTGCCGAACTGGACGCGCTCCTGGGCGTACTTCATGCCCAGCTCCATCGCGTTCTGGGCGACGCCGACGGCGCGGGCCGCCGTCTGGATGCGGGCGCTCTCGAAGGTCGCCATCAGCTGCTTGAAGCCCTGGCCCTCCTGCTGGCCCAGCAGGTTCTTCGCTGGCACGGTGAAGTCGTCGAAGCCGAGCTCGTATTCCTTCATGCCGCGATAGCCGAGCACCTCGATCTCGCCGCCGGTCATCCCTTCCGCCGGGAACGGCTCTTCGTCGGTGCCGCGCGGCTTC
>JBDHSN010000171.1:0-7051 GCA_039808105.1 Rhodospirillales bacterium
CGGCCCTCGTTCGGGGCGAGCAGACCGGTCACCATATAGAAGCAGGTGGTCTTGCCGGCGCCGTTCGGTCCCAGCAGCCCGACCACCTCGCCACGCTGCAATTCCAGACTGACGCCGCGCACCACCGGGCGCGTGCCGTAGCGCTTGCCGAGGTTGATGGCGAACAGTCCCCGCTGGGCCGCCGCCGGCCGGGCGGGCTCGCTGCCTGCCGGTGGTGCCGGCCCTGCGTCGGTCTGGCGTTCGAGGATGTTCGTCATCCGGCTCCCATCGGTCGCGCTTTCGGGTCAGTTTCGCTGCAGCGTGTTCGGCAGGATCACGCCGTGCACCCGTCCGCCGCCCTCGCCGTCGGCGCAGGCGAACATGCGGCTGACGCCGGTCTGCAGGTTCATCTCGCCCCGGCAGCCGTTCAGCCGGTTCGCCCCCTGGACGACCTGCACCGAGCCTTCGGCGGTCGCCAGCTGCCGTGCGACGTCGTAGGTGCCGCTGTCGGCGGTCACCGTCTCGCTCGGCGTCACCAGCTTCATCCGGCCTTGGGCGTCGATCTGCTGCGGCCGGTTGCCGCCGGCGGCGTCCTCGGCGAAGCGGATGGTGACCACATCGCCGGAGAGCGTCCTGTCGCCGTCGACGACGGCGGCATTGCCGCGGGCGATGAGCGTTCTGCCGTTGATATCGTAGTCGATGCGGTCGTCGGCGGTGATCCTGCTGGTCGGCGTGGTCACGCCCACCTGCTTGCCGCTGATCGACATCTTGCTGCCGGCGACATCATAGGTGCCCTTGTCGCCGAACGCGCTCTGCCGCGGCGAGGTGACGCGCACGGCGCCATCGCCGTCGATGCGCCAGACCTCGATCGATCCGTCCGGGCGCTGGCGATAGCGGGCGGTCAGGATGTCGGCGCGCACGGTGGTATCGCCGCGGACCGCCGTGGCGTTGCCCTTGGCGGTGACGATGCGCGCCGTGCGCTGCCACTCGATGCCCTGCTCGGCATCGATGGTGATGGCGCCCGGTGGCGCGGCGGCTGCAGGCTCGTCACGGGCGAAGGCCGGTACGGCCATCCAGCCCAGCGCCAGCAGCGCTGCCAGGGGAAGGGCGGCGCGCTTCACGGCCGCCCCGGATCAGCGGCGCGCTCGTCGACCCGCATGTGCGCCGGGCCGGTGACGAACACGGTGTCGCCGGCGTCGCCGATGCGGAAGCCGGTGCCCGAGAGGGTGCCCTGGGACGAGGTGGCGTTCACTGCCTCGTTGCCGGAAGCGGTCGAATCCGCCAGGTGAATCGTCGCCTCGTCGGTGCGGACGGTCAGGTCCGGTCCGCGTCGCAGGGTGACATCCCCCTGCAGGTCGAGCTGGTTGTCATCGCGCCGGAAAAGGCCGGTGGCGGCGGCGATGGTCAGCAGAGTTCCGTCCTTCAGGGCGATCTGCGCGTCCGGTTGCGTCAGCTGCAGCGTCTGCGGCTCACCCGACGGGTTGTGCACGCTCTTGGCCCGGATCTCGAAAGGACGCCCCGCCCGGTCGACGCCCGAATATGTGGCGTTGACCACGGCCTCCGGCTGCTTTTCGTTCTCGGTGGCTGCCGGTGGAACGGCGATGTCGATGCGGCTGCGCTGGCCGATCAGCTGCGGCCAGAACAGGGCGACAACGACAATCAGTGCGGTGCCGGCGGGAATGCCGATGCGCAGGATGCGGAAGAGCCGCCGCCGACGCTCCGCCCGCGCCATGTCCGCAGGGCCGATGGCGGGTGGCAATGGCAAAGACGCGCGGGAACCACCCGCCTTTGCCGCACTGGTGCCGGGCGTCCAGTCGCGCTCCCGCCGTTCAGCCAAATGCGGGCGTCCCGTTCTCAGCCGACGCCTGCGCGCAGGCAGTCGTGCACATGCACGATGCCGACGGGCCGCTCGTCATCGACGACGAACAGGTTGGTGATCGACCGGCTGGTCATGAAGCCGAGTGCTTCGCTGGCCAACGCGTCGGGCCGGATCGTCTTCGGATTGGGCGTCATTACCGCTTCAGCGGTGAGAGTGAGGAAGTCGTCGCTCATATGCCGGCGCAGGTCGCCGTCGGTGACGATGCCGCGCAGCCGCCCGTCGGCGCCGACGATGCCGACGCAGCCGAAGCTCTTCGACGACATGGCGATCAGCGCCTCGGCCATCGACGTTTCCGGCGCGACGAGCGGCACCTCTTTACCGGTATGCATGATCTTGCCGACCCGCAGCAGCCGTCGACCCAGCTTGCCGCCGGGGTGGAGAAGCCGGAAATCGTCGGCGGAAAAGCCCTTGCGCTCCAGCATGGCGACGGCGATGGCATCGCCCAGCGCCAGCATCACCGTTGTCGAGGTGGTGGGTGCGAGGCCCATCGGGCAGGCCTCCTGCACGTCCGGCAGCACCAGCGCCACGTCGGCGTCGGTGGCGAGCGTGCTGCCGGCGCGACCGGTAATGCCGATCAGCGGAATGCTGTAGCGCTTGGCATAGGTCAGCAGATCGGCAAGCTCGGCGGTTTCGCCGGAATTGGAGAAGGCGATGACGGCGTCGTGCGGCGTGACCATGCCGAGGTCGCCGTGGCTGGCCTCGGCCGGATGGACGAAGCTCGCCGGCGTGCCGGTCGACGCCAGGGTGGCGGCGACCTTGCGGGCAACGTGCCCGCTCTTGCCCATGCCGGAAACGATGACCCGGCCGGTGACATTCGCCAGCAGGTCGAGCGCACGGGTGAAGGTGTCGTCGAGCGAATGGGCCAGCGCCTCGATGCCCGCAGCCTCCAGCCGCAGCACCTGCTGCGCCGAAGCGAGGCCACTTTCCGTTTCATTGGCGATAAGGGCGACCATGCTCGTCTTCACCGTCCGTCTATTCTTGTCGGGCCCGCATCCGGCGTCCCCTGATCTTTTTCGCAGCCAATTTTGCGGCGGCGGTACGGCACGCGGATGCGGCGGCGAGGACTATGGCGGCGCCGTCTGGGCCGGTCAACCCTGCACATGGCCCGCCGCTTGCAAGAAATCCTGGTGTGGCGTCTTATCCTCCGGTGTCGATCGCCTGAAAGCCACGGGAGCCACATCTGCCGCCCGAAACCGCTCTCCTTCGCCAGACCCTGCTCGCCTGGTACGGCCGGTCGCGCCGCGACCTGCCCTGGCGGGCGCGACCGGGCGAGCCGATCGATGCCTACGGGGTCTGGCTCAGCGAGATCATGCTGCAGCAGACGACGACGGTCACCGTCGCCGGCTACTGGCGCGCCTTTCGCGCCCGCTGGCCGCGCATCGAGGATCTGGCGGACGCGCCGCTGGAGGATGTGCTACACGCCTGGCAGGGGCTCGGCTACTACGCACGGGCGCGCAACCTGCATGCCTGCGCCCGCCGAATCGTCGCGGCGCACGGCGGACGGTTTCCGGCCGATGAGGCGGCGCTGCGGGAGTTGCCGGGGATCGGCGCCTATACCGCCGCCGCCATCGCGGCGATCGCCTGTGAGCTGCCGGCGGTGCCGGTGGATGGCAACGTCATCCGGGTGCTGGCGCGGCTGCATGGCGTCGAAACCCCACTGCCGGCAGCGCGCAGCAAAGTCGCGCGTTTGGCTCAAGAACTGGTGGCGGCGGATCGGCCGGGTGACTTTGCCCAGGCGCTGATGGACCTGGGGGCGACCGTGTGCACCCCGCGCCGGCCGAAATGCGGCGGTTGTCCCTGGCGGCAAAGCTGCGCCGGGCACCGCTCCGGCACAGCCGAGAGCTATCCGAGGTCGGCGCCCGCGGCGGTCAAGCCGACCCGCTGGGGGGTGGTCTTCTGGGCCGAGCGCGAGGATGGCAAGGTGCTGGTGCGTCGGCGGCCGCCCCGCGGCCTGCTCGGCGGCATGATCGAATTCCCCTCAACGCCCTGGCGGGATGCCGCCTGGTCGGCGGCTGAAGCGGCGGCCATCGCTCCGGTCGCCGCCCGCTGGAAACCGCTCCCCGGCTCGTTGCGACATACCTTCACCCATTTCCATCTGCGCCTCGACGTGCTGCACGGCCGCTGCCCCACCGCCAGCGGCAGCGAGGCGCCGATGGCGGGAGAGCCGCGCTGGTGTGCTCCGGCGGAGTTTCCGGCGCTGGCCCTGCCGACGCTGATGAAGAAGGTGGCCGGTCTGGCCACGGCCGCGGCGGACGGGACGCCGCTGCTGCCGCTCGGATCCTACGAGTCGTAGCTGACCAGCGAGGTGAAGGGGACGTCGAGGCGCTGGCGGCCGTTGAGGAAGGTGAGCTCGATGATGCACGCGGCGCCGGCTACCTCGGCGCCGACGCTGCGGAACAGATCGATCGACGCGCCCATGGTGCCGCCGGTCGCCAGCAGGTCGTCGAGAATGACGATGCGCTGGCCGGCGACGATGGCATCGTTCTGGATCTCGATGACGTCGCTGCCGTACTCCAGCGCGTACTCATAGCGCACCGTCGCGCCCGGCAGCTTGCCGCGCTTGCGGACCATGACGAACCCCAGGCCGAGCTTCAGGGCCAGCGGCGCCGCCACCAGGAAGCCGCGGGATTCGATGCCGGCGAGGACGTCGGGCGAGTGCCGGCTGACCGCCTTGGCGAGCCGGCCCATCGCCACCGAGAAGGCGTCGGCGTTGGCCAGCAGGGTCGAGATGTCGTAGAACAGGATGCCCGGCTTGGGGAAGTCGGGGATGCTGCGGATATGGTCCTTGATGTCCATGGCGCCGGATGGCCTTCGCCTGAGGGTGCGACGGCGGCGATGCTAGCGGCGTCGGCCATCTCCGGCAATGTGGCTCGAAACGGTCGCTCCCGGGGTGCGCGTGACCGCCGGCTTACCGGGAGGCGCCGAAGGTATCGCAGACGGCAGGATCGCCGGACTGCAGCCCGCGCTTGAACCAGGCGACGCGCTGGGCGGAAGAGCCGTGGGTAAACGCATCCGGCACCACGTAGCCCTGCGACTGCCGCTGCAGCCGGTCGTCGCCGATGGCGGCGGCGGCGTTCAGCCCTTCCTCGATGTCGCCCTTCTCCAGCAGGCCGCGGGAGCGGTCGGCGTGGTGGGCCCAGATGCCGGCGAAGCAGTCGGCCTGCAACTCCACCATCACCTGCGCCTGGTTGCCTTCGGCGCGGCTGGCCTGCTGCTGAAACGCTTCGACCTGCGGCAGAATGCCGAGCTGGTTCTGCACGTGATGGCCGATCTCGTGGGCGATGACGTAAGCCTGGGCAAAGTCGCCCGGTGCGCCGAAACGGCGGCTGAGCTCGTCGAAGAAGCTGGTGTCGAGATACACCTTCTGATCGATCGGGCAGTAGAAGGGGCCGGAAGCGGACTGGGCGACGCCGCAGCCTGATCTTACCGCCCCGGAAAACATCACCAGGGTGGGCTCCCGGTAGGTCTTCCCCGACTGCCGGAAGATCTCTGTCCAAGTGTCCTCGGTGTCGGCGACGACGACGGAGACGAACTCCTTGGCGTCGTCACGCGTCATCGGTCCCTGCGTCGATGATCCCGGCGCCTGCGTTCCCTCCTGCTGCGGGACATAAGACGAGGGCCCCGATCCACCGCCGCCGAGCAGGGCCATCGGGTCGATGCCGAAGAACAGGCCGATCAGCACCAGGACGATCAGTCCCAGCCCGCCGATGCCACCCTTGCCGCCGATGGGAAGACGGCCACCGCCGCCGAAGCCCGGGGAGTATCCCTCGCCGCGCCGGTCCTCGATGTTGTCGCTTCTGCGCCCGCCACGCCACAACACGGCCGTCTACCCCACCATCGGAAAGTGCTTCTCAGTATGACAGACCGCGCCCGTCGCGGCTACGCCGCCGGCGGGCGCTCCTTGATCATTCCGCTACTTGCCGGGCACGCTCGGTACCTTTGGCGGCTCCGGCAGGCTCGGCACCTCGGGGGCGTTCATCCCCTTCGGCATCTCCGGAGCCTTCGGGTGATCCGGCATGGCCGGCATGTCGGGGTGCGACGGCGTCTTCGGCATGTTCGGCTTCTCGGGCATGCTCGGCATCGTGCCGGCGCCAGGGACTGTCGGGGCCGGAACTTCCGGCGGAACCGTCGGCACCGTGCCCGGCGCGGATGGCGGTGCCGGTGGCGCCGGAATGCGGTCCTGCGCCGCCGCCGTCAGCGATCCCAGGGCGATCGATGAACAAGCCGTCACGGCGATGAACGCGGCCTTGGTGAAGCGCATGTCCCGGTTCCTCCTCGCTTGCGAAAGGAAGCCGTCACGCGGACGACTTCCGGCCTTCGCCCGTTGTCACCCGAGCAATGCAGCGAAGGGTATCATGGTTCCGGGTCGCCCGTCGCGCCGGGCCGCAGCCGCAGCCGCATCAGCCCCTTCTCCATCTCGACGAGCAGCAGCACCGCCGCGGCGGCGACGGCGATCACCGCACAGGCGAGCGGATCGAGGGCGCGGGTATCGAACAGCAGCTGCATCGGCGGCCACCAGGTGAACAGCACCTGCAGGATGATGGTCAGGCCGACAGCGATCAGCACCGGCCGGATCCCGCGCACGCCGTCGCGCGAGAACGCCGCCTGCAGGCGGTGCCGCGCGGAGAACAGATAGGCGATCTCGAAGGCGACCAGGGTGTTGACCGCGGTGGTCCGGGCCGTCGCCAGGTCGGCGCCGCGGCGCACCTGCCACTCGAACGTGCCGAACACACCGGCGAGGATGAGCACCGAGACGAAGCCGATGCGCCACAGCATCAGCGGGGTGAGCAGCGGCGCCTGCCGGCGGCGCGGCGGCCGCGCCATCACGTCCGCCTCCGCCCGCTCGAAGGCAAGCGCCATCGACAGCGTCACCGCGGTGACCATGTTCACCCACAGGATCTGCACGGCGGTGATCGGCAGCACCGAGCCGAGCAGCACGGCGACGATGATGGTCAGCGCCTGCGCCCCGTTGGTGGCAAGGATGAACAGGATCGCCTTCTGCAGATTGTCGTAGACGGTGCGGCCTTCCTCCACCGCGTGGGCGATGGAGGCGAAGTTGTCGTCGGCGAGCACCATCTGCGCCGCCTCCTTCGCCGCCTCGGTGCCGCGCCGCCCCATCGCCACGCCGATGTCCGCCCGCTTCAGCGCCGGCGCATCGTTCACGCCGTCACCGGTCATCGAGACGATCAGCCC
>JBDHSN010000172.1:0-7003 GCA_039808105.1 Rhodospirillales bacterium
CGCCGGTCACGAGGCCGCCCCCGCTGCCGCGGGGCGCTCGGTGAGATGCCGGCGCAACGCCGCGAGCACGTTCCGCGCCGTCGTTTCCGCCGGCTCCTCGGTGGTGTCGACGACGACATCCGCCTCGGCGTAGACCGGATAGCGCAGCCGCATCAGGGACTCCAGGACGGCGCGCGGGTCGCACACGTTCAGCAGCGGACGGCTGCTGCGGCCGCGGGTGCGGCGGTCGAGGATGTCGAGCGATGCCCGCAGCCAGATGGAGACCCCGCGCTGGCGGATGAGCTGCCGGGTGCCAGGGTCGATGAAGGCGCCGCCACCCGTCGCCAGCACGTGCGGCGACCGGTCGAGCAGGCGGGCGATCACCTTGCGCTCGCCTTCGCGAAAGGCCGATTCGCCGAGTGTGGCGAAGATCTCGGCCACCGGGACGCCGGCAGCGCTGACGATCTCCTCGTCGGCGTCGACGAACGGGAGCTCCAGGCGACGGGCCAGATGCCTGCCGATGCACGTCTTTCCTGAGCCCATCAGACCGACGAGGACGATCGTCCGGTCGATCTCGGGAGCGGTCGAAGGCATCGGATCAGGCGACCGCGCCGGTGCGCCTGCGCCGTTGAAAGGGGTGCGCGGCACCGATAGAGTTCTGGTGGTTGGTCATTCTCGCACGCTAGCAGAAAATCCCGGGGCTGTCGCGACGACGAAGGGGGTGGTTTCGTCCTGCGGCTGGAGCGCTTTTCGTTTCTCTCGGGAACAAGGGGTTGTCAAACCGATGGTCTCGTTCGTCCGCATCGCCGCCCTCATTGCCGTGCTGATCCTGGTCGGCGGCATCGTCGCGTTGGCGATGATGCCGCCACAGCCGCCGACCCATCGGATCGAAAAGACGATCCCGAATGATCGCTTTCAAAGGTAGGGCTCGGCAGGCTTTCTGTGCTGCTGTCCTGTTCCTCGGCCTGCCTTGTGGGCTGATGTTGACAGCACCTCCTGCGGACAGCGGCGCCATGACGTGGCTGGCCGTCGACGCCCGCGTCGAGACCGACAGGCTCACCGCCGTCGGAATCGATACCGCCGGTACCCTGACCGCCGCCGATGGCGCGCTGCCGGTGGACATGTGGCGCGATACCCCCCGCTCCCTCGTCGAGGCCCTGCTGCCGCGCCTGCCCGTCGGCTCGTCGTCACCGGCCGTCAGGCGGCTGATGCGGCGGCTGCTGCTGAGCAGCGCGGCGGTGCCGCGAGGTGATGGTGAACCGGGCCGGCTGCTCGACGACCGTGCCCGGATGCTGTGGCGGATGGGCGATACGGCCGGCCTGCTGGACCTCATCAACGCCGTCCCGACGGAGAGCCGCTCGGCGCGGCTGTGGCGGCTGGACACCGAGGCCCGTCTGCTGAAGGGCGATACCACCACCGCCTGCCAGACTGCCGATGGCCGGATCGATGCCGACCCCGACCTCTTCTGGCAGGAGGTTTTCGGATTTTGTCAGGCGCTTGCCGGCGACGCCGATGGAGCCTCCCTGACCGTTGCCGTGCTGGCTGAGCGCACCAGCGAGGTTCAGCCCTACAAGGCCCTGATCGAGGTGCTGATCGGCGGCCGCAGCAACGTCCCGAAGATCAACGATCCCAGCCCGCTTCAGCTGGCGATGATGCGGGCAGCCGGCGTCCAGCCCGCGCCGGAGGCAGCCGACAGCGACGACCTGCCGATCCTCGTGGCCATCGCCCGTGCGGGTCCGTTCGGAGAGACATTGCGGCTGGCGGCAGGCGAGCGGGCGGTAAGTGCCGGCCTGCTGCCGGCACAGGATGTCTATCCCCTCTACGCCCGCCTCCGTCCCGAGAAGCCGGCGGGGAGCCTGCGTGGCAGCGGCCGCGCCGAGCCCGGACCGGCGGGCCTCAGCGCGCTGATGCGCGAAGCGGTCAATGGCCCCGGCAACCGGGCGGAGCAGGCGGTCCATGTCCTCGAAGCCGGCCGCCAGAATGGCGACTGGCTGCAGGCCACGTCGCTGGTTCTGCCCTGGCTGCAGGCTGCGGAACCGTCACCGTCCACGGTCCAGCTGGCGCCGGCCATCGTCCCGGCGCTGGTGGTGCAGGGCGAGACTCAGCAGGCGCAACGCTGGCTCGATGAGCTTGAGGGTGCCGAGGCCGCCGGTAACGGCGACGCGGACGCAGCGATCCACGCGCTGCTGCCTCTGGCGAAACTGGCCGGGCTGCGTCAGGAGCAAGGCGACAGCGGCGACTGGCTGTCCGACTGGTCGCAGTCGGATGGCTCGCAGCCAGACACCGCCGCCGGCGACGAGCGCCTGCTGGCGATGCTGCAGGCGACGGGCGAGGCTGTACCCGACCGGCTGTGGCAGCGCCTGCTGCAGGGCCCGGCGCAGATGCGCGCCACCAACATCGGGCTGGCGTTCCGCACCGAACTCGTCCGCGCCGCCGCAGCCGGCCGCCTCGGCGAGACCGTTCTGCTGGCCCTTGTCGGACTCGGCGCCGAGGGACCGCAGGTGCTTGGCAGCACGAGCATGGAGTTGGTGGTCGCCAGCCTGCGGCAGGTCGGCCTGAGCGCCGACGCCCGCGCGCTCGCCACCGAGGCGGTGGCGTCGCGATGAGCGCAAGCGGCGGCAGTGCTCCCGCCCGGCCTGGTTCATTTCGCCATGTCGAGGCCTTCCTGGAGATGCTGGCAGCGGAGCGCGGCGCCGCGCGCAACACGCTCGACGCCTACGGCCGGGATCTCGGTGGCTTTCTCGAATATGCGGGGCGGCGCGGCCGCGATGCGATCTCCGCCGATGCCGACGACTTGCGCGGATGGCTCAGAGTGCAGGCGGCCGCCGGGATGTCGGCACGCACCACGGCGCGGCGCTTGTCAGCGCTCCGCCAGTTCTTCCGTTTTCTCTATGCCGACGGCGTCCGCGGTAACGACCCTTCCCTCGCCGTCGATCGGCCGAAGCAGGGCCGCTCGCTACCCAAGTACCTGGCCGAGGAGGAGGTGGACCGCCTGCTCGCCGCCGCCGCCGACCGGCCCGGAGCCCGCGGCGTCCGCACGCTGGCGCTGCTGGAAATCCTCTACGCCACCGGTCTGCGGGTCTCCGAGCTGGTTGGCCTGCCGCTCTCCGCCGCTGGCCGCGACGGCCGGGTGCTGCTGGTGCGCGGCAAGGGCGGCAAGGAGCGGATGGTGCCGATGACCGAGCCGGCAACCGATGCCCTCGCCGCCTGGCTCGCAGTCCGCAGCAGGCTGCTCGGCGGCGGCAGCGCCTGGAACCCGTGGCTGTTCCCGTCCCGTGCCGCCGAAGGTCATCTCACCCGCGTGCGCTTCGGCCAGATCCTCAAGGAGCTCGCCGTCGAAGCCGCCATCGCGCCGCGGCGCGTCTCGCCGCACGTGCTGCGCCATTCGTTCGCCAGCCATCTGCTGGCGAACGGTGCCGATCTGCGCAGCCTGCAGCAGATGCTGGGCCACAGCGACATCAGCACGACGCAGGTCTACACCCATGTGCTCGCCGAGCGGCTGAAGCGGCTGGTCGAGAGCGCGCACCCGCTGGCGCGGGAATCCGCTGCGGCCACACAGGACGCCGCTGAACACGGTCGCGTCGCGGCAGAGCAGGAGGTGCTTGACAGCGTGCCTTCCCGGCTTCGTTTATAGCGGCGACGCATCGCCTGCTGCGCCGCCCTCGTCTCCGCTGGCGGAAGGTTGCACCCTTGAGTTTCACTGTCGTGCCCGCGCCGCGAGCCCGCCTCAACCGCTCGCAACTGGCCGTCCCCGGATCGAGCCGCAAGTTCATCGATAAGGCGCGCACGCTCGCCGCCGACATCATCATGTTCGACCTGGAAGACGCGGTCGCGCCGGACGAGAAGGAGCAGGCCCGCGCCACCGTCATCGACGCCATCAACAGCCTCGACTGGGGAAACCGGACGCTGTCGGTGCGCATCAACGGCCTCGATACGCCGTGGATGTACCGGGACCTGATCGACGTCGCCGAGCAGGCGGGCGACCGCCTGGATCTGATCATGGTGCCGAAAGTCGGGACCGCCGGCGACGTCTATACCGTCGATGTCCTGCTGACCCAGATCGAGGCCGCGAGGCAGCGCACGCGGCGCATCGGCATCGAACTGCTGATCGAGAGCGCGCTCGGCATGCAGAATGTCGAGGCGATCGCCGCCGCCAGCCCGCGCGTCGAATCGCTGCACCTCGGCTCGGGCGACTACGCCGCCTCGATCGGCGCGCGCACGCTCTCCATCGGCGGGCCGCACCCCGGCTACAGCGTGCTGACCGACGCCGACGGCGGCGGCAGCCGTGAGACGCACTGGAACGACATGTGGCACTACGCCCACAGCCGCCTCGTCGTTGCCGCCCGGGCCAACGGGCTGCGGCCGGTCGATGGGCCGTTCGCCGATTTCCGCGATGAGGAAGGCTTCGCGGCCGCGGCGATGCGGGTGGCGGTGCTGGGTTTCGATGGCAAGTGGGTGATCCACCCGAGCCAGATCGACGCCGGCAACCGCGTCTTCACCCCTTCGGCCGACGAGGTGGGCAAGGCGCGGCGAATCCTGACGGCGATGGCCGAGGCCCGCGCCAAGGGCGTCGGCGCGGTGACGCTCGACGGCCGGATGATCGATATCGCTTCCATCCGACAGGCGGAAGCGCTGGTCCGCAAGGCCGATGCCATTGCCCCCGCAGCCTGAGCGCAAGCCGCACGCGATGCGCACCTTCCTCGATTTCGAGAAGCCGATCGCCGAGCTGGAAGGCAAGATCGACGAGCTGCGCCATCTCAGCAGCACCAGCGAGCTGAACATCGCCGAAGAGATCGGTCGCCTGCAGGGCAAGCTCGATGCGCAGCTCAAGCAGGTCTACAGCAAGCTGACCCCGTGGCAGAAGGCGCAGGTCGCCCGCCACGTCGATCGGCCGCATACGCTCGACTACATCGGCCGGCTGATCGAGGACTTCACGCCGCTCGCCGGCGACCGCAGCTTCGCCGACGACGCGGCGATGGTCGGCGGGCTCGGCCGCCTGGCCGGGCAGCCGTGCCTGCTGCTTGGCCAGGAAAAGGGCGCCGATACCGAAGCGCGGCTGAAGCACAACTTCGGCATGCCGCGGCCGGAAGGTTACCGCAAGGCGCAGCGGCTGATGCGCCTCGCCGACCGCTTCGGCCTGCCGGTGATCACGTTCGTCGATACCCCCGGCGCCTATCCCGGCGTCGATGCCGAGGCGCGTGGACAGGCCGAGGCCATCGCCCGCTCGATCGACACCTGCCTTGGTCTTGGCGTGCCGCTGATCAGCGTCATCATCGGCGAGGGCGGCTCCGGCGGTGCGCTGGCGCTGGCCGCCGGCAACCGGGTGATGATGCTGCAGCATGCCATCTACTCGGTCATCTCCCCGGAAGGCTGCGCCTCGATCCTGTGGCGCGACGGCGAGCAGGCGCAGACGGCAGCGCAGGCGCTGAAGCTGACGGCAAAGGATCTGCAGCGCCTCGGCGTCATCGACCAGGTCATCGCCGAGCCGCTGGGCGGTGCCCATCGCAGCCCCGAAGTGGCTATCGATGCCGTCGGCAAGGCCGTCGAGGCGGCGCTTGCCGAGCTTTCCGGACTGGGACGCGAAGCGCTGCGGACGCAGCGCCGCGAAAAGTTCCTGGCGATGGGGCGACCGGCCCCGGGCTGAGGCCCCGAAGCCGGTTCTCTTACCAAATGCTCAGCGCAGCCACGGGCCGGGCTCACCGACGCGGCCGGAACCGTTCAGCACCCAGATCCCCGCCGAGTTGGCCGGCACGAAGAACGAGATGCTGCCGCCGCCGACGTCCATGACGCCGCCGGAGACGGCATCGACGTAGTGGCCGTTGCGCACGCCGCCGACGGTGATGTTCTGGTCGGAGCCCATGGCGAGGCCGACCACCGCGTAGCTCTGGCCGTTGTTCCAGTCGCGCACGAAGCTGATGCCGGAGCCCCACTCGCCGACGTTGGCCATGAACGCCTTCTGCAGCGCCGGGATCGCCCGGCGGATCTGGTTGAGCCGGCGGATGTGGCGGTAGAGGGGATGGCCCTGGGTCTCGGCAAGCCGCTCGTCGGTCAGGTGGTCGCCGTAGTAGGCGCGGCCGGTGGTGTTCAGCGTATCGTTGTTGCCGATAATGTCCTGCGGCGCACCGCGCTGGAAGGCGATCTCCTCGCCCTGGTAGAGGCAGGGGATGCCGCGGATCGTCCACAGAAGATTGTAGGCGCACGCCGCCATCCAGTCGTCGCCCTGGAAGCGGAAGCGGAAGTCGTTGTCGGGGCCGACGTCGTGGTTCTGCAGGAAGGTGACGAGCTGAGTGACGTCGCCGTAGACCCAGTCGCGTGCCAGCACCCCGCCGATGCCGCCGTAATGGCCGCGGCTGACGTTGTCGCGGAAGGTCGAGAACAGTCCGAAATCGAGGACCGAAAAGCCGGAATCGCCGCCGGCGCCGGGGTTGCGCGGATCGGTGGTGAGCCGGGTGTACCACCACGGGCGGATCTGCGACGGGGCGTTGTCGTCGCCGAACAGGTCGCCCCAGCCGGTGCCGCGGACGAAGTTCTCGCCGAAGCAGAACAGGCCGGGTCGTCGCGCCTTCCAGGCGTTGATGTATTCCAGCAGGTTGTCGCGCTCGATGTGGCGGACGGTATCGATGCGCAGGGCATCGACGCCCATGTCGAGATAGCGGCCGATCGCCTCGATCAGGTAGGCCCGCGCCGTCTCGCCCTCGG
Organism: Rhodospirillales bacterium; assembly: GCA_039808105.1. Taxonomy (GTDB): domain Bacteria; phylum Pseudomonadota; class Alphaproteobacteria; order Rhodospirillales; family Defluviicoccaceae; genus Defluviicoccus. Next base: position 6,679 of record JBDHSN010000172.1, read on the forward strand.
TGGCAAGGTCGATGCAGTCGCCGGCGATGCTGCGGTTCTGCACCGGGTGCTGCGCCTCCCAGTCGCCCCCCATGACGAAGCCTTCCTGGTGGTACCAGGCGGGGTCCAGCCGGGTCGCATCGATGCCGAAGAAGCGGTTGGGATCGTAGCCGGGTGACGGCACCTGCTGGCCGGTGCGCGGGTCGGTGAGCGGCTCGAGCCCCTGCGGATCGCGGCCGTGCCGGTCGCGGTACCAGTCGGGCGCAACAGGATTGTCGATATCGTCGCGGTTCGGCCAGGCGTAGTTGCCGAGGCTGCCCTGGTAGGGACCGTTGCGCACCGCGCC
>JBDHSN010000173.1:0-7002 GCA_039808105.1 Rhodospirillales bacterium
GCGCGCCTCGTCCTCGTTGATCAGCCCGGCGGAGAGGTCGGCGTCGATCGCCATCTGCTTGCCGGGCATGGCATCGAGGGTGAAGCGGGCGGAGACCTCGGCGATGCGGCCCGACCCCTTGGTGATCACCACGAAGTTGACGATCATCAGGATGGCGAAGACGATGATGCCGATGAGGAAGTTGCCACCCATGACGAAGCCGCCGAAGGCTTCGATGACGTGGCCGGCGGCGTCCCGTCCCTCATGGCCGTGCGCCAGGATCAGCCGCGTCGAGGCGAGGTTGAGGGCGAGGCGGACCATCGTCGCCAGCAGCAGCACGGTGGGAAAGGCGTTGAACTCCAACGGCTTTTCCGCAAACAGCGCGGTCAGCAGGATCAGCACCGACAAGGTGATCGAGAACGCGAGGCTGATGTCGAGCAGCCATTGCGGCAGCGGCAGGATCAGCACGACGAGGATGGCGACGACGCCGGCGGCGAGCAGGATGTCGCCGTGGCGGCCGGCCTGGGCGAGGCGGCCGCCGAAAAGGCTGCCGAGATCGAGGCCGACGGCGGGGGCGGTGCCGCTGGTCATCGCCGGGCTCCCGCGTCGCCGTGGCCGGGTGCTGCAACCGTCATCGGGCCCTCTCAGGCGCTGAGCAGTGTTGCGCCGGCGAGCGGCGGGACGCTGGCGGGGGCGGGGATGGCGACGCCCTCGCCGCTGTACTGCCGCAGCTTGTTGCGCAGCGTGCGGATGGAGATGCCGAGGATCGTCGCCGCATGCGTGCGGTTGCCGAAGCAGTGGCGCAGGGTATCGATGATCAGGTCGCGCTCGACGTCGGCGACGGTGCGGCCGACGCGGGCGCCACCCTCCTCGCCAGCCGTCGTGGCTCGACCACCGCCGGTCAGCACGATCGCATCGGCCTCGATGCAGGCTCCGCTGGCCAGCAGCACCGCCCGGTGCAGGGTGTTCTCCAGCTCCCGGCAGTTGCCGGGCCAGGTGTGCGCCTGCAGGGCGCGCAGCGCCGCCGCGGATAGCGGCCGCACCGGCAGGGCGTTGGTCCGCGCGTACTTCGCGGCGAAGTGGCGGGCCAGCACCGGGATGTCCTGCGGCCGCTGCGCCAGCGGCGGGATCGCCAGCGCGACGACGTTGAGGCGGAACCACAGGTCGGCGCGGAAGCGGCCGGCGGCCACCTCGGCTTCGAGGTCGCGGTTGGAGGTGGCGAGGATGCGGACGTCGACCTTGACCGGCTGGCGGCCGCCGACGCGGTCGATCTCCCGCTCCTGGATGGCGCGCAGCAGCTTCGCCTGCAGGCGCGGGTCCATCTCGCTGATCTCGTCGAGCAGCAGGGTGCCGCCGTCGGCTTCCTCGAAACGGCCGATGCGACGGGCGACGGCACCGGTGAACGCTCCCTTCTCGTGCCCGAACAGCTCGCTTTCCAGCAGCGCATCGGGGATGGCGGCGCAGTTGACGGCGACGAAACGGGCGCCGGCGCGGCGGCTGCGGGCATGGATGAAGCGCGCCAGCAGCTCCTTGCCGGTGCCGGACGCGCCGGTGACGAGGATGCTGGCATCGCTCGGCGCCACCCGCTCGGCCAGCGCCAGCAGTTGCGCGGTGCGCGGGTCGGCATGGACGATGGCATGGCTGTCGTCGCCGCCGGCGGCGGCGAGGATCGCCCCCAGCAGCTCGGCGTCGGCGGGCAGCGGCAGGTATTCGCGGGCGCCGGCGCGGATCGCCGCGACGGCGGCGCGGGTATCATTGCCGGCACCGCAGGCGACCACCGGGACGGCGATGCGCTCGGCGGCCAACCGCCCGACCAGCGCGCCGACATCGAGCCGCACGTCCGCCAGCACCAGCCCTGCGGCCTCGCCGGAGCGCAGCAGCCGCAGCGCCTCGTCGATGCCGTCGGCATGCAGGACGGTGGCGCCGCGGCCGATGGCAATGCGGCTGGCCGCTGCCAGCGGGCCGGCGAGGCTGCCGAGGATCAGCAGGCGCATCGGGCTATTCCCCCTTGCTCATCGGTCGAACGCGGATGCGGCGGTGCGGCGGCAGCACGCCGTCGAGCAGCAGTTCCAGCCGGCGGGGATTCTCGCGGCGGCTGATGGAGACGGCGCCCATCAGGAAGATCCGGCAGACCGCCTCCTCCTCCTCGGCGCGGCGCTCCAGCTTCACCGCCAGCGGCGAGCACACCATGTTGGCGAGCACCGCGCCGTAGAACGTCGTCAGCAGCGCGACCGCCATGCTCGGGCCGATGCGCTGTGGCTCGCTGAGCTGCCCCAGCATCTGCACCAGACCGATCAGCGTGCCGATCAGTCCCATCGCCGGCGCGTAGTCGGCGGCGCGGCGCAGGACCAGCGCGGCGCCGTGCAGCCGGTCGGACGCCGCGGCGACGTCGTGGCTCAGCACCGCCTCCAGTTCCGTCTCGCTGCTGCCGTCGGCGACCAGCGCCAGCGCCTTGCGCAGGAACGGCGGCTGCCGGCCGAGCACCGCCTTCTGCTCGAAGTGGAGGACCCCGAAGCGCCGGGCGTCCTCCGCCAGCCGCAGCGCCCGCAATGCCGCCGCCCGGGGATCGGGAGCGCGCGCCAGCAGGCTCGCCGCAACGCAGCCAACCATCGCCGCCACCTCGCCGGGGGAGAAACAGACGCACAGGACGGCGAGGGTGCCGCCGACGACGATCAGCAGCGCCGGCGTGTCGATGAATGCGACGGCGCGGCCGCCGAGGCCGATGGCGACTGCCAGCACCACGGCCCCGGCCAGCAGCCCCAGCAGCGCGCCGGAACTGCCGATGCCACCGTCGGCCGCAGCCGGCACCTCGCGGGCCAGCCGCGCCGCCAGCCGCACGTCGGGCATGGCGGGCCCCTCAGGCACGGCCGCCGCCCTTGACGATCTCGGTCATCGTCACCCCCAGCCGCTCCTCGACGACGACGACCTCGCCGCGGGCGACCAGGCGGTTGTTGACGTAGATGTCGATGGCCTCACCGACCCGCCGGTCGAGCTCGACGACGGCACCGCGGCCGAGCTTGAGCAGCTGGCTGATCTCCATCGTCGCCCGGCCGAGCACCGCCGAGACCTGCACCGGAATATCGTAGACCGCCTCCAGGTCCTGCGCCGTGCGCGGCGGATCGGCCGCTTCCACCGCAGGGGCCGCAGTGCGGGCCGGCGCAGCGGCGGCCTGCTGCTTCAGCGCCTGCAACTGCAGATTGGCGTCGTCGTCCGTGGTCATCGTTCATTCCCCTTCGTCGTCATCGGGGCCCGCCTCCGGCCGGCACTCCGTCAGGACCGCGACGCCCAGTACAGCTTCGGTAACCCTGTCGATCTCCCGCCACAACGCCCCCTCGTCGCGCAGCACGCCGCCGCCGGGCCAGTCGATGCGGCAGTCGCCGGCGGCGATGGCGGCATCGGCGACGACCTTCAGATCGGCGACGCCGCCTTCCGCCGCCGCCAGCAGGTCCGCCTGCAGTGCCGCGTGCAGCTCGGGGGAGACGCGCACCGTGACCGCCTGGGGTTCGGCGAGGCCGGCGAGCGTGCGGCGGACCACCTCCGCGATCTCGCCGCCGGCCCCCTCGCGCCAGCGCCGCGGCATCAGTTTGCGGGCGACGGCGTTGGCGACCAGGATGGCCTGCATGGTCGCCGCCTCGGCGGCGGCTGCGGCGCCATCGCGCAGGGCGCCGACTTCCGCCACCAGCGATTCCAGCAACTGCAGGCGCTGGCGCTCGGCAGCGCGGCGTTGTTCCTCCGCTGCCGCCACTTCGGCGCGGCCGCGGGCGAGGCCTTCGGCACGGGCGCGCTCGATGTCCTGGCGGGTAAAGCCGGGTTCCGCAGGTGCGGGTGCCGGGGCCGGTGTCAGTAGTGCCGTCGCCGGGCGGCCGGCGGCGAGGCCATCGAAGCAGCGGTCGAAGCGGTAGCGCTGGATTTGGGCGGTGGCGGCCATCTCAGTAGACCATCTCCTCGGCGCCGTCGCGGCCGCCGAGCACGATCTCGCCGGCTTCGGCGAGCGCCTTGGCGATGGCGACGATGGCGCTCTGTGCGGCGTCGACGTCGCGCAGCCGCACCGGCCCCATGGCGGCGATGTCCTCCTGCAGCATCTTGCCGGCGCGCTGCGACATGTTCTTGAAGAACAGCTCCTTGAGGGCCTCGGACGCGCCCTTCAGCGCCGGCTGCAGCTGCTCCTTGGGGACCTGGCGGAGCAGGATCTGCACGCCGTTGGCGTCGAGCCGGGCGAGGTCCTCGAAGGTGAACATCAGCTCCTTGATGCGCTGCGCCGAGGTCTGGTTGCGCCCTTCCAGCGCGCTCATGAAGCGCGCCTCGGTGCTGCGGTCGAAGCTGTTGAAGATCTCGGCCACCAGTTCGTGGACATCGCAACGCTGGGTCTGCGCCAGCGTCGTCATGAACTCGCTGCGCAGCGTCCGCTCGACCTGCTCCAGCACCTCCTTCTGCACGGTTTCCATGTGCAGCATGCGCATCACCACCTCGATGGCGAAGCCCTCGGGCAGCAGCGAGAGGACGCGGGCGCCGTGCGCCGGCCTGACCTTGGACAGCACGACGGCGACGGTCTGCGGGTACTCGTTCTTCAGGTAGTTGGCGAGGACCACCTCGTTGACGTTGCCGAGCTTGTCCCACATCGTCCGGCCGGAGGGGCCGCGGATCTCCTCCATGATCTGGCGGGCGCGTTCGGGCTCGAGGATCTTCAGCAGCAGCCGCTCGGTCGACTCGTAGGTACCGACCAGCGCGCCGGCGCTGGCGACGCTCCCGCCGAAATCGATCAGCAGGGCCTCAACCGACGGGGCGCTGACGGTGCCGAGCCGGGCCATCTGCTGCGACAGCAGGCGGATCTCGTCGTCGTCCATCATCTGCATCAGCTTGCCGGCGTGGCTCTCGCCCAGAGCCAGCATCAGGATCGCCGCCTTCTCGCCGCCGCTCATCGCCGCGGAACCGGTGGTGGTCTGTGTCATCGGTCGTGTCCTACTCGGCGTGCAGCCAGTGGCGGACGATCGCCAGCGATTCCTCGGGGTGCTTGTCGATGATCTCGCCGGCCCGCTGCAGCGAGGAGGCCTTCACCCGCCCATCGACGCGGTTCACGTCGATCATGTCCTCCACCGCCGCGGGCAGCGCGGGATAGCCGTGGCTGCCATCGGCCGGCGCGGGCAGGGCGGGGGCGGCGGTTCCCGCCGCCAGCAGCGGCGGCTGCGGCGCGGCGGCCGCTGTGGGCATCGTCGTCATCGCCCGCGCCACGATCGGCCGGATCACCAGCAGCAGGACGAGCACCGCAAGGACCAGCAACGCTCCGTACTCGCCGATGCGGAAGAAGTCCTCCTTCTGCAGGCCCAGCAGGCTGCCGGCATCGGTCAGGTCCGCCAGCTCGGATTCGGCGAAGCGCATGCTGACCACCTCGACCTTGTCGCCGCGCTCGGCGTTGTAGCCGACGGCGCCGCGGACGAGCTGGGTGAGCTGCTCCAGTTCGGCGGCGCCGCGCGGCTGGTAGGCGGGCTTGCCTTCGGCGTCGGGCGCCCACAGGCCGTCGATCAGCACGGCGACGGACAGGTGGCGGACGGTGCCGGCCTCGCGGACGTGGTTCACCACCTTCTTCGAGATCTCGTAGTTGACCGTCTCTTCGCTGCGCTTCTCGGCGCTGGTCTCGCGGTCGGCGCCCGCGGCAGGCGCTTCGGTGTCGGGCAGGTTGGTGGTGACGGTGACCGGCTGCCCGGCGCCCTGGCGGTTGCTGTTGCTCTGATCGACCGTCTGCGTCGAGCGCACCACCTGGCCGTCCGGATCGAAGATCTCCTCGCTGGAATCGATGCGGTCGAAGTCCATGTCGGCGGAGACCTCGGCGCGCACCTTGCCGGGGCCGACGATGCGCTCGACGAGCTGCTCGACGGTCCGGGACAGGTGCTCCTCCAGCGCGCGCCGGCGCTGGTCGGCCTTGCCGGCGGCGCTCGCCACCGGATCGCTGCTGGCGGCGGCGTCCGAGAGCAGCGTGCCCTGGCCGTCGATCACCGAGATGCGGTCGCTGGCCAGCGCCGGCACGGCGGAGGCGACGAGCTGCTGGATCGCCGCCACCTGCGCCGGCGACAGCCGGCCGCGGCCGCGCATCTGCAGCAGCACCGAAGCGCTCGCCTGCGGCTTGTCGCGGCTGAACAGCTCGCGCTGCGGCAGCACCAGGTGTACCCGGGCCGCCTTGACGTCGCTGATGCTGCGGATGCTGCGCGCCAGCTCGCCCTCCAGGGCGCGCACCAGGTTGATGTTCTGCTGGAAGCTGGTGGTGCCGAGAGCGCTGGCGCCGTCGAAGATCTCGTAGCCGACCGAGCCGCCCGACGGCAGCCCCTGCTCGGCCAGGGTCATGCGCACCCGCGCCACCTGGTCCGCCGCCACCATCACCGCCGTGCCACCGGCGGCGATCTGGTAGGGCCGCCGTGCGGCGTCGAGCTGGGCGGTGATCTTGCCCGCCTCGGCCATGTCCAGGTCGCCGTAGAGCAGCGCCATCGGCGGCTGCGCGGCGCGCAGGATCATCCAGCCGAAGAACCCGGCCAGCACCAGCGCGACACCCGCCAGCACCGCCATGCGGATCGGCCCGAGGTTGCGGACGAAGGTGCGGAACGTCTCCATGCTCGCCCCCGATAAGGGTGGATCGAAGGCATCCGACACACCCATCTGGAGGCAACGTAGTGGCGCCGTGTGAAGGCGAGGTTAATGTCGGCCCGGCGCGCCGGAGGCCGGCCCGGGCCTACCGCTTGATGCGCACCAGCTCGTCGAGCATCTCGTCGGCGGTGCTGATGATCCGTGTCGCCGCCGAATAGGCGCGCTGGACGACGATCATGTTGGTGAACTCCTGGCCGATATCGACGGTCGAGCTCTCCAGCGACTGCTGCACGATCTGTCCGGCGGGGCCATTGTCGGCGTGGCGCAACGTCGGGTTGCCGGAGGCCTCGGTGGCGCTCCAGACGTTGCCGCTCTTGGCTTCCAGGCCGTCCGGGTTGACGAAGGTGACCAGCGGGATGCGGTAGATCGGCCGGCGCTCGCCGTTGTCGA
>JBDHSN010000174.1:0-6843 GCA_039808105.1 Rhodospirillales bacterium
TCCGGCTGCTCCCAGATCGCCGGCAGCGCATCGGTCTTGCCGGTCCGCGAGTCGGGCGGGAAGATGTGCCCGGCCATCTGTGACAGCGGCTCGATGGCGCGGGCGTGCACCGCTGCATCCTCGGTAAAGGGGACGTTCCCCTTCACGATAGCCACCAGCGCCTTGGTGTGGCCGCCGATCGATTCCATGACAGCGTTGCGATAGTCGATCAGATCCTGGTTGGCACGGCCCGCGGTGGGGACCAGGGCAAGGGCCATTGCGACCACGGCATAGGTCGGACGGAACAGAGAAACGGCCATCAATTTCACCTTTTTCGTATCGTGATCCTGCTGGCTACGGCGCACCGCTGGGAAGACCGACGCAGCCGTTGCGGCACCGCCAGTCTATCGATCGGCCCAGCGATCGCTTATTCTCTGCCTCAGAAACCGACCGGCGTCCAGCGACGCCGAGGAGAGGTGAACGAATGAAACATATCCGTTCCCTGTGTGTGCTATGCGGCTCGCGCGAGGGGTTCGATCCCGTGCATCGGGAGGCGGCGAGCCGGTTGGGCGAGCTGATCGCCGAACGGGATATGCGACTGGTCTACGGAGCCGGCTCGATCGGTCTCATGGGGGTCATTGCCGACGCGGTACTGTCGGCGGGCGGGGAGGTGGTCGGCGTCATCCCGGACTTCCTCATCCGTTATGAGGTCGGCCACCGCCAACTCACCGATCTGGTCGTCACCGACAGCATGCACGACCGCAAGCGGCGCATGTTCGAGATGGCGGATGCCTTCGTCGTCCTTCCCGGCGGCCTCGGCACGCTTGACGAAACCTTCGAGCTCATCACCTGGCGGCAGCTGCGGCTGCATGATTCGCCGATCGTCATCCTCGATGTCGCCGGTTACTGGAAGCCGCTGCTGAGGCTGATCGATATGGTGGTGGCGACCGGGTTCGCCGATCCCGCCACCACCGACCTGTTCACCGTCGCCCGCTCGCCGGAGGAAGTGCTGCAGCAGCTGGCCGACGCGGCGCAGCCGAAGGAGCAGGTGCTGACCAGCCACCTGTGACCCGCCGAGCCGGCTCCTTGTTCCTTGTGTGGTCCGTGAGATCTGGATGAGCGTTCTGTTCGACATATCGATCATTCTTCTGCTGATCCTGCTCAACGGCTTCTTCGCAATGTCAGAGCTGGCGCTTGTCTCCTCGCGACGGGCCCGGCTCAAGCAGTTTGCCGAGCAGGGCCGCAGCGGCGCGGCGACCGCCCTGCGCCTCGCCGACGATCCCGGCCGCTTCCTGTCGGCGGTGCAGATCGGCATTACCCTGATCGGCATCCTCGCCGGCGCCTTTAGCGGCGCGACCCTGGCGAAGACGCTGGCCGGCTGGCTGACGACGTTCCCGATGGTCGCCGGCTTCGCCGATACCTTGGCGTTCCTTCTCGTCGTCGTCGTCATCACCTACTTTTCGCTGATTCTGGGCGAGCTTGTGCCGAAGCGGATCGCGCTCGCCGATGCCGAAGCGGTGGCAGCGCGGGTGGCGCCGCCGATGACGCTGCTGTCGCGGGTGGCGGCGCCGGCGGTATGGCTGCTGCGCGTCTCCAGCGAGGCGGTGCTGCGCATCCTCGGTCTTTCGGGCGACCGCCAGACGACGGTCACCGAGGAGGAAGTGAAGGCGATGGTGGAGGAGGGGGCCGACGCCGGCGTCTTCGAGGCCTCCGAGCGCGACATGATCGATGGCGTGCTGCGGCTGGCCGACCGGCCGGTCAGCGCCATCATGACCCCGCGCATCGACGTCGTCTGGGTCGACCTCGCCGCCGATGCCGAGCAGATCCGCAGCCGCATCTCCGGCAGCGGCCATTCCCGCTTTCCCGTCGGCACCGGCGACATCGATGCGATCGAAGGCGTCGTTCACGCCAAGGATCTGCTCGACGGGATGATGGCCGGCCAGCCGCTCGATCCGAAGGCGTGCGTGCGCGAGACGCTGTTCGTGCACGAGAGCACCCCGATCCTCAAGATGCTGGAGCTGTTCCGCGGCTCGCGCGTGCACATGGCGCTGCTGGTCGACGAGTACGGCAGCTTCGAGGGCATCGTCACCCCGACCGATATCCTCGCTGCCATCGCCGGCGCCTTGCCCGAGGACGAGGACGAGGCCGAGCCGGCGGCGGTGCAGCGCGAGGACGGCTCGTGGCTGATCGACGGCCGCACCGACATCAACCAGGTGGAGCGGATCATCGAGCGGCGCGGCCTGCAGGCGGACGGCGATTACCACACCCTCGCCGGCTTCGTGCTGTGGCAGCTCGGGCACGTGCCGCAGATCGGCGAGCATCTCGACTGGCAGGGCCTGCGCTTCGAGGTGATCGACATGGACGGCCGGCGCATCGACCGCGTCCTGGTCAGCCCGACCCCGGAAGCCGGAGCACCGCCGCGGGCGTGACGGAAGCGCCGTCCGGGTGCCACCCGCGGAATGCGGGTGGTTTGCCAACGGTGCGGTTCGCGTCGCTCACCGGCACCCTACGCCGCAGGTTGCTATAGGGTGCTGCTGAGCGAAAGCGAAGCGCACCACAACCTCGCCCCGGTGTTCGCCGGCTCAGGCGGTCTGATCGATCGCCGGACGGTAGCGCGGCTCCGGTATCGGCCGCCCCAGCGCGCGGGCGGCCGCCAGCCATGCCTCCTTGGCGATCATCACCTCCCGCAACGCCGCTTCCGGCGTCTCGCCGAACGCCGAGCACAGGGCGAGGTCGGGCATGTCGGCGATCCAGCCGCCGTCCTCGTCACTGTAGAAGAGGTTGATGTGATACTCCGCCATCGTGTTATGCGGCGCCTCCCCGGGTCGCCTTACGCGGCGTTTTCCAGCGATAGTACCAGACGCTTGCCGAGGGCGGCGAAGGCGGCATCGAACTGGGCCGGCCGGCTGGCATGCTTCGGATCGAGCAACCGGCTGATCGACGGCTGATCGACGTTCATGCGGCGGGCGAGCTCGGCCGGGCGCACGTCTTCTTGCCGCATGGCGAGGTAGAGGGCCGCTTTCGCCGCGATCAGATTGCCGGGCGCAACGGTCGGCCGACCATGCGAAGGCGACGGCACCGGAATATCCGTTCGATCCTTGATGCGGCCGGCAAGCGCCACCTCAAGACAATCCACGGCGCTGGCGAGCGCATCTGCCCTTTCCTTGCCGAAGGTGTTCGCCTCCGGCAAATCCGGGAAGGTGACCAGGACGCAATGATCTTCCGGCGGTCCTTCCCGTACCTCCGTCAGCGTCACCGGGTAAATGAACTGCATAAAAATACTCCCGGGACCTAATCCAGGGCGTCGCGTGGAATCATCAGTTGCTTCAGCAAGAGCGCGACATACGCCGGACTTAGATCCCCCTGCTTGATCGTCGTCGTCTTCCCGTCGATGGTTATGCGGGCATGAGATCCCTTACCCATGGTGAAATCAACCGACATGCGGCGATTGGTCTTCCGGCAATAGCGCCTTGCCTTGCTGATGAACTGTGAACGATTCATCCCACGGGCACCACCCTGTGCGTCGCATCGGCTTTCCTCGTCCCATGGATATTTTCTTGATATTAACACTTCTGCCAACAGACACAAACCGCATATGGGGGTGTGTTGCCAGGCAAGACGTGTCCGGCTCTGTGACGCAAGTCCGGTCGCATCCGGTTGCGGATGGCCGGATCAGCGCCGCGCTGGCCGGCGGCTGGCCCTGGCGGCGCCGCTGGTCGCCGGCTTCTTCTCCGCCTTCGCTCGCGGCCTCGACGGATCCGGCCGTGCTCCCGCTGCCATCCCCGGCTTGTCCAGCCCCAGCTCGTGCGCTTCCAGGCGGCGGATTTCGTCGCGGAAGCGGGCGGCGTCCTCGAACTCGAGGTTGGCGGCGGCGTCGCGCATCTTCTTCTCGAGCTCGGCGATCACCGCCTTCAGGTCCTTGCCGACCACCTCCTTGCGGCCGGCGGCGCCGAGATCGACGGTGACGTAGTCGGCCTCGTAGACGCTCTGCAGCACGTCGGCGATGCCCTTGCGCACGCTCTCCGGGGTGATGCCGTGCGCCTCGTTATAGGCCCGCTGCTTCTCCCGCCGCCGCTCGGTCTCGGCCAGCGCGTAGCGCAGGCTCGCGGTCTCGTGGTCGGCGTAGAGGATCACCCGGCCGCCGACGTTACGCGCCGCCCGGCCGATGGTCTGCACCAGCGAGGTCTTCGAGCGCAGGTAGCCTTCCTTGTCGGCATCGAGGATGGCGACCAGCATGCACTCGGGAATGTCGAGGCCCTCGCGCAAAAGGTTGATGCCGATCAGCACGTCGAAGGCGCCGAGGCGCAGGTCGCGGATGATCTCGATGCGCTCCAGGGTATCGACGTCGGAATGCATGTAGCGGACGCGTAGCCCCTGCTCGTGCAGGTACTCGGTGAGGTCCTCGGCCATCCGCTTGGTCAGCGTGGTTACCAGGACGCGGCCGCCCTGCGCCGCCACCGCCCGGCATTCGGCCATCAGGTCGTCCACCTGCTTCTCCACCGGGCGGACGATGCACAGCGGGTCGATCAGCCCGGTGGGGCGGACCACCTGCTCGACGATGACGCCGCCCGTCTGCTCCAGCTCCCACGGCCCCGGCGTTGCCGAGACGAAGATGGTCTGCGGGCGCATCCGCTCCCACTCCTCGAACTTCAGCGGCCGGTTGTCGATGCACGACGGCAGGCGGAAGCCGTATTCGGCCAGCGTCGATTTGCGCTGGAAGTCGCCGCGGAACATGGCGCCGAGCTGCGGGACGGTGACGTGGCTCTCGTCGACCACCAGCAGCGCGTTCTCGGGGATGTATTCGAACAGCGTCGGCGGCGGCTCGCCCGGATTGCGGCCGGTGAGGTAGCGGGAATAGTTCTCGATGCCGTTGCAGACGCCGACCGTCTCCAGCATCTCCAGGTCGTAGGTGGTGCGCTCCTGCAGCCGCTGCGCCTCCAGCAGCCGGCCGCCCGCCACCATCACGTCCACCTGCGCCCGCAGCTCCTGCTTGATGCGCGGGATCGCCTGCTGCAGCGTCGGCCGCGGCGTGACGTAGTGGCTGTTGGGGTAAATGGTGATCTCGCCCAGCGTCGCCGTCTTCTCGCCGGTCAGCGGGTCCACCTCCCAGATCGCCTCGATCTCGTCGCCGAACAGCGACAGCTTCCAGGCGCGGTCCTCCAAATGCGAAGGAAAGATCTCGACGACGTCGCCCGGGGCGCGGAAAAAGCCGCGGGCGAAGCCGAGGTCGTTGCGCTTGTACTGCAGCTCGACCAGCCGCTGCAGCAGGGTGCGGCGGTCGAGGCGGTCGCCGGCGCGCAGCCGCAGCACCATCTCGGCGTAGGTCTCGACGGCGCCGATGCCGTAGATGCAGGAGACCGAGGCGACGATGATGACGTCGTTGCGCTCCAGCAGCGCCCGCGTCGCCGCGTGCCGCATCCGGTCGATCTGCTCGTTGATCGAGGAGTCCTTGGCGATGTAGGTATCGGTGCGCGGAACGTAAGCCTCCGGCTGGTAGTAGTCGTAGTAGCTGACGAAGTACTCGACGGCGTTGTGCGGAAAGAACCCCTTCATCTCGGCGTAAAGCTGCGCCGCCAGGATCTTGTTGGGCGCCAGCACCAGCGCCGGCCGCTGCACTGCATTGATGACGTTGGCGATGGTGAAGGTCTTACCGGAGCCGGTGACGCCGAGCAGCACCTGGTCGCGCTCGCCCTGCTGCACGCCGGCGTTGAGCGCAGCGATGGCGCCCGGCTGGTCGCCGGCCGGCTGGTACGACGACGCCAGCTCGAAGCGGCGGCCGCCGGCGGCCGGCGGCCGTTTCGCCGGCATGAAGATGGCGGGGTTGAGAAAGGCGACCATGCTGCAGAAAGAATAGGGTTCCGCCGGACCGGCCACCAGGGTTGCGTTGGCGGGACGGACGCATCCGGGAGGGGAACAGGCGGAGTACCAAAGCGCTCAGAAGGATTGGAGAGGCCGGATCGGGGCTGCTGGTTCGTCCGGCGCGCCGAACCGGCAGGACCTGCACAGGATGAGGAGGTGGCCATGACGGTCCCCGGGGTGACGCTCAATGACGGGGTCGGGCTGCCGGCCATCGGCTTCGGGACTTACCGGCTCAACGGCGCTGACGGCGTCGAGGCGATGGCGATGGCAATCGAGACCGGCTACCGGCTGCTCGATTCCGCCTTCAACTATGAGAACGAGGGGGCGCTGGGCGCGTCGATCCGCAGGGCGGGGGTGCCTCGCGAGGCGCTGCGTGTCATCTCAAAGTTGCCGGGCCGGCATCATCGGTTCGAAGAAGCCATCGCCACCGTCGAGGAGTCGCTGTTCCGGGCACAGCTCGATTACTACGATCTCTACCTGATCCATTGGCCCAATCCGCGGCAAGGCCTCTATGTCGAGGCCTGGCAGGCGCTCATCGAGGCGCGCCGACGCGGCCTCGTCCGGTCCATCGGGGTCTGCAACTTCCTGCCGGACCATCTGGAGCGGATCATCCGCGAGACCGGCGCGGTGCCGGCGGTCAATCAGGTGGAGATGCATCCCTACTTCCCGCAGGCCGAACAGCGGGCCTTCGATGCGGCGCACGGGATAGTCACGCAGGCGTGGAGCCCGCTCGGCCGGGCCAATTCCCTGCTGCAGGAACCGGCGATCCAGGCGATCGCCGGCCGGTGCGGGCGGAGCGCTGCCCAGGTGATCCTGCGCTGGCACGTGCAGATGGGCGCGATTCCGCTGCCGAAAGCGGCGAGCCGGCAACGCCAGATCGAGAACCTCTCCGTCTTCGACTTCGAACTCTCGCCTGAAGACACGGCGGCGATCGCCAGGCTGGCGCGGCCGGACGGGCGGACGCACGATCAGGACCCGGCGCGCTACGAGGAGTTTTGATCCGCA
>JBDHSN010000175.1:0-6776 GCA_039808105.1 Rhodospirillales bacterium
ACGATGAACCGGCTGATCGCGGCGGCGGCCATGCACTCCAGCTCGTCCAGGCTGAGGGCGGCGATGGGCTGCTGCAGCCGTCCTCTTCCTTCCAGCCATCGGCCGATGTCCCTTGCCGCCTCCCGCGTCACGTGCACCTGCCATGCGCCGTCGGTCATCGCGGTCATCCCGGCCAAGCTCACCCGTTCAGCCAGGCGGGGCCCGTCGGTTTCACCGGCTCAGCGGCCGGCGACGTCATCGGCTGCGGAGCCGGTGCGGAGGGTTCGGCTGACCGCTGCCAGAGCGGTGCGCCCGTGGTCTGTGGTGCCGCCGCCGGCTTGGGCTGTGCGTTGCCCCACGCCGGCGCCTGAGCCGCCGCCGCACCGCGGCCACTGCCTGCCGGTCGCGCCCTCGACGGGCGCGGCGTGACAGCCTCGCCGTTCATCACCGCCCGCCATTCCTTTTCGTTCGGCAGCACCGGGTGATCCAGCCGGTTCTGGTCCGGGTAGCGCGGGTCGCTGTTCGGCTCGACCGCGACCTTGGCGACGAAGCCGATGCCGTTGAGATCGGCCAAGCCCCGCAGCTGCCGCTTCGCCTTCGCCGCCTCGCTCATGTCCTCGGGATCGAGGCCGAGCGCCGAGTCGATCATGGCGCGGAAGATCCGCTTGGAGATGTTCCAACCGATCGACGTGCCCTTGTCGTCCAGCTTGCCGCCGGCGACGGTGAACAGCTGCCAGAACTTGCGCTTGGCGTACCGTCCCTCGACGACGGTGAACTCGCAGTCGAGCGAGAGCACGTCGCTGCCCGGAGCGTTGGAGGCCTTGAGCAGGCCCTTGTCGATCTCGGTGTAGCCGTTGACACCGCCGGGGCGGATCGCCATCGTCACCTTGACGAAGCTGCCGTCGGGGAGCAGCTCGCCGCTGTTGATCGGCTCGACGTCGTTCAGGTCGAACATCTGTAACTCCTTCAAAGGCGGTTGATCTTGGCGAGCAGGGCGCCGAGGTCGGCGGGCTCGGTGATGTCGAGGCGTCCCGACCGGTCCTTGGCGGGAAGCCCGAAAGGATTGCCGGCGCGACAGACCAGGCGGCGGACCTGGCCCTTTGCCGGCTCATGCCGCCAGCCGTCACCCTCCGGCTCGAACAGGCTCATCGAGATCACCTGATCGACGATCCCCGGCAGCTCGCGGCCGGCCTTGCCGCCTTCCATCTGCGGCTGCCACTGCTCGCGGTTGAACTCGTCGAGCACGCGTTCCAGGATGCCGACGAAGATCACCGTCTTGCCGGGCGCGTGCTGCAGGTGCTTGAGCAGCGCGATCACCTCGCGGGCGAGCAGCCCAAAGGCACCGCGGGTATCCGGCTTGCCTGTCTTCTCCGAGAAGGCTTCCGGCCGGCTCTTCGCCCAGGCCATCGCCTGACGGGTGAGATCGGTTATGCTATCGACGAAGATGATCCGCTTGCCGGCGATGCGGAGGGCGAGGTCCGGATAGGCTTCGGTGAGATAGCGATGGTGCGCCTCGGAGAAGAAGCCATCCGCGGGAGCCGCCTGATCGACGCCGCCGATCAGGCAGGCGATGTCGACCGCATCGGCAAAGGTGCGGATCGAGACCGACTCGCCGGGCCAACCCTGGACGGACTTGAGGCCCGCTTCCAGATCGACGCATAGCGTCTCCTCGGGCGGTAGCGTTATCAGCTGCGAGGTCTTGCCGACGCCGCTCGGCCCGAACAAGGCGACGGTGGTCTTGCCGTTCGCCTCGGCGAGGCGCTGATCGGCGGTGACGATGCGAAGGGTCATGGCGGCTCCGAGTTCGCGGATCGTTTCGGGAAGGTGGCGAGCCGGCTGTGCGGCTATGCGTGGACGGAGCGGCCGAACCGCCGTGCCGGCTGCTCGGGCCACGCCGACTGATGCGGAACTGCCGGCGTCGGCGACGCCGCTGCGGCAGAACCGGTCACCTGGCGGAGCTGCTGCACCTCGAACGCCTCGATGTCCTCGAGCCGATAGACGATGCGGCCGCCAAGCTTCAGAAAGCGCGGCCCTTCGCCAAGCCAGCGCCATCGTTCGAGAGTGCGTGGTGAGAGGCCCCAGCGAGTAGAAAGCTCGGTCTGGTTCAAATGCTTGACCGTCATAGGCCACTCCGTCGGTGCTCTTCGCGCTAAATCCGTGGCGTTGGTAGATGCGCGTATTCTCAACGGGTTAGGCCCGTTCCGATATGGTCAGCGCGGATTTTTCTTGTGACGTGCGGCCACGAAAAAAGCCCCGGAAAGCGGGGCTTTTCAGCGGCGCGCGTGACGTCCAGCGCGCCGGCGTGTGACACGGCCGTTCAGCAGCGTGTCGGCGGCGGATGGTTTTTCTTGATGTCAGCCACGGCGATTTCCCGGAGGTCAGGGTTCAAACGGTAGCCGGCCCGTTCCTTCGTTTCGATGAAGGTATCCTGATCCATGGGAATGCCGAGCGTGACGGCCAGGGGCTCAAGAGCCTTGCGAAGCCGCCGGAGTTGCTGGCGCAGGGACTGTTCGTCGAGTTGAAGGCGGTCGGCCAAGCTCGTCGCCGACAGGAACGGAACCTCTCTGTCCTCAGCCTTGGCCTTTCGGAAGCCCACAAGCAGTGCGTCGACCAGTTTGAAGTTGGCTCCCTCGAGAGTCAGTCCTCCGCGGAACAAGACGTGGTCGGCACCAGCGTCGACGGCATATTCGAGGACGGGTGTCGAGAGGCGGTCAAGAAACGCTTTCGCTTGATCGTCGTAATCAGAGATAGGAACAGCCTCGACATGCCCACGACTGAAGCAAACGGCGAGTAGCGATCCGGCCGGCAACTCGTTGCGGTAAAGTGAGCGCGCATGCTTCTGCACCCCCTCCGCGATGACCGCTTCCACTGCCTGAGCCTGTCGCTGAAACAGGTCGTAAAGACGATCACCGGCCTCCGCGGTGCTCAGGCGGAAACTGTCGAGCGCCGAGACGATCTCGGGAAAGTCGATCAAGAACCGCGCTTTCGGAGTGGACCCTACTTTCTGGAAAAATGACACATAGCTCAGCGCCATGCGCATCTCGCCATCCGCGCTGCGATCTGCGAGGAGAAGGTCGCGCATGTAATTCTCCGCAGGCTCGAATTGCTCCATACCTGCGGCCAAGACGGCAAATCGTCGGTCAATGCACTGTGAACACACGCCGCAGTGCTTTTGATCTTTAGTCCAACTCCGCGGTCTTGTGCAGCTGTTTGTCATCGCCAGCATGTCCGCCAAGCCGGCTTTATCGATCTTCAAGATAACTTCTTTTTTGGTCAGCCACTGTAGTGGCGTGCGGATCTGTATCGAGCGGTCGAGCAGCGTGGAGAAGAGCACTTCCAGCCCGCGCAGTACTCTGGGGTGGGTTGTGCGGGTGGCTCGCCCACCGATCACATCCCCGGCCACCGGCGGGTTGATGCTGACGACCCCATTCTCATAGAAAGTGAAGCCGTCCTTTCCGGACATCCTGGCGATAACAAGTCCGAGGCATGCGAACAGAAACGAACGCGTGCGCTGTGAAAACTCCCGCGCAGCAACACCAGTGTTAGCCACCCACACAGGAATGTAGGAAAGCTTGCGATCAAACCCGCGCTGCTTCAGCCCGTCGATGAGGTTTTCTTGTACATTGCGAACCTTTGTGGACGAAGAGTGACCAACAAGGGTGACTGATGTCCCGTTTGTCGCGATATCTTCGACAGCGCCGGCGAAGGAGTCGATGCCGCCCGAGAACAGAGCGACTTCGTCGCGCTCCATCGAGGCGTCAATCAGATTCGAGAAGTACAACTCCTTGGACTCGACCGGCGCTTCAGCCCTTCGGAATTCGAACGCATAGCTGTCGTCGGAAAGAAAGCCGAGAGTTTCGGCCAAGAGTTCAGGGATATCAGGGTTCTGCCATGCTTCGGGGTGACGAACAGGGATCGAGAAGTGCAGGCAACGACGCCAGTTCTCTCCGAAATTCGTCAGTTTGTCGGAGCCTCTCCCCAGCCGCTGATCGGCGCAGTAGACGTACGCCGCCACCTCCAGGAGGTCGATCAGTAGGTCTGGTACATTGCCCAGCATCGGGCGCGTGATGTAGTCGATGCGCAGGTTGACGTTCTTGGCCACCCCGTGCACGTTCATGACCACGGCATCAGCACCGGACGGCTGGGATACCCCGCAGTGGATCGCAAAGCGCTTCAAGGCGCCCCTTTCCTTTGATCGAGCTCGATCCGGAGCTTCTGCACGGCGTAGCCAGAGAAGCGTCGGATGTCGTCCTTGTCTATCCGTTTGGCGTCTCTATAGTGGTTCTTGCCCAACCAATCTCGGGCAAAGGCTCGCATGATCAGAGCAGCTTCACTACAATTGCGCCTGATCGCGTCGTTGAAGGACTGGAGATCGTGGACCGATTTCGCCACCCTGTCCGGGCCGACCATATGGTGAAGATTCCGGTCAACGTAGTAGTGGATCACCCGCTCGACGAAGTTCGAGTAGAATCGCTGGGCCATGGCACCGAACTTCTCCGTGCCTCTGAGCGCGGAGATCGAAGCACGAACGTCTTCCGCGGTGGGAGCCCACAAACCTGGCAGCCCATTCTGTATCGCCTCCCCTAATGCAGCCAATCCGGCATGCCTTGCAACTTCGCCGAGGTCCGTTGTACCGGCATGTGACTGGCGCTGAACCCGTTCGAGAGCAGCGTCATAGGCAACGAGCAGGTCAGTCACTGATGAAATCGCCGCTGATGGTAGGCCGAGTGCCTCCAACTCGTTCTCAGAATCACGCGAGCCGACGGCCTGTGGAATCTTGACAAGCAGCCACATTGCTTCAGTAAAGACAGGATCCTTTAGCGCGAGCTTCAGCGCCTCCTGACCGAACTCTGTGACTTGGGCGACCAGATCCTCGGTTGGCGTACCGCCCGTTACCAAGTACCTGACGATTTCGGGCAGCAGGCGATGCGCGGGTAATTTTCCGAGGCGTTGATGGCCCATGGCGCTGGTTTGCCGGACAAGAGACCGGTTCGATGTCGCGAACCGCCCCATCGCCTCGGCCAAGAAAGCGCAAGTTTGAACCTGAATCCGCCGGCGCTGTGTGAACGAGTTCACGTCGGCAGGCCCATTCGGGTAAATTTGCCGTACAAGGATATGATAAGCAACCGTCTAGGGCTCGGGGGCGTACGTACAGCGCTCCTCAGCGGCCGCTAACCTTTAGGTCGATCGGCTGCAGCCCGTCGATACCAGCCGGTAACGGTGAGATGGTTCAGGTTAGGCCGCCAGCAGTTCGGCCAATTGCCGGGCGTTCCGCACGCCATAGTCGCCGTAACAGTTGTTCATCAGCACGTGCACCCGATCGGCGTTCTCGGCGAGGCGGCGGATCGGGTCCACCCAGCCCTTCAGTTCCTCCTCCGTATACAGGTAGCGGAAGCGCTCGGCGGCGGTGATGTTCGGCTTCTCGTAGGTCTCGGCGTTGTGGCCGTGGAAGCGGACGAGGGCGAGCGCATTGGTTGCTGCCACAACCGGTGGCGTTGACGATCGAAAGCCCTGCGGTTCGTCGACCACGACATAGGCGAGACCCAGCTTCTCAAGGAGAGCGAACGTCCGGGCCCGGTAGTTGTCGGTCATCCAGCCGCCGCCGCGAAACTCGATGGCCAGCGGCCAGTCGCTGCGATTGCGAAGCTGCTCGAGGTAACGGATGTGAGCGCGCCGTGCGATGAACCAGTCCGGAAACTGAAACAGCACGCAGCCGAGTTTGCCGGCGGCGACCAGCGGTGCCAGTGCCTGCGCCTGCATTTCCCAGATCAGCCTCTCGACCTGCTCAGGGATGTCACGCAAGTAAACGCGGCTCTTCTCCGCTATGGCGGCGGGCAACAGCTCCTTGACCTCCGCCGGGAGCCGCTCGACGGCGATCGGGTGATGGGTAAACAGGCCGAAAGCCTTGATGTTGAAGACGAAGCCAAGCGGCGTGCGGTCCACCCAAAGGCGTGCGTTGCGCTCCGACGGCAGCGCATAGTAGGTGGCGTCCACCTCGACGATGGGGAACTGGCTGGCATAGTGAGTAAGCCGATCAGCGGCAGTCCGCGCGTTGCCGGGATAGAAGGTGCCGGCGTCGATCAGCGTCCGGTCGGTCCAGCTGCAGGCGCCATAGTAGACGTTGCCGACCGGCTTGCCCGGCTGAAAGGGCGGAGGCGCGTCAGCGTGCGAAAGCTTCATCCGGCGCCGGCTCGTTGCGTGTCGGGCCTAGTTGGCTGTGATTGCTTGCCGGCTACAACCACCGCACCCTTCTTTCGCGACAGCGCCGCGAGCCCGATCAATGACATCACCACCGGCGGCAGGCACAGCGCGATCACCTTCGCGGCGTGCTCCAATGTGCCGAGCTTTCGCATTTCCAACTTCACGACTCCGATCAGCCGATTGCGCCGGACCGATCAAACATGGTGAGCTCCCATCGGCCGGTCAGCACATCGTTGCGAAGGATATAATAAGCTTGTCATCGCCGCGGACCTTGAAGTAGCGATGATCCGGCGCCATGCATCGAGCACCTCGGCCACTTGGATGGTTCGGCCGAGCGTGAATCGCCGCGGTGTGTCCTCGCCACGATGACCGGCGTAGCATTCGACCCCGACTTCGAAGGTTTAGCGGAACTCCCATCTTGGCTCAGCGGTTCAGCAGCCACAGGACGAGCGAGAGCACAACGCTAATGATCAGCGCGCCAGAACATGCTCAACTTTCGACCGCAAGACGGGTTGGAGCTCCTGTTCAAACCACGCATGACGTTTGAACCACGGCTGATTGCGTGGCGAAGGATGGGGCAATGGAATGTACCGAGG
>JBDHSN010000176.1:0-6746 GCA_039808105.1 Rhodospirillales bacterium
TGCGGACGCGCGAATTGCAGCAGGCGCTGCTCGAGGCCCGCAGCAAGGCTGCCGATACCACGCTGCTGGCGGCGTTGAAGGACGAGGAGGCCAACGTCGCCGCCGCCAACGGCCTGCTGGCGCAGGCCCGCGACGCGCTGCAGGGCTGCACGCCGGCGACGGTGGCGGATCGGCTGGCCGCGGTGCAGGGGCGGCTGGCGGAGACGCAGGATCGCCTGCGCCGGCTGGACAACGGCGTGCGCGATCGCGAGGGCGAGCTACGCGGACTCGGCCGCAGCGGCCTGGAGGACGAGCTGGCGGCGGCGCAGGGTGGCCTGCAGCGCGCCGAGCGCAAGCTGGCGGCGGTCGAGGCGGACGCGGCGGCGCTGCGGCTGCTCTACGATACCCTGCGCACCGCCGAGCAGGACGCCAGGCGCTCGTTCGCCGGACCGATCACCCGGCGGATGTCGCCTTACCTGCGGACGCTGTTTCCCGGCTGCGAGCTCGACTTTGCCGCCGATACGCTGGAGCTGCGCCACCTGCGGCGCGACGGCTGCGACGAGCCGTTCAGCCGGCTGAGCATCGGCACCCGCGAGCAGCTGGCGGTGCTGACCCGACTCGCCTTCGCCGAGCTGCTCGGCGAGCGCGGCCAGCCGGCGGCGGTGATCCTCGACGATGCGCTGGTCTACTCCGACCGCGGCCGGCTGCGGCGGATGCAGCAGGAACTGCTGCGCGCGGCGGAGCGGATGCAGGTGCTGGTGCTGACCTGCCGGCCGGACGACTACGCCGGCCTCGACGCCCCCACCATCCGGCTGGCCGACTGCTTCGCCGGCGAAGCCTCGCTGGTCTGAGCGCGCGCCGACGGCCGCAGCTCAGCTTCCCTCGGCGAAGGCGGCGGCGTCCTCGGCGGCGCGCAGCAGCGCCCGCGCCTTGTTGCAGGTCTCCTGGTACTCGGCCTCCGGGTCGCTGTCGGCGACGACGCCGCCGCCGGCCTGGACGTAGAGCACCCCGTTCTTGATGACGCCGGTCCGCAGGGCGATGCAGGTGTCGAGCTCGCCGGAGGCGCCGATATAGCCGATGCAGCCGCCGTAGATGCCGCGGCGCTCCGGCTCCAGCTCGTCGATGATCTCCATCGCCCGCACCTTCGGCGCCCCGGAGACGGTGCCGGCGGGAAAGCCGGCGAGCAGCGCGTCGATGACGTCGCGCTGCGGATCGAGCTCGCCCTCGACATTGGAGACGATGTGCATGACGTGCGAGTAGTGCTCGATGACCATCTGCTCGGTCACCCGCACGGTCCCCACCGTCGCCACCCGGCCGACG
Source organism: Rhodospirillales bacterium (assembly GCA_039808105.1). GTDB lineage: Bacteria > Pseudomonadota > Alphaproteobacteria > Rhodospirillales > Defluviicoccaceae > Defluviicoccus. The sequence goes on from JBDHSN010000176.1 coordinate 1,300, forward strand.
TCGTTGCGGCCGAGATCCAGCAGCATCAGGTGTTCCGCCCGCTCCTTCGGATCGGCGAGCAGCTCGGTCGCCAGCGCCCGGTCCTCCTCCGGCGTCGCGCCGCGGCGGCGGGTGCCGGCGATCGGCCGGATGGTGACGTGGCCCTCGCGCACCCGCACCATGATCTCGGGGCTGGAGCCGACCACCGAAAAGCCGTCGAAGGCGAGGTAGAACAGGAACGGCGACGGGTTGAGCCGCCGCAACGCCCGGTAGAGGGCGAACGCAGGCAGGGTGAACGGAACGCGGAAGCGCTGCGAGGGCACGACCTGGAAGATATCGCCGGCGAAGATGTACTCCTTCGCCCGCTCGACGATCGTCCGGTAATCCTCCGGAGTGACGTTGGACTGCGCCGCTGCCGGGGCCGTCACCGCAGCCCGCTCGGGACCGCGGGTGCGGGGAACACCGCGGGCGAAATCGGCAACGGCGCCGGCCAAGCGCTCGCGCGCCTCGGCGTAGGCATGGGCGGCGATGATCCCGGCGACCGGGCGGACCGGGGTGACCACCGTCAGCTTGTCCTCGATGCCGTCGAAGACGCAGATGATCTGCGGCCGGACGAACAGTCCGTCGGGCACATCGAGGCTGTCGGGGTTGGCGTCCGGCAGGCGCTCGACCAGCCGCACCATGTCGTAACCCATGTAGCCGAACAGGCCTGCCGACATCGGCGGCAGCCCCGGCGGCAGGTCGATGCCGGACTCCGCGATCACCGCGCGCAGCGAAGCGAGGGCGCCCTTGCCGCGGCTGACCGGACACGGCACAAAGCCGTCGTCTTCGCCGGGCCGGGCGATCTCGGCGGAATTGCCGCGGCAGCGCCAGATCAGGTCGGGGTCGCGGCCGATGAACGAATAGCGGCCGCGGATGGCGCCGCCCTCCACCGACTCCAGCAGAAAGCTGTTCGGCTGGTTGCCGGCGAGCTTGAGCATCGCCGACACCGGCGTATCGAGGTCGGCGACGAGCGTCGTCCACAGCACCTGCGGCCGGCCGCTGTCGTAGGCGGCGGCAAATGCCGCGAACGGGGGGTGTACCTCCATCGCCGGGGCGCGCGCGGGCGACATCACAGCTGTTCGAGTGCCCGCGGGTTGATCTCGACGCCGAAGCGCTGGCGCAGTCCGGCGGCGTACTGGGCGAGCAGATCGCCGCCCAGCGCCTCGCTGAGCTCGGTGCGGACCGCGCTGTCGGCGGTGGCGTCAGGGGTCGCCGGCAGCACCGCCTCGATGCGGACGACGGCGACGCCGTCGTCGAGCGGCACCACCTGCACCTCTCCCGGCTTGCCGGCGAAGACGGCCTCGACCACTGCCGGCGGCAGATCCTCGCCGCTGCCCTCGCCGGTGCGGGTAAACGGCTGCGTCGTCGTCGCCTTCAGCCCCTGCGCGGTGGCCAGCGCCGGCAGGGCGCCGCCGCCGCGGACGCGCTCGGCCAGCTCATCGGCGCGCTGGCGCGCCAGCTCGCCGCGCCGGTGACGGCGCCACGCCTCGGCCACCTGCCCGCGCACCGCTTCGAACGGGCGGATCGCCGAGGGGGTGACCTGGTCGACATGCAGGATGAAGGAAGTGCCCTGGTCGGCTTCGACGAGGGCGCTGTCGGTGCCCGATGGGGTATCGAAGGCGGTTTCCACCAGCCGGGCAGGCAGGCCGTCGATCGGTGCCCCGGCCGAATCGCGCCCCTGCGCGTCGATCATCGAGATGGTGCGCAGCGGCAGCCCCAGCTCGCCCGCCGCCTCACTGAGCGTCGCGCCGCGGCCGAGCGTATCTTCCAGCTTGTTGCCGAGGTCGACCATCTGGTCGAGCGCCTTCTCGTGCCGGAGGTCGGCGGCGAGCTTGTCCTTGACCTCGTCGAACGACTGGACCGAGCCCGGCTCCGCCGCGGTCACCTCGACGACGTGCCAGCCGAGGGCGCTGTGCACCGGATCGGAGATGGTGCCGGGGGAAAGCTGGAAGACGACGGCAGCAAGATCGGTGGGCAACTGCTCGCGGCTCACCGGGCCGATGGCTGACTGCGCGGCGGCCGCCTGGCCGTTGGCGGCGGCAACCGCCGCAAACGGCTCGCCGCGTGTCAGCGCCTCGCGGGCGCGGCGCGCCGCAGCCTCGTCGCTGAACACCAACTGACGGAAGGTGCGACGGTCCGGCCGGGTGAACTCGGCTTGCCGATCCTGATAAGCCTCATGCAACGCCGCCTCATCGATGGTGATGCCTTTCCCGACATCGTCGGCCGACAGGGTGATCACCGTCACCGTCCGGTATTCCGGTGCGGTGAACAGGCCGGGAAAGTCCTGGTGGAATTGCCGCAGCGTTGGTTCGTCGGGGTCGGTGACGGCGATACCGGCGCTGGCGATGCGCACCACCGCGGCGGTCCGCCGCTCGCCGCGCCACAGCGCGGTGCTCTCGATCATCGCCTTCGGCACGGCAATTCCCTCCGAAAGGCTGGTGATGATCTGCTCGCGCAACAGCTCGCGGCGCAGCAGGGCGACGTAGCGGTCCTCGGTGTAGCCGGCCTGTGCCAGCGTCGCCCGGAACACCTGCGGATCGAAGCTGCCGAGCTGGTTGCGGAACTGCGGATTGCTGGTGATCGCCTGACGAACGGCGTCGTCGCTGATACGAAGGCCCAGCTCCGCCCCCGCCTTGTCGAGGAGCGCCCCATCGACAAGCCGCTGCAGGACGGTGTTGGGCAGGCCGAAGGCGCGTGCCTGCTCGGCATCGACAGGGCGGCCAAGGCTGGCGCCGAGACGTTGCAGCGTCGTCCGGTATTCCTCCTGGAACACCGATGTGGGGATCTTCTCACCGCCGACCCTGGCGACCCAGTCGGCACGGCTGCCGGGGCGGAAAACGTCGGCCACGCCCCAGACGACGAAGCTGAGCGTCAGGAAGACGAACAGGATCTTGACGACGAGCGAGCCTGCGCGCCTGCGGATGGCATCCAGCATAGGGTTCCCCAGCAACACGGACGGTGACGCAACCAAACGCGCGGACGGGCAGGCCGGCCGCGAGCGGCGGATGATAGGGGCACGCCGGCTTGCGCCGCAAGCAGCGCCGGCCGGGCCGCCTCACTCCGCTGGAGATTCGCTGCCGCAAAAGGCGATCCTTTTCTTCGCCGCGCGGACGCGAGGTGCGGGGGCTGCCGGTGATGGCAGGTCGCCGGCTCCCCGCGCCGGCCATGCCGGTTTCGGTTTTCCCGGTTTCGACGGCGAGGCGGCGGCAGGTCACGGATGGATGCCGCCATAGCCGGGCGAGGCGGGATCCACGAGGGCGGCGATCGGCGCCGGCGTGACCGCCGCCGGCTCCTGGAAAGGGTTGCCGTGAACCAAGATCAGCAGCGCCGTCGGCGCCGCGGCGGAGGCGAAGATCACGATGGCGAGAAGCTCGGCGCGCGACTGATCGACGTGCACCATGGCGATGGAGATCATCGTCAGGAACCCGAGGAAGGCCATGCCGAGCCATTTGAACGGATTGACATGGGTGTGGCTGAGGGCGATCCGCAGATCGCGCATGCTGCCGGCCTCCAGCGCCTGCTGCACCATCAGCGACTGAAGGTTGCTGCCGACCGCCGAGCCCACTTCCGCGCTGGAGAGGAGCACCAGCAGCGACTGCTGGGCGTCGGCCGTCTCGGCGCTGCTCTCCCGCAGCGCCAGCAGCGGCCAGTCGGCGGTGACGGTCAGCTGCGCGTAATCGCGAACGGCCTGGACGACCCTGGCGCGGGCGGGATCGGGAAGGCGCTCGGCGAGCGCCAGGATGTCGCGCAGGCTGCCGGCCTCCTGGAACACGGTGTGGCGCGCCCGGTCGTGGGCGCTCCAGGTATCGTTGGCAAGGAAGGCCAGGTTCAGCGCGAACAGCACGCCAATGACGCTCAGAAAGTTCGGCGCGACGCCGCGATAGGATTGAATGAACCCGGCGTACTTCGATCGTTGGGTCAGCCAGAGCAGGAAGACGACGGCGGGGACGGTGCCGATGACGACGAAAGCGGCAAGATAGTACTGGTCGTATTGACCCAGATGCATCGGCATGATCGTTCCCAACAGCGGCGCCGCCTTGTCGGCAGACTGTCTTTGATGCGCAGCGAAATGGACGGGGGCTCAGGCGCGATCCCTTCGTTGCGCGGCGCATCGCCCGGCGCGGGCCGTGGTTTTGCCGTGGCGTGGCGGCGCGCCGCTCAGAGCCTGACTTAGAGCACATTCGCGTTCCCCGGCCCAGCGCCGGATCGGCAAAGGCGGCATCAGCCACCATCAGGCTGGTCTCCTGGTAAGGTCGGCGACGGTCCGGAGACCAGTGCCGGCCCGGCCTTGCCGGTCCCGCCGCAGCGGCCCATCTGCGGATGAGCAGGTGGGATGGCCAGGTTGGGCGGGAACGGGAGGATCGCGGCGATGCGATGGAGCCATTCGGCGGCGATGAGCGTAGCCGAGGCCGGAACGGCTGTCGTCGTCCACGGCGACGACGGCTGGCAGGCGTTTCCCTTCGGTCTCGACGGCGGCGCCAGCGGCGTCTGGCCAAGCCGCGAGCAGGCGATCGAGATGGTCGAGGCGACGGCCGGCGACGTCGCCTGCTGCGTCGGCCATCTCGCCGAGGATTCGGCGGACTGAGGCGGGTCGTCAGGCCTCGCCGGTCGCAGCGGGCAGCTGTTCTGCCGCGCTTGCCGCAGCGCCGACGCTTCGGATATCACCTTGCGGATCAGCCCCCGCTGAAACCCGCGGTGATGCTTAGCCGCCGGGTCGCCCGCGAAGGATTCCGCAGCAATGAGCGAAGACAGCCTGTCTGCCACGTCGGGCGCTCCGTCCGCCGCAGTGCGACCGTGGTGGCGCGACGAGATCCCCTATCTGGCAATGCTGGTGCTGGCGGTGGTCGGTGCTGGTTATACCAGCATCGCGCCGCACGCCAGCGCCCTGCTCTGGGCGGTGCTGCCGGTGGCGTTCGCCGCCATCTGCATCGCCGCCGGCTGGCGCCGGGCAAAGAACCGGCCGCAGCGCTGGCGGCTGATCTGGACGCAGGGGCTGCACTGGGGCGCGCTGCTCGGCTGCATGCAGTTGCTGTTCCTGCCGGACGTGCAGGGCATGCTGAACACCGATGCCGTTGGCCTCGCCCTGCTGGCGCTGCTGGCGTTCGGCACCTTCCTCGCCGGGGTGCATGCCGCGTCCTGGCGCATCTGCGCCGCGGCGGTGGTGATGGCGGTGGCGGTGCCGCTGATCGCCTTCGTCGAGCAGTCGGCGCTGCTGCTGCTGCCGCTGGAGGTGGCGCTGGTCGCCGCTGTCATCGGCTTCATCTGGTGGCGGCGACGGCGGGCGGGTCGGGCGGCGGCGCCCGCTGCCTGGCGCGATAGCGACTTCTGAGCCGCTCCGGCCGTTACGTCGCCTTGTTGTCGGCGACGAAAGCGCCGCGCTCGCCGATCGGCTTGTCGGCGCCGACCGTCGAGTCCTTGCGGGTCTG
>JBDHSN010000177.1:0-6702 GCA_039808105.1 Rhodospirillales bacterium
ACCGTCCATGCCGACGGCGATGCCAGCCTGCTGGTGCTCACCGGCGAGCCGATCGACGAGCCGATCGTCGGCTACGGCCCGTTCGTGATGAACAGCAGGGCAGAGATCGAACAGGCGATCGCCGACTTCAACAGCGGCAGATTCGTGCAGGGCACCGCCTAGCTAGCCGCCCCGGCTTCCTCCCTGCGGGGAGCCGGGCCACTTGCCGGCGCGGCAGCGTTTTGGGGCGAGGATGTGACGCGAGGGTGGCGCACCCGACAGGATTCGAACCTGTGACCTCTGCCTCCGGAGGGCAGCGCTCTATCCACTGAGCTACGGGTGCCTTCAGCGCGCTGGCTCCGGGTATTCCACCGGCGGTGCGCCCAACGCCCGCGCACCGTGCCACGGCGGACCCGGCATGTCAAAGGTCGGCGCGGGCGTTTCCTTGACCTCCATCGCCGTTCCCCTCCGACGCGACGTCCGTCCCGGCGCCCCACAGCACCGCGACGCCGATGATCGCGGCGAGCACCGAGGCGGCGAACACCGCGATCTTGGCGGCGGCGAACTCGGCTGGCACGGGAAACGCCTGCCCGGCGATGAACAGCGACATGGTGAAGCCGATGCCGGCGAGCGCACCGGCGCCGACGAGCTGGCGCCATGAGTATTCCGCCGGCTTCACCGCCAGGCGCAGCCGCACGGCGAGCAGCGACGCGCCGACCAGCCCCAGCGGCTTGCCGATCAGCAGGCCGGCCATGATCGCCAGCATCAGCGGCTCATGGCCGCTCAGCACCGAGGTGCTGAGGCCGACGCCGGCGTTGGCGAAGGCGAACAGCGGCAGCACGACGTAGCTGGAGCGGGCACCGGCGTGCCGCAGCAGCCGGTCGGCCGGCGACTCCAGCCGGTCGTGGATGGCATCGAGGGCGCGCAACGTCGGCTGCGACGGGCCATGGCGCAGCACCTCGGCGCTGTGCTGCGCCTCGGCGGCGATGATGGTGTTGGCCTGGGTCATCAGCGCCTGCAGATCCGGCGGTGGCCGCGTCGGGATGAACAGGGCCAGCACCACCCCGGCCAGCGTCGCGTGCAGCCCGCCCTCGTGGACGCACGCCCACAGCACCGCTCCCAGCAGCATGTAGGGGGCGACGGCGTAGACGCGCGAGCGGTTGAGGATGGCAAGGCCGACGGTCACCAGCACGGCCACGGCGAGAAAGCCGAGGTTCAGGGCGCCCGAATAGAAGACGGCGACGACGAGAATGGACCCGATGTCATCGACGATGGCGGCGGCGGTGAGAAAGATGCGCAGCTCGACCGGAACGCGACTGCCCATCATGACGATCAGGGCGATGGCGAACGCGGTGTCGGTCGCCATCGGCACCCCCCAGCCATTGGCCCACGGTCCCGGCGGGATCAGCAGCAGATAGAGCACCGCCGGCGCCACCATGCCGCCGATGGCCGCGGCGATGGGAAGTGCCGCCGACCGCAGGCTGGCGAGGTGGCCGACGGTGAACTCGCGTTTGATCTCGAGGCCGACGACGAGAAAGAAGACGGTCAGCAACCCGTCGTTGATCCAGTGCAGCAGCGACAGCTCGAAGCCGCCGCCGGCGACGATGAAGCCGAGATGCTGCTCCCACAGCGCCTGGAACGCCGGTCCCAGCGGCGAGTTGGTCAGTGCCACGGCGAGGACGGCGGCGACCAGCAGCAGGATGCCGGCCGACGGCGCCCAGCCGGCGAAGTCGAGCGCCGCCGTCCGCACCCGGTGGCCGAGCCGCCCCAGCATCGCATCGGCGAGCGACGTTTCGTCCCACGGCCCGTCGTAGAGGCGGCCGTTGATGAAGAATGTCGGGGTGAACCGGACGCCGCTGGCGCGAGAGCTGGCGACGTCGGCATCGACGCGCGCCTTGGCCCGGCGGGCGGCCGCGTCCGCCGCGCCACCGGCCTGCCGCGGCAGTCCCAGCCGTTCGGCGACGGCGGCGAGATCGTCCTCGCTGAGCGTCTCCGAACGCGACATCAGCATCACATGGGCATCCCAGAAGCCCTGCGGATCCGGGGCGCGCTCGGCGAGTTCGGCGGCGCGGCGGGCAAGTTCGCTGCCGGTCAGCGGCCGATGGCGGAAGACGTAGCGCAGCCGCTCGCCCAGCTTGTTGCGGACCTCGGCGATGCGCTCGTTGGCGATGCGGCAATGCGGGCAGTCGTAGCTGCCGTATTCGACCAGGGTGATCTCGGCGTTCGCCGAGCCGAGCGCGTGATCGTAGGTCCCGTCGACCGGGCGGTCGAGCCAATTGCCCATGCGTCGCTGCGCCACACCTGCTTTCCTTCTCGCCGGTTGTCGTCAGGGAGGCCCATGGTAACGGCCGCCGCCGGGTCCCGCCATGCACGGGCAGGGCCACCGTTCCGAAAAGCGAAAGGGCCGCGGCATGGCCGCGGCCCTCGGATCGCTGACGGTCGGGGTGGGATGGACTAGAAGTCCATGTCGCCCATGCCGCCCATGCCGCCACCGCCCGGCATCGGCGGTGCCTTCTTCTCCGGCTTCTCGGCGATCATCGCCTCGGTGGTGATCAGCAGCGAGGCCACCGACGCCGCGTCCTGCAGCGCCGTCCGCACCACCTTGGTCGGATCGATGATGCCGGCCTTGAACATATCGACGTACTCTTCGCTCTGGGCGTCGAAGCCGAGGGTCAGGTCGGACTTCTCCAGCAGCTTGCCGGCGACGACGGCGCCATCAAGGCCGGCGTTCTCGGCGATCTGCCGGCACGGCGCCTGCAGCGCCTTGCGGACGATCTCGATGCCGTGCTTCTGGTCGTCGTGCTCGACGCTCAGGCCATCGAGGGCCCGGGCGGCATAGAGCAGGGCAACGCCGCCACCGGGGACGATGCCTTCCTCGACCGCGGCGCGGGTCGCGTGCATGGCGTCCTCGACGCGGTCCTTCTTCTCCTTCACCTCGGTCTCGGTCGCACCGCCGATGCGCAGCACGGCGACGCCGCCGGCCAGCTTGGCCAGCCGCTCCTGCAGCTTCTCGCGGTCGTAGTCAGAGGTGGTGTCCTCGATCTGCGCCCGGATCTGGTTGCAGCGGCCCTTGATGTCGTCGTGCTTGCCGGCGCCTTCGATGATCGTCGTCTCTTCCTTGGTGATGACGACGCGCTTGGCCGTGCCCAGCATCTCGAGGGTGACGTTCTCCAGCTTGATGCCGACGTCCTCGGAGATCACCTGGCCGGAGGTGAGGATGGCGATGTCTTCCAGCATCGCCTTGCGACGATCGCCGAAGCCCGGCGCCTTCACCGCCGCGACCTTCAGGCCGCCGCGCAGCTTGTTGACGACCAGCGTCGCCAGCGCCTCGCCTTCCACGTCCTCGGCGATGATCAGCAGCGGCCGGCCGGACTGGACGACGGCTTCCAGCACCGGCAGCAGCGGCTGCAGGCCGGAGAGCTTCTTCTCGTGGATGAGGATGAACGGATTCTCGAGCTCGCAGTTCATCTTCTCGGCGTTGGTGATGAAGTACGGCGAGGTGTAGCCGCGGTCGAACTGCATGCCCTCGACCACTTCCAGCTCGCTGCTGAGGCTCTTCGCCTCCTCGGCGGTGATCACCCCTTCCTTGCCGACCTTCTCCATGGCGCGAGCCAGCATGTCGCCGATCTCTTTCTCGCCGTTGGCGGAGATGGTGCCGACCTGGGCGATCTCGGCGTTGGTGGAGACCTCACGCGAGCGCGACTTCAGGTCCTTGATCACCGCGTCGACCGCGATGTCGATGCCGCGCTTCAGGTCCATCGGGTTCATGCCGGCGGCCACCGCCTTGGTGCCCTCGCGGACGATCGCCTGGGCGAGCACGGTCGCGGTGGTGGTGCCGTCGCCGGCCTCGTCCGAGGTCTTCGAAGCCACCTCGCGCAGCATCTGCGCGCCCATGTTCTCGAACTTGTCGGAAAGCTCGACTTCCTTCGCGACGGTCACGCCGTCCTTGGTAATGCGCGGGGCGCCGAAGCTCTTTTCCAGGACGACGTTGCGGCCCTTCGGGCCCAGCGTCACCTTCACCGCATTGGCAAGGACATCGACGCCGTGCAGCATGCGCTGGCGGGCATCGGAACCGAATTTGACGTCTTTAGCAGCCATTGTCGTCGGACTCCGTCGTGCTGATGGGGGTGCTTACTTCTCGATGACGCCCAGGAGGTCGGACTCTTTCATGATCAACAGGTCCTCGCCGTCGATCTTGACCTCCGTGCCAGACCACTTGCCGAACAGCACCCGGTCACCGGCCTTCACGTCGAGGGCGATGAGCTCGCCGTCCTCGTTACGTGCGCCCGGTCCTACAGCGATGACTTCACCTTCCTGGGGCTTCTCTTTGGCCGTATCGGGAATGATGATGCCGCCTTTGGTCCTCTCTTCCTGCTCGACGCGCTTGACTACGACGCGATCGTGCAGCGGCCGGAACTTCATCTGTATTCCTCCATTGAGACCCTGAATTTGAGACGGGACACCGGCTGTTAGCACTCGTCGCCGGTGAGTGCTAACCAATTAGGAGGATCGACCCGGGCTGTCAAGGGGGGTACCTAGAGGCGATCCTCGAGCAGGGGCGGCTTGCCGCCCGGAGAGCTTGCGCATGCACGCCGAAGCAGCCGCCGCCACCGATCCCCACCGCGAAGTCGTCGCACCGGAATGGGTCGACTACAACGGCCATATGAACGTCGCCTACTACGTGCTCGCCTTCGACCATGCCACCGATGCGGTGCTCGACCGTCTTGGGGCCGGCGAGGCCTACCGGCGCGCCAGCGGCTGCTCGGTGTTCGTCGGCGAGATGCACGTCAACTACCTGCAGGAGGTGGTCGCGGGCGACGAACTGCACATCGCCACCCGGCTGCTGGCGATGGACGGCAAGCGCCTGGTGATGTTCCACGAGATGACCTGCCCCCGCCTCGCCGGCGCGGTCGCCAGCAACGAGGTGCTGTGCGTGCACGTCGATCTTGGCCAGCGCCGGGCGGTTCCCTGGCCGGACGCACTGGCCGCCGATCTGCAGCGGGCGGTGTCCGGGCAGGCGCACCTGCCGCCGCCGGAGCGCAGCGGTCGCGCCGTTCGCCTGCGCCGCTGATCTCGCCGATGCTGGTCTGGCGACGCCGGCGGTCCCAGCGCCGCCGGGTCCGGGCTGCGCTGAACGCAAAACTTAACGGCAATATTTGTCAAAACCCGATTCCATAATAACTATATTGATATGCGCGGAATATTGCTGAAATAGTCCATAAAGATATCGTGCGGCAGTCTTAACCTCTATTCACGGATCCTTAAGTTCATCCTGCTTTAATGGCTCTGTGCAGTGCGGGGCGTGGATTGGCGGGATGGCCGGAAAACCCTTTATCGTGGTCGCGACGGCCGTCGCCGCGATGCTCGGAATCATCGTCACCGCCTGGGAGAGCGGTGCCCGCGGCGACAGCACCGCCACGTTTCATCTTGGCCTCAGCGTTCCCACCATCTGCCGGATCGAGGTTCGCGACGGTGCGGCGAACGCGCTCACGGCCGAGGAGTTCTGCAACGCGCCGGCCGGCTATCGCGTTCTCGCCATCCACCCGTCGCCCGGTCCCGAGCCGGTCTGGTTCACCTACGGCGACAGGCGCGTGGCGGCGAGCATCACCGGCACGACCATCCTGGCCGAGGAGCCGGCCGGAGCGCGCCGCCTCAAGACCTTCGCGATCGCGTCGCTGCGTCCCGGCGGTCCCGAGCTGTCGGCGATCACGCTGCAGATCATCCCGCGGTAGCGGGGCGCCAGCGTCAGGTCAGGTGCCGGGGACGATGGCGATGGTTACCGCGTCGCGGTAAGTGCCGGCGCGCTTGTTGGCGACATCGCCGATGGTCACCCGGAACGGCAGCGAGAGGCCGGTGACCGTGGTCGCCCCGAACGGCCCGAGACTGTCGGGGAAACGCAGCGGCCGCCCGTCGAGGCTGGCGGTGTACTCAACCGCCCACGCGTCATAGGGCGGGGCCATCATCAGGCGACCGTGGCTGGCGCTCACCTCCAGGTGGAACCGCTGGTTGCTGCGCACCTTGATCTGCACCGCCTGCGACTCGCCGCTGGCGAGGGTGCCGAAGTCCAGGGTCGTGCTGTGCGGCGAGGTGACATTGGCGCCGGCGAGGCTGATGCTGACGCTCGCGTCAACCGATGCCGCCAGCGCCAGCGTGCGCGCGTCGATGAGCGTGTTCTTGCCGGCCTCGAACAGGCGCAGATCGACGGTATCGGCGTAACGTCCGGAAGGAACCACCTGTCCGCGCAGGATGCGCCACTGGTATTCGAGCCGCTCGCTCTGGCCGCGGCGGACGATGCCGGTGGCGAGGTAACGGTCGGGCACCGCGGTGGGCGGCCGGCTGCTCAACAACTCCTCGCCGGGCGGGGAGCGGAGTTCGTAGACGAGGCGGCCGCCGAGCGTCGCCGGAGCAGCGGGATTGCGATAGAAGGCGAGCCAGAAGGTGCAGTCCTCGCTGCCGGTGTTGTCGATGCGCACCTCGCGCACGCCGATCGTCTCCAGCGCCGCGAAGCCGTCGTAGCTGACCGTCGGCGACAGCCCGGTGCTGCGGATCCGGCCCGAGCACGCGCTTTCGGCGGTTCCCGGGAGGAAGGCGGCCGCTACAACCGCGAGCCATGCGCCAGCCCCAGCCGCCCGCCTCATTGCCCGCCACCCGCGCCAGCCCCTTCGCCGCGGGCGAGAGGCCGCAGATCGCCGGCGCGGAACAGGCCGACGGCATCGGCAGGGA
>JBDHSN010000178.1:0-6679 GCA_039808105.1 Rhodospirillales bacterium
CAGTGCATCATCCGCATGCTGTGGCGGCTGCGCCGCGGCAACCAGCGCTGGCGCATCTACGACCGCATGCTGATCGAGGAGAATCGCTGGCGGGCGAAGCGCTACGGCGTCGATGCCGGCCTCGTCGATTTCGGCCGCGGTGAGGTGGTGCCGTGCGCGGCGCTGCTCGACGAACTGATCGCGCTCACCGCCGAAGACGCATCGGCTCTTGATTGCGAGGCGGAAATCCTGCATTGCCGAACGATCGTCGCGAAGGGAACAAGCGCCCATCGGCAGCTCGCCACCTACGCCGCGGTCCTCGCCGGAGGCGGATCCGGGGAACAGGCCGTGCGCGATGTGGTTGACCTGCTGATCGAGGAGACGAATCGCGACCTCTAGAATTGGCGTCTGGGGAGGCGAAGCATGTTTGTGGCTGATATTCTCAAGCGGAAGGGATCGACGATCACCACGGTGAGCCCCGATCAACCGATCGCCGAGGCGCTGGCGCTGATGGCGCAGCACCGCATCGGTGCCGTGCTCGCCGTCGATGGCGGCGGCAGCATCGCCGGCATCCTTTCCGAGCGCGATCTCGTCCGGGCGATGAACAAGAACGGCAAGGCGGTGTTCGACAAGACGGTGGGCGATCTGATGACCTCGCCGGTGGTCACCTGCACGCCGAAGGACCCGGTCGGCGCGATCGAGGGGATGATGACGGCGCAGCGCTTCCGCCACGTCCCGGTCATCGAGGACGGCAAGCTGGTTGGCATCGTCTCCATCGGCGACGTGGTCAAGACCCGCATCGAGGAAGCCGAGGCCGAGGTCGACGCGCTGCGCCGCTACATCGCGCTGTAGCACCGGCGCTGTGGCCGGCCTCAGCCGTAGGGCCGGAGCAGCGCGCGGGTGGCGGCTTCGACGTCGGGCTTTCGCATCAGCGACTCGCCGATGAGGAAGCAGCGGATGCCGGCGGCGGCGAGACGGTCGAGGTCGCCGCGGCTGGCAAGGCCGCTCTCGCCGACCAGGGTGCAGCCGGCCGGGGCCAGCGGTGCCAGCCGTTCGCTGGTCGCCAGATCGACGCTGAGCGTCGCGAGGTTGCGGTTGTTGATGCCGACCAGCGTCGCACCCAGCGCCGCGGCGCGCGCCATCTCGGCTTCGTCGTGCACCTCCACCAGCGCGTCCATGCCGAGGCCGGCGGCGGTCGCCATCAGCTCGCCGGCGCAGCCGTCATCGACGGCGGCGAGGATCACCAGCACCGCATCGGCGCCCAGCGCCCGCGCCTCGACGATCTGGTAGGGGTCGAGCAGGAAGTCCTTGCGCAGCACCGGTAGCGGCGCCGCGGCACGCGCCGCGACGAGGTAGGCGTCGTCGCCCTGGAACGACGGCACGTCGGTGAGCACCGACAGGCAGGTGGCGCCGCCGGCGGCGTAGGCACGGGCCAGCGCCGGCGGATCGAAGTCGGCGCGGATCAGCCCCTTCGACGGCGAGGCGCGCTTGATTTCGGCGATCAGCCCGTAGCCGGTCGCCGCCGCCCGGCGCAGCGACGCGGCGAAGCCGCGCGGCGGGCTGGCCGCGGCAGCCGCCGCCTCGACCGCGGCGAGCGATCGCGTCTGCTTGCGTTCGGCGACCAGCACCCGCTTGCCGGCGCAGATGCGGTCCAGCACCGACATCGGCTCAGCGGCTCGCAACGGCGGTGGTGATCTCGACGAGGCGACGCAGCGAAGCCCGCGCCGCGCCGCCGTCGATCGCCGCCGCCGCCATCGCCGCGCCCTCGCGCAGGGTCGCCGCCCGTCCGGCGACGATCAGCGCCGCGGCGGCGTTGAAGACGACGGCATCGCGGAACGGCCCGTGCTCGCCGCCCAGCATCGCCTGCATCGCCGCGGCGTTGGTGGCGGCATCGCCGCCCTTGAGGTCGGCCGGGGTGGCGGTCGGCAGGCCGGCATCGGCGGGCGCCACCTCGAAGCGATGGACGGCGCCGTCGCGCCACTCGGCGACGAACGACGGGCCGGTGGTGGTCAATTCGTCGAGGCCGTCGCAGCCGTGCACCACCCAGGCCCGCTCGGAGCCGAGGTTGCCGAGGGCGCGCGCCATCGGCTCGATCCAGTCGCGCGAGTAGGCGCCGGTGAACTGGCGCAGCACGCCGGCGGGGTTGGACAGCGGCCCGAGCAGGTTGAAGATGGTGCGCAGGCCGAGCTCGACGCGCGGGCCGGCGACGTGGCGCATGGCGCTGTGGTGGCGCGGCGCCATCAGGAAGCCGATGCCGGCCTCGGCGATGGCCCGCTCGACCAGCGCCAGCTCGGCATCGAGATCGACGCCGAGGGCGGCGAGCACGTCGGCGGCGCCGCATTTCGATGACAGCGCCCGGTTGCCGTGCTTGGCGACCGGCACGCCGCAGCCGGCGACGACCAGCGCCGCGCCGGTGGAGATATTGAAGGTGCCGGCGCCGTCGCCACCGGTGCCGACGATATCGATGGCATCGGCCGGCGCGCTCACCTTCAGCGCCCGCGCCCGCATCACCCGCACCGCGCCGGTGATCTCCTCGACGGTCTCGCCGCGCACCCGCAGCGCCATCAGCAGGCCGCCGATCTGCGCCGGGGTGGCGTCGCCCGCCATCAGCACCGAGAACGCCTGTTCGGCCTCATCGACCGACAGGCTGGCACCCGTCGCCACCTTGGCGAGCAGGGACTTGAGCAGGGCTTGCTGGTCGCTCATCCCGGCTAGTGCACCGTCGTCTGGAGGAAGTTGCGCAGCAGCGCATGGCCGTGCTCGGTGGCGATGCTCTCCGGGTGGAACTGCACGCCGAAGATCGGCCACTCGCGGTGGCGCAGGCCCTGGACGACGCCGTCCTCGCTCTCCGCCGTGGCGATCAGGCAGTCGGGCCAGCCGTCGCGATCGACCATCAGCGAGTGGTAGCGGGTGGCGGGGAACGGCGAGGGAATGCCGGCGAAGACGCCGCTGGCATCGTGGCGGATGCTGCTGATCTTGCCGTGCATCGGCTTCGGCGCCCGCACCACCTTGCCGCCGAACGCCTGGCCAATGCCCTGGTGGCCGAGGCAGACGCCGAGCAGCGGTACCCGCCCGGCGGCGGCGTCGATCAGCGCGAGGCAGATGCCGGCGCGCTCGGGATCGCACGGGCCGGGCGACAGCACGATGCCCTGCGGCGCCAGCGCCATCGCCTCCGCGACGGTGAGCGCGTCGTTGCGGCGGACGTCGATATCGGCGCCGAGCTCTCCCAGATAATGGAAGAGATTGTAGGTGAAACTGTCGTAGTTATCGATCAGCAGCAGCATGGACGGGACCGACCTCACATCAGGCGGGGAGCAGGCAGGCGGCCACAGCCGGCCGGCACTCCCGGCGGTCGTCGGGCACCATGCCGGCGTGTCCCGGCAGCGTCAAGCGCGGCGGCTGTTGTTCCGCGTCGGCGTGCGGGCCGGGCTGGTCATGGCGATCATGCTGGCGGCACCGGTGGCGCAGGCCGCGGGCGAGGGCACCACGCCGCAGCCGGCCGACACCGTCGTCCAGCCGCCGGCCGCGAGCGGCGCGGTTGCCGCCATCCGCGAGGCCCGCGAGCGGCGGCTGCGCGATCAGCAGCGGGCGGCGGAAGGGCGCATCCAGAGCCTCGACCGCCAGCTCGCGCCGTGGCAGCGGCAGCAGCGCGACGCCCGGCCGGTGCAGCCGAACGGCCTGCCGCGGCCGCTGCAGAATCCCACCGCCGAGCGTCTGGATCTGGAGCGCCGCGGCCTGCATGATCGCGACCGTCTGCTGCAGCAGCAGATCCGCAATCAGCAGGCCGACCGCGAACGCATCGAGCGGATCCGCAAGTGGTAGCGGCGGCCGCCGCATGCAGAATGGCAATCCAGCCGGAGGATCGACGGATATGAGTGCGCTGAAGAGCTATCGGGTCGACGGCATGAGCTGCGAGGGCTGTGCCCGCTCGGTGACCGCGGCCATCCGCAAGCTGGCGCCGGGTGCGCCGATCGAGGTCGATGTCGGCGGCGGCGTCGTCCGCGTCGGCGACGAGGCGGGCGAGGACCTCGTCCACCAGGCGGTCGAGCGCGCCGGCTTCACCTGGCGCGGCGCGGCGGCGTAATCCGGCGGTGGCAGCGGCGCCGTCTGCTTCGGCCGCGCGGGAGGCTTCCAAAGCACTCGCTGTGAGCGTTGCATCCCCCGCCGGCGCGCCGGCAGCCGGCATTGGCGGTTGAATCCCGCAAATAACTCAAATGGGTATGTTGCGAATCGCTTGACAGGAACGCCGGCGGCGCCGGCGCTGGCGTCACCCGAAATCGATTTTTCCAGCCCGACACCAATCATAGTGTCAAATCTGCGCAAATCTGCGCAACATATTGAAGACGCCGAGTTTCATGGCGCCGCGAGCCGATCCTACGGGCGGAGCGCCGGCCTTGCTCTGCGGTTTCCCTTGCACTGAACAGAACAAGAACGTATAGTTGCCGAGTAGACACGTGGACAACCGGAACGGGGGCCCTTGATGGGTGTCAGCTTCGTGCATACGGCTGACTGGCAACTGGGCAAGGCTTTCGGTGCCGCCGGCGAGGGGGCGCAGGGGGCGTTGCGCGACGAGCGGTTTCGGGCGGTCACGCGGCTGGGCGCCCTCGCGTCCGAGCGGCTCGCCGATGCCGTTGTGGTCGCCGGCGACGTCTTCGACAGCGGTACCGCCGGCGACCAGACGCTGCGGCGAGCGCTCGTCGCGATGGAGTCGTTCAGCGGACCGTGGGTGCTGCTGCCCGGCAACCACGACCCGGCGACGGCCGAGGGCGTCTGGGCGCGGCTGCGCCGCTTCGGCCCTGCCGCCAACATCATCATCGCCGACCGGCCGGAGCCGGTGGTTGTTGCCGAGGGGCGGCTGGTCGTTCTGCCGGCGCCGCTCTGCCGCAAGAACGAAGCGGCCGATCTCACCTGTTGGTATGACGCGGCGCCCCTCGCGCCCGGCTCCGTGCGGGTCGGGCTTGCCCACGGCAGCATCGTCAGCCGGCTGCCGGCGGACGCCGATGCGCGCAACCCGATCGCCGATGACCGCGCCACCCGCGCCGGCCTCGACTACCTGGCGCTGGGCGACTGGCACGGCACCCTGCGCATCGATGGCCGCACCTGGTATTCCGGCACGCCGGAGCCCGACCGGGCGAAGGACAACAATCCCGGCAACGCCCTGGTAGTGCGCATCGACCGGCCGGGTGCGGTGCCGGTGGTCGAGCTGGTTGCCGTCGGCGGCTACCGCTGGCATGCGATCTCCCGGGCGCTGCACCGGCGCGACGACGTTGCCGTGCTGGCCGAGGATCTGCGCGCGCTGGGCAGCCCGCTCGACCGCCACGTCGTCGAGCTGGCGCTGGAGGGCACCGTCGATTTCGCCACCCGCGCCGCGCTGACGTCCGCCCTCGATGATCTGGCGGTGCGGCTGTGCGACCTGCGCTTCGACGACACGTGGCTCACCGTTCTCCATAGCGACGACGACCTGAAACAAATCCCCGCCACCGGCTACATCGGCTCCGCCCTGGCGCGGCTGCGCGAGACGGCGAGGGGCCCGGAGCCGCAGGCGGCCCTTGCCGAGGTTGCGCTGCGGATCCTCTATCAAGAGTGCCGGCAGGCGCACGCGGGGCACTGAAGGCATGCTCATCCGCCGCATCCGCATCCAGGATTTCCGCAAGCTGCGCGGCCCGGTGTGCCTGGATGGGCTCGGCGACGGCCTGACCGTCATCGCCGGCGACAACGAGGACGGCAAATCGACGGTGCTGGAGGCGATCCGCGCCGCGCTGTTCTGCCGCCACCGCGCCAGCGACGAATTCGTCCGCTCGCTGGCGCCGTTCGGCTGCACCGGCGCGCGACCCGCTGTCGAGCTCGATTTCGAGCTGGGCGGCGTCACCTGGCACCTGCGCAAGGCCTTCTGCCAGAAGCCGTACGAGGCCGTGCTGGTGGCCGGCGGCGGCGGCAACCTTAGCTTCAAGGGCGATGCTGCCGAGGAGGAGCTGGGCCGCCTCCTCGGCCTGCCGCGCGGCAGCCGCGGCGCGACGAAGCCGGTGGAGCAGGGCGTCTGGGGCCTGTTCTGGGTCAGCCAGGGCACGGCGTTCGAGCCCGGTGGCGCGGTCAACGATGGCAGCCGCGCGACGCTGAGCGGCGCGCTGGAGGACGAGCTTGGCCGGGTTCTCGGTGGCGATGCCGCACCGGGACTGCTCGAGCGTATCCGCCAGCGCTGCGATGCCCTGTTCACCGAGTCGCGCAATGTCGCGCGCGGCGACCTGAAGCTGGCCCGCGACGCCAGGGAGGCGGCGCACAAGGAGGTGGCGGGCCTGGAATCGGCCCTCGCCGACTACCAGGGCAAGCTGGCCGAGCTGCAGCGGCTGCGCGAAGAACGCGCCCGCCACGACCGCGAGCAGACGCTGGCGCAGGCCGAGGCAGCGGTGCGGACAGCACAGCAGGAGCAGCGCCAGATCGAGGAACGGCACCTGCGGGCGCAGCAGGCGGCGCGCGAGGCCGAGCTGGCGCAGGCAAGGTTCGAGCAGGCGCGCATCGCCTGGCGGGCGCGGCACGACGCCATCCAGGCAGCAACAGCGGCGGCCGGCGAGGAGGCCGCGCTGGCAGCGGAACTGGCCGGCGCGCGGCAGCGGCTGGAACCGGCGCAGGCGCGGCTGGGCGAGGCCGAGGCGGCGCTGCAGGCGGCGCGGCAGCGGCAGCAGATGGCCGAAGCGCGCTTTGC
>JBDHSN010000179.1:0-6548 GCA_039808105.1 Rhodospirillales bacterium
GCCCGCAGCCGGACCAGCCGGGCGGCGTGGGTTTTCCGGCTGCCGAGGCAGCCGATGTAGAAGGCTTTCGAGCGCAGAGCCACCCGCAGTGCCGCATCGTCCAGCTTGGGATCGTGGGTGAGGGTCACGACGGCGGTGCGCTCGTCGGGCGCCAGTTGCTCCATCGCCTGGTCGGGCCAGGCGCTGATGACGGTGTAGCCCTGAAACGGCTCGCGGGCGGCGAAGCCGCGGCGCGGGTCGACCAGGATGACGCGATAGCCGGCGGAGGTCGCCATCCGCGACAGCGGCTCGGCGATATGGACGGCGCCAACGATGATCAGCCGCGGCGCCGGGTTGAAGACGTGCAGGAACAGCCTGCCCTGATCGGTCGCGAGGGCGAGGCTTTCGTCCGCCTGCACCGCCCGGCGCGTCGCGATCACAAGACTGTCATCCATCGCCAGCTCGCCCCGACGGTCGTCGCCGATGAGCAGGGCATGCGCGCCCCCGGCCAGCGCGGTGACCAGCACCGCCGGCCGGCCGGCGGCGCGGGCCTCGGCTATCATCCGCAGCGCGTCCCGCTTGCCGGCGACAGCCTCGACGTAGAGCTCGATGCGCCCGCCGCAGGCGAGCCCGACTTCCCAGGCCATCGTATCGCTGACCTGGAACTCGATCAGTCGGGGCGTCTGTGATGCCAGCACCGCCAGAGCCTCGGTTACCACCGCGCTTTCGATGCATCCCCCCGACACCGACCCGGAAAAGCGGCCGTTCTCGTCAACGCACAGCTGGCTGCCGACCGGACGGGGGGCCGAACCCCATGTCGAGACGACCGTCGCCAACGCAATGTTATGTCCGCTGCGCTGCCAGGCGACGGCTTCCTCAAGAACATCGTTGCCGCCCATGCGCCACCCCTGTTTGCTGCTCTCCGGCGATGCAACACGTCATTTTGGGTTGCCGCACTGCCGCCGCAATGAGCACTGGAGTTCTTATCGCCCGGCGAAGGCCAGCCATCCGGGATTGCACGGCGGTGTTGCCCGGAATCGGCTGCCGCCGTCACCTGGCCCGGGCGTTCGCCCGCACCCTTGCGGCCGCCTGTTCGTTGGCATGCCGGAGCTGCGCGCATTCCGCGTGGCGTAACGCGAGTTCCGCGCTAGACTGAGGCGCGGGACGATGAGGCAGAACGCGGGCGGGGAGATGAACGGGAACCTGGACGAGCGCATCCGCGGGTTAGCGCAACCCTTATGGGAGTCTGCGGCACGCCCTTACGGCATGGCCATCGACTTCTGGCTGATGGCCGAGCAGATGGTCATGGAGGTGGTTACCACGACGGCCCGGCTGCAAAGCAGGGCCGTCAGCCGGGCTGCCCCGCCGGACGGCGAACTCCCCGAGGGGATGCCGGTCGCGCGCGTCCGCGAACTGGCGGAGTGCATGTGGGAGGCCGCCGGGCGTCAGTACGGCATGGCGCAGGACTTCTGGCTTGCCGCAGAACGGCACGTGCTGGCGATGCTGCGGGCATCGGCGTTCCCGATCAACAGCGAGAAGCCGGACTGGGCGGCGGAGCTGGCGACGTTATCGCCGGCGGCCTACCTCGAGCAGATCCGCCGGATGGCTTATTCCTACTGGGAGGCTGCCGGGCGCAGCTACGGCAATACCCTCGACTGCTGGCTACAGGCCGAGCGTGACCTGTTGTCGATGATGTCGGCGGCAACCGAAGGTGGCGACCGGACATCCCCGCCGGCGGACGGCATCTCTCCTGCGGGAGCGCCGAAGGGGGCAGCTCCGGTCGATGTGCCGCCCCATCCCGCCGCTGGCGTGGCGGCGGGAAGCGATCCGGCGGGTGGCGAGGCGGTTGTCGCGCCACCGCCTCCGGCCGCGCGCGGCAAGGCCGCGCCCGCGGCGGCAAAGCCAAGACGCAAACGCACCGCGGCGTGAGCCGGCCCGGGTCGCTCCCGCGATGATGCCTCAGTCTCCGCCGACCTCGATCACCGTCCGGCCGCGTACCTGACCCTTGAGGATCCGGCCCGCTTCCTCCGGTACCGCCGCCAGCGGAACGACGCGGGTCATGGCGTCGAGCTTGTCCATCGGCAGCTCGCGCGCCAGTCGCGGCCACGCAACCATTCGCCGCTCGTAAGGGCAGGTGGCGGAATCGATGCCGAGCAGATTGATGCCGCGCAGCAGGAACGGGATTACCGTCGCCTCGAACTTGATCCCGGCGGCGTTGCCGACGGAGGCGCAGCTTCCCCAGTAGCAGAGCGACGCCAGCAGGTTGCCGAGAAACGTCCCGCCGACGTTGTCAATGGCCCCGGACCACCGCTCCGGTCCCAGCGGGCCCTTTGGCGGCGTCTCCAGATCGCTGCGGGGGACGATCGTCGCTGCTCCCAGATGCTTCAGGTAGTCGTGCTGGTCCGCCCGGCCGGTAACCGCGGCGACGCGGTAGCCGAGGTTGGCCAGCAGCGCGATGGCAATGCTGCCGACGCCGCCGGCGGCGCCGGTGATCAGCACCTCGCCCTTGTTCTCCGGCTTCAGCCCGTGCTCCTCCAGCGCCATCACCGCCAGCATGGCGGTGAATCCGGCGGTGCCGATGGCCATCGCCTGCCGCGGCGTCATCCCCTCCGGCAACGGCACCAGCCAGTCGGCCTTGACCCGTGCCTTGCCGCTATAGCCACCCCAGTGCACCTCGCCGACCCGCCAGCCGGTGAGGATGACCGCATCGCCCGCCTTGAACCGGGGCGATGCCGACTCCTCGACGACACCGGAGAAATCGATGCCGGGGACGTGCGGATAGGTGCGCACCAGCTTGCCGAGACCCTTGACCACCATGCCGTCCTTGTAGTTCAGGTCGGAGTAGGCGACCCGCACCAGCACCTCACCGGCCGGCAGCGCCGCCTCGTCGAGCGTCCGGACCTCGGAGGATACCTTTCCGTCGTGCTCCTCCAGCACCAGCGCAGGAAATCCGCTTGCCGCCATCGTTGCTTCCCTCCCGGATGATTTAAATTCAGTCAGGAAGTGGGACTTTCGTCGAAAGCGGTGTGGGGGTCAACGCAGTGCCGCTCGGACATGCGCCGTGCCGGCGGCAGGCGTGGGGGCCGGTGGCTGCCGTTCCAGTCGCAGCCCCAGGTTGAGGCGCTGCCGCCAACGTGTTGCGGGAGGGATTGTTTCCCCGGGGGGGATGGGGCAGGATAGGCGCCAACCTCCTTCTCGTCCTGCAATACCATACCGGGAAACTCCGATGTCAGACTATCGCGCTCCTCTCGACGACATGCGTTTCGTGATCCGCGAGATCGCTGATCTGCCGGGCATCCTCGCGCTGCCGGGCTGGGAGGAGCTTGATCAGGATACCGTCGATGCGGTGCTGGAAGAGGCCGGCCGCTTCGGCGCGGAGGTGCTGGGGCCGCTGAATGTGGCGGGCGATAAGGGCTGTGCCTTCGAGAACGGCGTCGTGCGGGTGCCGGATGGCTTCGGCGACGCGTGGCAGCAGTTCGTCGACAGTGGCTGGAACGGCGTTGCGTTCGAGGGCGAGGTCGGCGGCCAGGGGCTGCCGTGCGTCCTGTCGACCGCGGTCTCCGAAATCTGGTGCGGCGCCAACATGGCGTTCAGCCTGTGCCCGATGCTGACGCAGGCGGCGGGCGAGCTGCTGGCCCATCACGGCGATGAAAATCTGCGCACGCAGTATCTGCCGAAAATCGTCTCCGGCGAATGGACCGGCACGATGCTGCTGACCGAACCGCAGGCGGGTTCCGATCTTGGCCGCGTCCGCACCCGCGCCCGCCCGGATGGCGATCACTGGCGCCTGAGCGGCCAGAAGATCTTCATCACCTTCGGCGAGCACGAGATGACCTCGAACATCATTCACCTGACCCTGGCGCGGACGCCCGACGCGCCGGAGGGGGTGAAGGGGATCTCGCTGTTCCTGGTGCCGAAGTTCCTGCCCGGGGACGACGGGCAGCCGGGGGTGCGCAACGACGTGCGCTGCGTGTCCATCGAGCACAAGCTCGGCATCCGCGGCAGCCCGACGGCGGTGCTGGCGCTCGGCGATAACGACGGCGCCATCGGCTACCTGATCGGCAGCGAGAACCGCGGCCTCGACCTGATGTTCACGATGATGAACCACGCGCGGATGGCCGTCGGCCTGGAGGGCGTCGGCATCGCCGACCGCGCCTACCAGGAGGCCCGCGCCTACGCCCTGGAGCGGGTGCAAGGCCGCCAGCTTGGCAGCCGCGATCCCAGTGCCGTGGCAATCGCCCATCACCCGGACGTGCAGCGGATGCTGCTGTCGATGAAGGCGCTGTCCGAGGGCGCCCGGGCGCTGGCCTACTTCACCGCCGGCGCCGTCGATCGCTCGCAGCGGCACCCCGACGCGGACGTCCGGGCACGCCAGCAGCGGCTGGTCGGGCTGCTGACGCCGGTGGTCAAGGCATGGTGCACCGACGTCGGCATTCTCGTCGCCGACCAGGCGATCCAGGTGCACGGCGGCACCGGCTATATCGAGGAGAGCGGCGTGCCGCAGTTCCTGCGCGATGCCCGCATCGCCTCGATCTACGAGGGGACCAACGGCATCCAGGCGATGGATCTGATCGGCCGCAAGGTGGTGGGCGACGGCGGGGCGGCAGCGCAGGAGCTGATCGCCGAGGTCTCGGCTTTCGCCGCCGCCGCCGCGGCGGATGAGCCGGCCGATGCGGCGGTGATCCGGCAGCGCCTGGCGAGCGCCGCGGCCGAGCTCGCCGAGGCGACCCGCTGGCTGGTGCGCACCTATCCCGAGGATCCGCGTCGGGCCGCCGCAGGCGCGGTGTTCTACCTGCGCCTGCTGGGCGATGTCGTCGTCGGCTGGCTGCTGGCGAAGGCGGCGAACCAGAGCGCCGGCAACGGCGGCGGGCTGACCCCCGCTTTCGTCGAGGCGAAGCGCCTTAGCGCGCGCTGCTTTGCCGATACCCGGTTGGCCGAGGCCGCCGCGCTGCACGCGCAGCTGGTGGGCATCGGCGAGTCGCTGGCACGGCTCGACGTCGAGAAGCACCTGTAGGCTGGGGGGCGGGGCGGGACCGGGCTTTCCGCCGGCTTGCCCGCGCGGGCATTTTCCGGCGTGCGCGCCATTGAAGGCCGGCGCGCACCTCCCCATGGATTCGAGCGATGGAGCATTGCGCGGATAACGGGCCGGCCCGGGCGGCGGCCGCCGAGCCGGCACGGCCCAGCCTGATCGGGCTGGAACGGGCGGAGCTGGCGCAGCGGCTGGCGGCGATCGGCGAGCCGGCGTTCCGTGCCCGCCAGATCTGGCACTGGATCTATTATCGCGGCGCCCGCGACTTCGCGGCGATGACCTCGTTGTCGAAGGACCTGCGCCAGCGGCTCGACGCGGCGTTCACGCTGGCGCGGCCGGACGTCGCTAGCGAGCAGCGCTCCGCCGACGGCACTCGCAAGTGGCTGCTGCGCTTCGGTGATGGCAACCAGGCGGAGACGGTGTTCATCCCGGAGGAGGACCGCGGTGCGCTGTGCGTCTCCTCCCAGGTCGGCTGCACGCTGACCTGCAAGTTCTGTCACACCGGCACCCAGCGGCTGGTTCGCAACCTGACCGCCGGCGAGATCGTCGGCCAGTTCCTCGTTGCCCGCGACGCCTACGGCGAGTGGCCGTCGCCGCGCGGCGAGCGATTGCTGTCCAACATCGTGCTGATGGGCATGGGCGAGCCGCTGTTCAACTACGACAACGTCGCCGCGGCGCTGCGCATCATCATGGATCCGGAGGGCATCGCCATCTCGCGGCGGCGGATCACCCTGTCCACCTCCGGGGTTGTGCCGCTGATCGGCCGGGTCGGTGCCGAGCTCGGCGTCAAGCTGGCGATCAGCCTGCACGCGGTGACCGACACGCTGCGCGACGTGCTGGTGCCGATCAACCGCAAGTATCCCATCGAGGAGCTGCTGCAGGCCTGCCGCAGCTACCCCGGCGCCGACAATGCCCGGCGGATCACCTTCGAGTACGTGATGCTCAAGGGCGTCAACGACTCGCCGGCGGACGCGCGGGCATTGGCCCGCCTCGTCGCCGGCATCCCGGCGAAATTCAACCTGATCCCCTTCAACCCCTGGCCCGGCGCGCCCTACGAGTGTTCCACCGACGAGGCGATGCGCCGGTTCGCCGAGATCCTCAATGCCGCCGGCTATACCGCGCCGCTGCGCACGCCGCGCGGCCGCGACATCATGGCGGCGTGCGGCCAGCTCCGCTCGGCCAGCGAGCGGCAGCGGCTGTCGCGGATGAAGGCGCGGCTGGCGGCGGGCATCCCCGATGATCACCATCCGGCAGCGCCATAGCGGCAGCAGGCGGTGGCAGTGGCTGCCGGCGGTGGGGCTGGCATCGGCGCTCGGCGCCTGTGCCTCTGATCCGGTCATCGATACCCGCGGCGTCGATCCGGCAGCCTACCAGGCGGACCTCGCCGATTGCCGCAAGTATGCCGACGAGGTCAGCGTCGCCGGCAATGCGGCCGGAGGCGGCCTGTTCGGCGGCGCTGCCGGCGCGGCGATCGGCGCCGCCATCGGCGCGGTGGCGGGGAACCCGGGCATGGGCGCGGCGGTCGGCGCCGCCGGCGGCG
>JBDHSN010000180.1:0-6527 GCA_039808105.1 Rhodospirillales bacterium
GGCTACCGGCGGGTCATCGTCTTCCCTTACTTCCTGTTCACCGGCATCCTCGTCGACCGCATCTACGCCCACGCCGATGCCTGCGCCGCGGCGCACCCGGAAATCGAGATCGTCAAGGCCGACTATCTCAACGATCATCCGCTGGTCATCGATACCTTTGCCGACCGGCTGGACGAAGCGCTGGACGGCGCCAACCTGATGAACTGCCTGTTGTGCAAGTACCGCGAGCAGGTGATCGGCTACGAGGCGGATCGCGGCGCTCCGCAGGCCGGCCACCACTTTCACGTCCGCGGCATCGGCACCGACGACGATCCCGATCACGGTCACGCTCACCATGACCACGGGCACGGCCATACCCATGCCCACGGGCACCATCACGATCACCATCACCACGATCACGGCCATCACCGCCATGATGACGACCACAGCCACGACCACGAGCATCCCGCGCCGCTGGCGAAAGGCTGACACCGGGTGAGGATGCCGGACACACCCCATGCCGCCTCTCTTCGATGCCTACGTCATGGCCGACTGGAGCGCCGCCGCGGTGCCGGCGACCGGTGCCGACAGCATCTGGATCGCTGCCGCCGAGCGGGACAGCGAGGGCGCGCTGGCGCCGCCCCGCCTCGTCAATCCGCCGACCCGGCAGGCGGCGGTGGCGTATCTTGCCGATCATCTCTCTGATCTGATCGCTCGCGACCGGACGGTGCTGGCCGGGTTCGACTTCGCCTTCGGCTACCCGGCGGGGTTCGCCCGCATGCTGCGCCGCGACGGCAGCGCCGACTGGCGGGTGATCTGGACGGAGCTCGCCACCCGCATCCGCGATGCAGTCGATAACGCCAACAACCGCTTCAGCGTGGCCGCCGCGTTGAACAGGCGCGCCTCCGGCGGCGCCTTCCCGTTCTGGGGCTGTCCGGCAGCGGCGGCGGGGCCGCTGCTGTCGGCGCGCAAGCCGGACGGCTACGGCGCCGACCTCGCCGAATTCCGGCTGTGCGATCTCGCCGGCGGCGGCGCGCAGCCGGTATGGAAGCTGGCCTATCCCGGCTCGGTCGGCAGCCAGTCGCTGACCGGCATTCCCCACTTGCAGGCGCTGCGCCGCCATCCGTGGCTGGAGGACCGGGTGCGTCTGTGGCCGTTCGAGACCGGGCTGAAGCCGCTGGCGCGGCCCGGCCCCGGCGAGGGCTGGCGGGTGCTGCTGGCCGAGATCTATCCCTCGCTCTTTGATGCCGCCGCCATCGCCCATCCGGTGAAGGATGCGCGACAGGTACACGCGGTGGTCGATCGCCTCGCCGGCCTTGACGGCGAGGGCAGGCTCGCCTCGCTTTTCGCCGGCCCTGCGGAGCTGGCTGCCGGGCAGCGCCGCGCCGTCGAGCAGGAGGAAGGATGGATCCTCGGCATCGCCGCGCTGGCACCGCCGCGCCGCACCGCGGCTCGCCGCCGCTATGACTACATTTCCGATCCCGACGAGATCTACCGGCGCTCGTTCGCGGCGATCCGCAAGGAAGCCGATCTGTCGGCCATCCCCGCCGACCTCGAGCCGCTTGTCGTGCGGATGATCCACGCGGCGGGCGATCCTGGTATCGCGGCCGATCTGGCGTTCAGTCCGGGCGCGGCGGCGGCGGGCCGGCAGGCGCTGGCGGCGGGGGCGCCGGTGCTCGTCGATGCCGAGATGGTGGCGCTCGGCATCATCCGTGCGCGCCTGCCCAAGGATAACACCGTGCTGTGCACGCTGCGCGAGCCGGGCATCGCCGAGGCGGCGCGGCAGGCCGCGACCACCCGGTCGGCCGCGGCGGTGGAGCGCTGGCGCGACCGGCTGGCGGGGGCCGTCGTCGCCATCGGCAACGCCCCGACGGCGCTGTTCCGCCTGCTGGAGATGCTGGACGAGGGGGCGCCGGCGCCGGCGCTGATCCTGGGAATGCCGGTGGGTTTCGTCGGCGCGGCGGAATCGAAGGAAGCGCTGATCGCCCATCCGGGCGGCGTGCCGTTCATCACCGTGCGCGGCCGCCGCGGCGGCAGCGCCTTCGCCGCGGCGGCGGTCAACGCCCTGTCGGAGCCGCCGGCATGAACCCGTCTCCGCCCCAGGCTGCGGTGACCGCGGCCGGTCCGTGGCTCACCGTCATCGGCATCGGCGACGACGGGCTTGCCGGGCTGACCCCGGCGGTGCGCACCCTGATCGAGACGGCGGAACTGCTGGTCGGGGGCGCCCGCCACCAGGCGATGATCGCCGGAACGCCCGCCCAGCGGCTGACCTGGGACGGCGGCGTCCACCATGCCGCCGAGATCATCGCCCGCTGGCGCGGCCACCGCGTCGTCGTGCTCGCCACCGGCGATCCGCTGTGGTTCGGCGGCGGCGCCAGCCTGGCGCGGCATTTCGGCACCGCCGAGATGGCGGTGATCCCGCATCCCGGCGCCTTCAGCCTGGCTGCCGCGCGGATGCTGTGGCCCCTGGCCGATGTCGCCTGCGTCACCGTCCACAGCCGGCCGCTGGCGACGCTCAACCTGCATGTGCACCCCGGCGCCCGGCTGCTGGTGCTCAGCCGCGACGGCGCCACTCCGGGGGAGGCGGCAGCGCTGCTGACGGCGCGCGGCTTCGGTCCCAGCCGCATCACCGTGCTGGAGCATCTCGGCGCTGCCGCGGAGCGGCGGCTCGACGGCATCGCCGAAAGCTGGTCGCAGCCGCGCACCGCCGACCTCAACACCCTTGCCATCGACTGCCGGCCGGGCCCGCGCCCGGTGCTGCTGCCCCGCGCCGCCGGGCTGCCCGACGCGGTGTTCGAGAACGACGGCCAACTCACCAAGCACGAGGTGCGCGCCGTCACCGTCGCCGCGCTGGCGCCGCTGCCGGGGCAGGTGCTGTGGGATGTCGGCGCCGGCAGCGGCTCGGTCGCCATCGAGTGGCTGCGCGCGGCGATGCCGTGCTTTCGCACGGCCACCGGCCGGGAAGCGCAGGCATTCGCCATCGAGCGCGATCCCGGCCGCTGCGCCGCCATCGCCCGCAACGCCGCGGCGCTGGGGACGCCGCAGCTCCGGGTGGTGGCGGGTGAGGCGCCGGCAGCGCTGTCCGGGCTCGACCCGGACCCCGATACCGTGTTCATCGGCGGCGGGGTGGCCCGCACCGGTCTGCTGGAGGACTGCTGGGACCGGCTGCGCCCCGGCGGCCGGCTCGTCGCCAACGCCGTCAGCCTGGAGGCCGGCGCCCGTCTGCTCGACTTCCGCCGCCGCCGCGGCGGCGATCTCGCCCGCATCGCCATCGCCCGCGCCGCGCCGGTCGGCCGCCTGACCGGCCTGCGCGCGCTGATGGAGGTCACCCAGTACACAGGAACAAAGCCGTGAGTGGCACCCTCTATGGCCTTGGCATCGGCCCTGGCGATCCCGGCCTGATCACGCTGAAGGCGAAGGAGATCCTGGCGCGCGCCCCGGTCATCGCCTACCCGGCGCCGGAAGGCGGCGAGAGCCTGGTGCGGGCGATCGCAGACCCGCACGTGCCGGCGGGCCGCACCGAGATCGCCATTTCGACGCCGATGGCGATCGAGCGCTTCCCGGCGCAGGAGGTCTACGACCGCTACGCCGGCATCCTCGCCGGCCACCTCGATGACGGGCACGACGTGGCGGTGCTGTGCGAGGGCGATCCGTTCTTCTACGGCTCGTTCATGTACCTGTTCGAGCGGCTGGCGCCGCGCTTTCCGGCGGTGGTCGTCCCCGGCGTCTCGTCGCTGGCGGCGGTGACGGCGGCGGCGGCAACACCGCTGGTCTCGCGCAACGAGGTCCTCAGCGTGCTGCCGGCCCCCCTGCCGGAAGCGGAGCTGGAGGCGCGGCTCGCCCGCGCCGAGGCGGCGGCGATCATGAAGGTGGGCCGGCATGCCGGCAAGGTCCGCCGCGTGCTCGATCGCCTCGGCCTGATGGACAGCGCCACCTACGTCGAGCGCGCCTCGATGGCGAGCGAGCGCATCCTGCCGCTGCGCGACGCGCCGGCCAGCGCCCCCTACTTCTCGATGATCCTGGTGCGCCGGCCGCGCGCGTCGCCGGCATGGCGCGAGGCGCTGCCGGAGGGCGCGGCGCTGGTGGCGCTGAGCGCCGGCGGTCTGTCGCTGGCGCGGCGGCTGCAGCCCTTGCTGCCGGCCTCGGTGGTGCACGGCCTCGCCGGCCGCGCCGATGGCGCCGACCAGGCGTTCGACGAGGCGATGGCGCACCTGCGCGGGCTGTTCGCCGCCGGCACGCCGATCGTCGGCCTCTGCGCCGCCGGCATCCTGGTGCGGGCGACGGCGCCGCTGCTCGCCGACAAGCGGGCCGAGCCGCCGGTGGTTGCGGTAGCCGAGGACGGCAGCGTCGCCGTACCGCTGCTCGGCGGCCACCACGGCGCCAACCGGCTGGCCCGCGCCATCGCCGCTGCAACCGGCGGCGTTGCGGCGATCACCACCGCCGGCGACGTCCGCCTCGGCTTCGGCCTCGACGAGCCGCCACCGGGCTGGCGGCTTGCCAACCCCCCGGCGGCGAAGGCGATGACCGCGGCGCTGCTGGCCGGCGAGAAGGTGACGCTGCAGGTGGAGGCGGGCGAGGCGGCGTGGTTGCGCTCGTCCGACGCGCGCTTTGCCGAGGCTGCCGAGCGGCGGGTGCTGGTCACCGACCGCGCCGTCGGCGCGGCGGAAGCGGCCGCCGCGCTGGTGCTGCATCCGCCGGTGCTGGCCCTCGGCGTCGGCTGCGAGCGCGGCTGCCCGGCGGATGAACTCGCTGCGCTGGCGCGCGGCACGCTGGCGGCGCACGGACTGGCGGAAGCCGCCGTCGCCTGCGTCGTCTCGCTGGATCTGAAGGCCGACGAGCCGGCGGTGCAGGCGCTGGCCGAAGCGCTGGCGGTGCCGGCGCGCTTCTTCTCCGCCGCCGAGCTGGAGGCGCAGACGCCGCGCCTCGTCCATCCGTCCGAAGTCGTCTACCGCGAGGTTGGCTGCCACGGCGTCGCCGAGGGGGCGGCGCTGGCGGCGGTGGGCGAGGAAGGCGCCCTGGTGGTGGCGAAGACCCGGTCGGATCGGGCGACGTGCGCCATCGCCCGTGCCGCCGGCGAGCTCGATGCCGCGGCCGTCGGCCGGGCGCGCGGCCGCCTCGCCATCGTCGGCATCGGCCCCGGCGCTGCCGGCCGGCGCACCGCCGAGCTGCTGCAGGCGATCGCCGCCGCCAGCGATGTCGTCGGCTACGGCCTCTATCTCGATCTGATTGACGACCTGCTCGCCGGCAAGCGCCGCCACCAAACGCCGCTGGCGCAGGAGGAGGGCAGGGTGCGGCTCGCCCTCGATCTCGCCGCCGAGGGCCGCTCGGTCGCCCTGGTCAGCTCCGGCGATGCCGGCATCTATGCGATGGCCGCGCTCGCCTTCGAGCTGCTCGATCGCGAGGATCGCCCCGCCTGGAACCGCCTCGCGATCACCGTGGTGCCGGGGATCACCGCCCTGCAGGCGGCGGCGGCGCGCGCCGGCGCGGTGATCGGCCATGATTTTTGCGCTATCTCGCTCTCCGACCTGCTGACGCCGTGGCCGGTGATCGAGCGGCGGCTGCAAGCGGCGGCGGCCGGCGATTTCGTCGTCGCCCTCTACAACCCGGTCTCGCAGCGCCGGCGCAGCCAGCTCCCCGCCGCCCGCGCCATCCTGCTCGCCGCCCGCCCGGCCGCGACGCCGGTGGTCCTCGCCCGCAACCTCGGACGGCCGGAGGAGAGCGTGCGGGTGGTCACGCTCGAGGCCCTGCGCGCCGACGACGTCGACATGCTGACCGTCGTCCTCATCGGCGCCAGCACCACCCGCGCCGTCACCCGCGGCACCCACCACTTCGTCTACACCCCGCGCGGCTACGCCGACCGCCCCGCCGCCGCACCCGACCCGGTCCCATGCCGCTGATTTCTGCACACCCGCCGTCATTGCGAGCGCAGCGAAGCAATCCAGCAATCGCAACGCGCCGCCGATGCTGGATTGTCGCGCCCGCTGCGCGGGCTCGCAATGATGGCGGCGATGCCTTGCCGGACGGGGAGAACGCGGCATGACCGTGCATTTTATCGGTGCCGGGCCCGGCGCCCCCGACCTGATCACCGTGCGCGGGCTGAACCTGATCCGCAGCTGCCCGGTTTGCCTCTACGCCGGCTCGCTGGTGCCGCGCGAGGTGGTGGCGGAAGCGCCGGCCGGCGCCCGCGTCATCGACACCGCGCCGCTCGACCTCGACGCCATCATCGCCGAGATGGCGGCGGCCGATGCCGCCGGCCACGACGTCGCCCGCGTCCATTCCGGCGATCCGTCGCTGTACGGCGCCATCGGCGAGCAGATGCGCCGGCTGGCGGCGCTCGGCATCGCTTACGACGTCACCCCCGGCGTGCCGGCGTTCGCCGCCGCAGCGGCGGCGCTGGCCTGCGAGCTGACGCTGCCGGCGGTGAGCCAGACGGTGATCCTCACCCGCACGGCGACACGCTCCTCGCCGATGCCGGCAGGCGAGGACCTCGCCAGCCTGGCGCACAGCCGGGCGACGCTGGCGATCCACCTGTCGGTGACCAACCTCGC
>JBDHSN010000181.1:0-6486 GCA_039808105.1 Rhodospirillales bacterium
GCGCGGGCCACCGCCGCGGGCCTTTACACCAACCTGATCACCTCGGCGGTCCTGCTCGATGCGCCCCTGGTGGCGGCGCTGGCGGAGGCCGGGCTGGAACACGTGCAGATCAGCTTCCAGGACACCGATGCCGCCGCCGGCGAGCGCATCGGCGGCCTGCGCGGGGCGCCCGCCCGCAAGCTCGCCGCCGCCCGCGATGTCCGCGCCGCCGGGCTGGCGCTGACCGTCAATGCCGTGGTCCACCGCCACAATGCCGCCCGCGTCGCGGCGATGATCGAGCTGGCGGTGGCGCTGGGAGCGGGGCGGATCGAGGTGGCGCACGTCCAGTATTACGGCTGGGGTCTCCGCAACCGCGCGGCGCTGCTGCCGACCTTGGCGCAGCTGGAGGAGACCACCGCCGTCGTGGAAGCAGCGCGCCAGCGCCTGCGCGGCCGCCTCGTCATCGACTACGTCATTCCCGACTACTGGGCCCGGCTGCCGAAGGCGTGCATGGGCGGCTGGGGCCAGCGGTTCCTGCTGGTCGATCCGGCCGGCCGGGCGTTGCCCTGCCATGCGGCGACGACCATCCCCGACCTTGCCTTCGACAACGTCCGCGATCGGCCGCTCGCCGCGATCTGGGAGCACTCCCCCGCCTTCCAGCGCTTCCGCGGCACCACCTGGATGCCGGAGCCGTGCGCTTCGTGCGAGCGGCGCGAGCTCGACTGGGGCGGCTGCCGCTGCCAGGCGCTGGCGCTGGCCGGCGATGCCGCTGCGACCGATCCGGTGTGCTGGCGATCGCCGCTGCACGCCCGGGTGCGCGCGCTGGCAGAGGGAGAAGCGGCCGCCGGCGCGCCTGGTTTGGTCTACCGGGGTGCCGGGGAGAAGGCAGCGGTATGACGAAGGCAGCGGTGGTCTCGCTCGCCGCCTACGGTGTGGCGGCGATCGCCGAGATCGCCGGGTGCTTCAGCTTCTGGGCATGGCTCCGCCTTGGCCGGTCGGTGCTGTGGCTCGTCCCCGGCATGCTGTCGCTCGCCCTGTTCGCCTTCATGCTGACCTTCGTCGAATCCGACGCCGCCGGCCGCGCCTACGCGGCATACGGCGGCATTTATATCACGGCATCGTTGCTGTGGCTGTGGCTGGTGGAGGGGATTTACCCCGATCGGTGGGATGGCGCCGGAGCCCTCGTGTGTCTGATCGGCACCGGTATCATCCTTTTTGGCCCGCGCGCATGAGTTGAGTAGGCGGGGGCGGCGCCGATGCCCGGGTGGGACCTCCAAATCGGTAAATTTGCCCTATGCGGGGAAGCATCGCCTTATCCGCAATCCAGAACTCTCGATTTACGAGTGCTGATCGATCCGGCCGCACGGCCAGGAAGTTCCGACTCGGCGGGGTGATGCCGGCGCAAGCAGTGCGCACCGGCGTCGCGCCGGCGGAGCCGCGGCGAGCGGCGGTCAGCCGCGTCTTCCGCCCGGGCGCCGGCGTCGCATCGTCAGCCCCGGTGCCGGCAACGCCGGCCTCGGAAGTGGGGCCTCTCTCGCGAATTCAGGGAAGAGCAGCAAGGGCATAGTTGGCCGGTGCCCGACCGGGCCGGGCCATGCGGGATGCGCAGCATCGGACCGCGGCGGTAACCAACGGCGGCGTTGGCGGGGAGGGGAGATCAGGGCGCGCCCGGCCGTGCCGGCACGCCGAGATTGGCCGCGGGCGGTCGGGCAGCGCCCCGGCCCGGCGCGCATCCCGGCGCGTCAGGCGGGGATTACTTTTGCGGGTAATCCGGCTACTTCGTTGAGCGCCGCTTAATTCCCTGTTCGGGCTGTCGGCAACACACGCAGATGCCCGCCCAGAACTCCACTAACGGCACTGTAAAACTAGGGTCACGGTGCGGCCAGGACATAGTTTAAATTGCCGGAACTCCCTTGACCGCCAGCCCGTTGGCTCACAGATTAGAATCGTTAAATGATCGGTTAGGGGTACGCCAATCAGGTTACTTCTCGGAGAAGTGAGGAGATGCATAGTATGCGCCGCCCCTAATCGAAAAGGTGGGAGGGGGGGCAGCGTTGGCGATGGCCGTCAGACGAAGTTTGGGAAACAGACACCCGAAGGTCGTCGCACCTGATAGGAAAGAGGGGGAAGTCGGTATGATGAGACTGAGTGCTGATAGCCTTTGTGAGGGCGTGGACACGCCCTCTCCGCTTGCGGCAGCGGGACAAAGGTCGTCGGCCGATCGTCTGTCTGTAACCGTGATCGATCCGCGGTCGCTGAGACGGGAAGCGTTGATCGTCCTGCTGGAAGGGACGATGCGTTTTGAGGTCAAATCGGTTGCGACCGTGGCGCAGCTGCTTGACGAAGCTGCCGTTGCAACGACCGGCATCGTTCTGCTCAATATCGGCTACGGCTCGGTGCTGGACCAGACCGTTCGCGATCACATCACCAGCCTGGTGGCGGCGCTGGGAACGGTTCCCGTCCTTATCATCGCAGAAGATCCTGCATCGGAGCATGTCGCCGAGGCCTTGAAGCTGGGTGTTCGCGGATACGTCCCGACGACCCAGAGTTCGCGCATTCTCTTCGAGGCACTCTGTCTCGTGCACGCGGGCGGCACGTTCGTTCCGGCCGATGTCGTGGCGCAGGCGCTGAGTTCGCAACGTCCGCCGGAGCGCACGGTGGTCACCCTCAACAATGAACGCGCGCAGCTGCACGGCCTGACACCCCGGCAGCAGCAGGTGTTCGAACTTCTCCGCCAGGGCAAGCCCAACAAGGTAATCGCGTACGAACTCTCCCTTCAGGAAAGCACGGTCAAGGTGCACGTGCGTCAGGTTATGCGCAAACTCAGGGCAAGCAATCGCACCCAGGTTGCCATCATCGCCGCGGGCGATGCCAGAATGTCGGTGCGGCACGGCTGACTCTCCGCCGCATTCTCCAGTGACAATCATCCTCTGATACGCGAGCGGTCCGCCGTTCTGACCGGCGGGTGTGGTCCCGGGTGGCCACCCCGCCGGGCGATATGCCAGCGCGGGTTCGCCATCCGGTCCGCGGCGGGCCGGCCAGCCGGCGGGTCCCTGAGGCTGCTTGAGGCGGCCCCCGGCTTGATCGGCGCGAGCAGCACAGGTATAAGCGGCGCTTCTCGTGACGTCCGGTAACGTGCGGTCCGGCGAAAAGGGCATGCCCAGCCGCAGACGACGTCGCCTTTCCGGCTCTGCGCCGGATCAATCGCAAGGGAAAGGTCGAAGCCGAAATGCCCAAGCTGAAGAACAAGTCGGCGGCGAAGAAGCGGTTCAGCTTCACCGCCACCGGCAAGATCCGGGCGAATGTCGCCTGCAAGCGCCACAACCTGCGCAAGCGGCCGCAGAAGATGAAGCGCCAGGCCCGCGGCAGCTTCATCCTGCCCGACGACGCGACGGTCGTCGCCATCAAGTACTTCCCGAACCGCTAGCAGGGGACGCAACCGATGGCACGCGTTAAACGGGGCGTCACTGCGCACGCCCGTCACAAGAAGGTGCTGGAGAAGGCCAAGGGCTACCGCGGCCGCTCGTCCACCACGTTCCGGGCCGCCCTGGAGAAGGTCGAGAAGGCGCAGCAGTACGCCTACCGCGACCGCCGCAACCGCAAGCGCAGTTTCCGTGCCCTGTGGATCCAGCGGATCAACGCCGCCGCCCGCGAGCACGGCCTCACCTACTCGCGATTCATGGACGGGCTGAACAAGGCCGGCATCACCGTCGACCGCAAGATGCTCGCCGATATCGCCGTCAAGGAGCCGGAGTCGTTCGCGGCGCTGGCGCGGCATGCCGAGGACGCGCTGACGCCGGTTCCGGCCTGACCGCCGAAGCGCCACCTCCGTCAACGCGAAAGTGGTTCCCTGATGCAGGACGTGGACGCACTGCGCGATGCGCTGCTGGCGCAGATCGAGGCCGCCGATCTCGACGGCCTCGAACGCCTGCGCGTCGGCGAGCTGGGCAAGAAGGGCCGCATCACCGCGCTGATGCGCGATCTCGCCGGCCTCGAAGGGCAGGCGCGGCGCGAGCGTGGCGCCCACCTCAACCGGCTCAAGGAGCAGGTGGCGGGCGCGCTGGAGGCGCGGCGGGCGGCGCTGGCCGATGCCGCCCTCGACGCCCGTCTCGCCGACGAGAGCATCGATGTGACCCTGCCGGTCCGCCCCGAGGCGCAGGGCCGCATCCACCCGATCAGCCAGACCATCGACGAGGTCATCGCCATCTTCGGCGAGATGGGCTTTGCCGTCGCCGAGGGTCCGGACATCGAGGACGACTGGACCAACTTCGGCGCGCTGAACATCCCGCCGGAGCATCCCGCCCGCCAGGAGATGGACACCTTCTACCTGCCGGGCGAGCGCGACGGCCGCCGGCTGGTGCTGCGCACCCACACTTCGCCGGTGCAGGTGCGCACCATGCGCGGCCAGCGCCCGCCGATCCGCATCATCGCGCCGGGGCGGACCTACCGCTCCGACTACGACGCCACCCACTCGCCGATGTTCCATCAGGTCGAGGGGCTGGTGATCGACCGCGCCATCGACATGGGCCACCTCAAGGGCTGCCTGATCGCCTTCCTGCGCGCCTACTTCGCCCTCGACGACCTGCCGGTGCGCTTCCGCCCCAGCTATTTCCCGTTCACCGAGCCTTCCGCCGAGGTCGATATCGGCTGCGCCCGCGAGGGCGGCGCCCTGCGCATCGGCGCCGGCCGCGACTGGCTGGAGATTCTCGGCTGCGGCATGGTCAATCCGCTGGTGCTGGAGAACTGCGGCATCGATCCCGGCGAATGGCAGGGCTTCGCCTTCGGCATGGGCCTGGAGCGCATCGCCATGCTGAAGTACGGCATCCCCGACCTGCGCACCTTCTTCGAATCCGACCTGCGCTGGCTGCGGCACTACGGCTTCGCCGCGCTGGAGCAGCCGTCGCTGGTCACGGGGCTGTAACGGCGATGAAGTTCCCGCTGTCCTGGCTGCGCCGGCACCTCGCCACCGATGCCGACCTCGCCACCATCGCCGCACGGCTGCCGATGATCGGCCTCGAGGTCGAGGGCATCGAGGACCGCGCCGCGGCGCTGGCCGGCTTCGTCGTCGCCGAGGTGCGCGAGGCGAAGCCGCACCCCAATGCCGACAAGCTGCAGGTGTGCACCGTCGATACCGGCAGCGGCACGCTGCAGGTGGTGTGCGGCGCTCCCAACGCCCGCGCCGGGCTGAAGGGGGTGTTCGCCCCGGTGGGCTCGGTGATCCCCGGCGGCGGCATCACCCTGAAGCCGGCGAAGATCCGCGGCATCGACAGCGCCGGGATGCTGCTGTCGGAGCGCGAGATGGCGCTATCGGATGAGCATACCGGCATCGTCGAGCTGGCGGCGGATGCGATCGTCGGCTCGCCCGCCGCCGCCGCGATGGGGCTCGACGATCCCGTCCTCGACGTCGCCATCACTCCCAACCGCGGCGACTGCCTCGCCGTCCGCGGCATCGCCCGCGACCTCGCCGCCGCCGGCCTCGGCACCCTGCTGCCGCTCGATACGGCGCCGGTTGCCGGCAGCTTCGCCAGCCCGGTCGGCGTGCGCCTCGATTTTCCTGCCGAGGCGGCCAACGCCTGCTCCTGTTTCGCCGGCCGGCTGATCCGCGGCCTGCGCAACGCCGAGAGCCCGGAGTGGATGCAGCGGCTGCTGCTCGCCGCCGGCCTGCGGCCGATCTCGGCGCTGGTCGACATCACCAACTTCCTCACCCTCGATCTGTGCCGGCCACTGCACGTCTTCGATGCGGACAAGCTGGCGGGCAGCCTGCACGTCCGCCTGGCCCGCGCTGGCGAGCGGCTGGCGGCGCTGAACGGCCGGGAATATGATCTTGACCCCGGCATGACGGTGGTGGCCGACGACGCCGGCGCGCAGGCGCTCGGCGGCGTCATCGGCGGCGAGCCCACCGGCTGCACCGCCGCGACCACCGCGGTGTTCCTCGAATCGGCGCTGTTCGATCCGGTGCGCACCGCCGAGACCGGCCGGGCCCTCACCATCGCCTCGGACGCCCGCTACCGCTTCGAGCGCGGCATCGATCCGACTTCGGTGACCTGGGGCCTGGAGATCGCGACGCGGCTGATCCTGCAGATCTGCGGCGGCGAGGCTTCCGCAGTGGTCATCGCCGGCGGCCCGCCGGCGCCGCGCCCCGCCATCATCTTCCGCCCGGCGCGGGTGCGCACGCTGGCCGGTGTCGAGGCCAGCCCTGCGGAGTGCGCCGGCACGCTCGCAGCGCTCGGCTTTACCGGCACCCTCGCCGGCGAGCAGTGGACGGTGCAGACGCCGCCGTGGCGCAACGATATCGTCGGCGAGGCCTGCCTGGTCGAGGAGGTGGTCCGGCTGCTCGGCTACAACCGCATCCCGGAGACGCCGTTGCCACGCGCCCAGGATCTGCCGCACGGCGTGTTGACGCCGGCGCAGCGGCGCCGGGCGCGCGCCCGCCGGGTGCTGGCCGGCCGCGGCGTGGTCGAGGTTGTCACCTACTCGTTCATGGCCGAGCGGGCGGCGGCGGCGTTC
>JBDHSN010000182.1:0-6438 GCA_039808105.1 Rhodospirillales bacterium
TGATCCCCGCATTCTGCGGCGGCGGAGCCCGGGCCGTTGCGGCGAGGCCCGGCTGAAGATATCGCCATCAACCCGGATGGGCCGAGAAGTCCAGGCACCGTGCGACGAGAAGAGCGGCTTTCGTGACATCGCCGCCATCCTCGACGAGAAGCGCGTCAAGGGCGCGATACAGTCGCTGTAGCGGTTGGGCGTCATTCGGGCCGACGGCCTCGAAGCCGTGGATCAGCACGCTGACATTGCGGGCTCTGATACGCGGCAGTTGGGGCTGGTTGTCGAAGCTCAGCAGGGTTTTGGCCAGCGCATCGCGCAGTTCCTTGAGCAGACGGGCGACGAGTTCCCGACCGGCCGTCAGCGTGCCGTCCCTGCTCTTGCCGAAGCCAGCGCTGCCCTTCTTGGCGAGTTTGTGGTCCAGCGCCTGCACGTCTGAGTGGTCAGGCGGCAGGCAGGCGGAATCGAGGCCATGGCCGAACAGCCGCCCTTGGCCTATCAGTTCGAGGACGCGATAGGCGCGCAGCATCGCATCCTCGAACTGGCGGTCGCGGATGCGGCGTTCGCCGTTGGCGAGCAGGTCGCAGGCCAGCAGCCTGAGCCGGACCCCCATGGCGGCGCGGTCATCCCGCGTCGCGGGGGCGGCCAAGTCGGTCACCCATTTTGCCATGGCGGGCGTTGGCCAGACGTCGTGCCACTCCCGCAGCGGGGCGACATCCGGATACTGGATCGCCGCCGCGGTCCGATAGTCGAGCCGGTCCCACGCCACGTAGAATTGCAGCATCCCCAGCAGGGCCGGCACGGCGCCGGCGAGCGCCGGCGGCCAGCCCCAGGAATTCGGATCGTCGTCCAGCAGCGCGACGGCGCCGGCGAAGTTGCCGCGCCTGACGAACTGCAACGCCAGGTCGAGTGTCTTCCGTGCCGTGGCGATCGCCGGGCTGGTCTCGAAGATGCGTTCCGTACCCGCCTTGACCATGCCACGGGCGTCGCGATCGCCGGTGAGATAGCGGAGCGTCGGCAGGTCGTGACGAATGGCGGCGAGCACCAGCGCCGCGCTCATCGCCTTGGTACCGCGGGTGAAATCGACGACGATGTCGCGCGCGCCGAAGCCGACCGTGCGCAGGCCGGCGATGACCTCGTCGAAATGGGCAAAACAGGCATCGGCGTCGTTCTCCTGCCCGGCTTCGGGCAGCGGACGGAGATCGAGCCAATCGCCGCGTACCTGCGCCTTGAGCTCGGCGGCGTACTGCTCCGTGACCTGCGACGGCAGCAGGACGACGCGCTCCCATTCACCTTGCTCGATCGACTTGCGCAGGGGAGCAAACAGGCTTTCCTCCAGCCGCGCCATGTCGCCGGTGCCGACGGTGACAAGAAGGGCGCGGGTCACGGTCGGTCGATCGCCTCGCAGGCGTCGATTTCCTGGCGATGGGCAGCGTCCGGCACCTGCTGGAGCTGAACGCGCGCGTGCTGTGCGGCATCGACCCGCGCAACCGGCAGGAGAACCGGACGCACCTGCGCCTGACCGAGGAGCACTTCTACGACGATGCGCAAGGCGGCATCCGCGACATCGTCGAGTGGTACCAGCTGCATCGCGACGAATCGCCGTGGCGGCGTGCCGCCGGCGTCTATGTCCGGATGCTCAGCCAGCCGCAGTTGTTCATCGAGGGCAACCACCGCACCGGCGCGCTGATCATGAGCTACCTGCTGGCGCGGGAGGGCCGGCCGCCGTTCGTGCTCACCATCGACAACGCCAGGGCCTACTTCGATCCCTCGACGGTGATCACGCGGACCAGGAAGACCAGCCTCGTGATGCTGTACCGCCTGCCGGCGATCAAGAAAACCTTCGCCGCCTTCCTCAAGCAGCAGGCCTCGCCAAGCTTCCTGCTCCCCGGCAGCGAGCCCGCGGCCAGCCCCGCCGACTGAACCGGCGGGCGTGCCCCCTGCCGCCATGAAACAGGCTTGATCCCCCCTCGCATTGGTGGACACCTTTGCCCGCTACATCACCATCGCGCCTGCCGGCTGGCCGTACGGCGTTTCGATCAGCGAGGCTCCGGCGCGCCGCTGCCGAAGCAGCCCTATCCGCTCCGCCGCAATGCCGACGGCGTGCTGGTACCGACGAGGCCGTAAGGGCCCGTGTGTCCGGCGGCGTTCGGCCGGCGCCTAATCCGGGCCGTTTTCGATGCGGTGCATGTCGTCGTCGCTGAAGCCGAAGTGGTGGCCGATCTCGTGCAGCAGGACGTGGCGGACGACGTGCTCCAGGTCCTCGCCGGTCTCGCACCAGTAGTCGAGGATCGGCCGGCGATAGAGAAAGATCGCATCGAAATGCGGGTTCGGATCGATGACGCTCTTGCGGTCGAGGGAGACGCCGCGATAAAGCCCGAGCAGATCGAACGGGCTGTCGAGGGCCAGCTCGACCTCGGTCTCGGCGTCGCAGAACTCTTCGACCCGCACCAGGATGCCGCTCACGTGCGACAGGAACGGCTCCGGCAAGTGAGCCAGCGCCGAGCGGGCGATCCGATCGATGTCGTCGAGGCTGGGCGGCACACCGCATTGCACGGACAGCCGGCGGCGGACGTAGAACGGTGAGCGGGCGCCCATCGGTGTGCTCAGCGGCTGAGCGGCTGCAGCCGCCGGCCGCAGCGCAGCGGGGGCCGCAGAATGGATCGAAGGGATAAAAGCATGGTCGAGAAGCTGAGCGGCGAAGCAAGGCGGTCGGCGCTGGCAGAACTGGGCGGCTGGCAGGAAACCGATGGTCGCGACGCCATCTCCAAGACCTTCCGTTTCAAAACGTTCAACGAGGCATTTGCCTTCATGACGCGGATCGCGCTGGTGGCGGAAAAGATGGATCATCACCCGGAGTGGTTCAACGTCTACAACCGCATCGAGGTGACGCTGACGACCCACGAGGCCGGCGGGGTTACCGAGCGCGACCTGCGCCTCGCCCGCTTCATGGACAAGGCGGCCGGCGGCTGACGCCTGGCCGGGCGAGACCGGATACGAAAAGAGACCGCCGGCGTGCCGGCGGTCTCTCGTCGTCAGGATGGCAGTGAGCCGGCCCCTTACGGCATCAGCTGGCCGCCGTTGACCGAGAGGGTCTGGCCGGTGATGAAGCTCGCGCCGTCGGAAGCGAGGAAAACAACGGCGTTGGCGATGTCTTCCGGCTGGCCGATGCGCTGCACCGGGATCTTCTGCACCTCGGCGTCGAGAATGTCCTTCGGCATCGCGCCGGTCATCTCGGTGAGGATGAAGCCGGGGCAGATGACGTTGACGGTGACGCCGTTGCGGGCGCACTCCAGCGCCAGCGAGCGCGACAGGCCGATGATGCCCGCCTTGGTTGCCGAGTAGTTGGTCTGGCCGAACTGGCCGCGCTGGCCGTTCATCGAGCTGATGTTGACGATGCGGCCCCACTTGCGCTCGGTCATGCCCGGCAGGATGACGTTGCAGGTGTTGAAAGCGGAGGTCAGGTTGACGGCGATGACCGGATCCCAGTTCTTCTCGCGGGTCATCTTGACGAAGCGCGCATCGCGGGTGATGCCGGCGTTGTTGACCAACACGTCGATCGGCCCGACTTCCGCCTCGATCTTCTTCACGCCATCGACCACCGCCTGGTAGTCGGCAACGTTGACGTTGAAGCCGGGGATGCCGGTCTCGTCCTTGAACTTGCCGATCTGCTCATCGACCACGTCGCACACGGCGACCTTGTAGCCTTCCTTTTGCAGTCGCTTGGCGATGCCCGCGCCGATGCCGCGGGTGCCGCCGGTAACCAGTGCCACGCGTGCCATGATTTCCTCCGCCTCTTCAATGGTTCGAGCCCCGGAAAGGCTTGGCG
The DNA here is from genome assembly GCA_039808105.1 of Rhodospirillales bacterium. Taxonomy (GTDB): domain Bacteria; phylum Pseudomonadota; class Alphaproteobacteria; order Rhodospirillales; family Defluviicoccaceae; genus Defluviicoccus. The sequence goes on from JBDHSN010000182.1 coordinate 3,818, forward strand.
GCCGTCACCGCCGCGCGGACGGCCGCGGTCTCCACCCCGGGTTGAGCTCAGCCCCGGGACGCCTTTAGGTGTTCCGTTGCAGCGGTTGTGCGTTCCGCCCCTGAAACAGAAGTCGTGTGCTTTATCGGCCACCCCCCGCTTTGTCAAGTTGACGCCGGCCGGGTCGATGGAACGCGCGCGATGACGGGCCGGGCGGGCTGGCCAGCGCCGGGCTTTTCCGCTACCAACCGGAGCGCAACGGAGCATAGCCGGAGGAGAGGATGGCGAACGTCAGGCTGCTGAGCGGACCGTCGGTGCCGCCGAAAGGCGGCGGCACCCCGAAACAGCTGATCGTGCTGCTGCATGGCGTCGGTGCCGACGGCAACGACCTGATCAGCCTCGCCCCGTTCTACCAGTCGGTGTTGCCCGATGCGTACATCGTTTCGCCGAACGCGCCGTTTCCCTTCGATATGGCGCCGTTCGGCTACATGTGGTTCAGCATCGGCGACCTGACGTCGTTTCCGCGCAGCGACGGCGTGCGCACCGCGGCACCTTATGTCGAAGCCTTTCTCGACCACGAGCTGGCGCGTCACAAGCTGAGCGACGCCGACCTGCTGCTGGCCGGCTTCTCGCAGGGGGCGATGATGGCGCTGCACGTGGGGCTGCGTCGCCAGCACTCACCCGCCGGCATCATCTCCCACTCCGGCATGCTGATCCCCGACATCCGCCTCGCCAGCGAGATCCGCAGCCGGCCGCCGGTGCTGCTGACCCACGGCGCCGCCGACGAGGTGCTGCCGGCCGCCTGCCTGCCGGCCGCGGAAACCGCGCTCAAGGCCGCCGGCGTGCCGGTCGAGGCGCACATGGTTCCCGGGCTGGGCCACGGCATCGACGAGGCGACGCTGCGCTACGCGCTGGCGTTCGCCGGGCGATGCTTTCCCCGGAAGTAGGGCGGCCGGTGCCCGGGCGCTGGGCGAAGGCCCTGCCGATCGCACCGCCAGTCTTGTAACGAGGCCGCGCGCCGCCTATAGTCACCGCAACATGTTGTGGTCCGGGAGTGCTCGTTGTGCGAACGCTAGCGGCGGTTCTGATCCTGATGGCGGCGCTGCTGCCGTTTGCGGCGGCTGCCCTGCCGCCGACCGAGGCGATGCTGGCGGAGCGGGCGATGGGCGATCCGCAGGCCAAGGTGACGATCGTCGAGTATTCCTCGCTGACCTGCCCGCACTGCGCCGAGTTCCACCAGAACGTGCTGCCGCAGATCAAGGCGGAGTATATCGATACCGGGCTGGTGCGCTGGGTGTTCCGCGACTTCCCGCTGGATGGCCGGGCGATGGGGGCGGCGATGATCGCCCGCTGCGTTCCGGCTGACCGTTACTTCGGCTTCCTCGATATGCTGTTCCGCGACCAGCAGGCCTGGGCGCGCAGCACCGATCCGCTCACCGACCTCAAGGTGCGGGCGCAGCTTGCCGGGCTCGCTCCCGCCGACGTCGATGCCTGCCTCGCCGACAAGGCGCTGCTGCAGGGGATCCAGGCGCGCGCCCAGGAAGCGCAGAAGCAGGACGGCATCGACGGGACGCCCTCGTTCCGCATGAATGGCCAGAAGATCGCTCCGAACCACACGTTCGACGAGTTCAAGGCGGTGATCACCCCGGCGCTCGGCAAGTAGCAGGCCGCGGCAGCCGCAAACCACGCGCACGGCGGGGGTGCAACGATGCTGCGGTTCAGCAAGCTGCGCATAGCCGGCTTCAAGTCGTTCGTCGATCCCACCGAGCTGCTGATCGAGCCCGGCCTGACCGGCATCGTCGGCCCGAACGGGTGCGGCAAGTCGAATCTGGTCGAAGCGCTGCGCTGGGTGATGGGCGAGACCTCGGCCAAGCAGCTCCGCGGCGGCGAGATGGACGACGTGATCTTTGCCGGCAGCGGCGAGCGGCCCGGCCGCAACATCGCCGAGGTGTCGGTGGAGCTTGACAACGCCGCCGCCAGCGCACCGCCGCCGTGGACGGGAACCACCGAGCTGCTGGTCAGCCGCCGCATCGAGCGGGCGCGCGGCTCCTCCTACCGGGTCAACGGCCGCGAGGTGCGGGCGCGCGACGTCCACCTGCTGTTCGCCGACGCCGCCTCCGGCGCGCGCTCGGCGGCGATGGTCACGCAAGGCCAGGTCGCGCAGCTCATCGCGGCGAAGCCGGTGGAGCGACGGGCGCTGCTCGAGGAGGCGGCGGGAATCGTCGGCCTGCACACCCGCCGCAACGAGGCCGAGCAGCGCCTGCAGGCGGCAGAAGGCAACCTCGCGCGGCTGGACGACGTGCTGGCAACCCTGGAGGTGCAGCGGACCCAGTTGCAGCGGCAGGCGAAGCAGGCGACGCGCTATCGCACCTTGTCGGCGCAAATCCGCAAGCTGGAGGCGACGGTCTGGTGGTTGCGCTGGCTGGCGGCCGAGGCGGCGCTGGCGGCGGCGCAGACCCGCCTGGCCGGCACCGAGCAGTTGGTGGCGACCACCACCGCGGTGGCGGCGCAAGCGGCGTTGCACCAGTCGGACGCCGCCGCGGCCGTCCCCGATCTGCGGCGACTCGATGGCGAGGCGGCGGCGGCGCTGGTTGCCCTCGGCGTCGAACGGGATGCGCTCGATGCCGAGGAGCGCCGCATTG
>JBDHSN010000183.1:0-6406 GCA_039808105.1 Rhodospirillales bacterium
ACGGCTGAAGGCGTTCGCGCGCTGGCTGAGCGAGAGCTGTGCGTGCGAGGTGCGGGTGTTCGTCGATACCGCGCCGGTGATGGAAAAGCCGTTGGCGATGCGCGCCGGCCTCGGCTGGATCGGCAAGCACACCAACCTCGTCTCCCGCCGCTTCGGCTCATGGCTGTTTCTCGGCGAGGTCTTCACCACCCTCGACCTCGCCGCCGATGAGCCGGCGGTGGACCATTGCGGCAGTTGCGATGCCTGCGTGCGGGCCTGCCCGACCGACGCCCTCGCCAAGCCCTACCAGATCGACGCGCGGCGCTGCGTTTCCTACCTGACCATCGAGAGCAGGCAAGCCATCCCGCAGGAGCTGGCAACGGCGCTCGGCAATCGCATCTTCGGCTGCGACGACTGCCTTGCTGCCTGCCCGTGGAACAAGTTCGCGACGCCGACGCCGCATCCCGATTTTCACCCCCGCGCCGATCTCGCCGCACCGCGGCTGGACGAGCTGGCGGCGCTCAGCGAGGCCGATTTCCGCAGCCGCTTTGCCGGAACCGCCATCAAGCGCACCGGCCACCAGCGGATGCGGCGGAACGTCCGCAATGCGCTCGGCAACTGTCAGTGCGGCGATGGCAAGAAGGTCCGCGCCGGCTGACTGTCACCCCCTGCGCGGCGGCGTCTCAGGTTGAGACGGCCGCCCTCTCGGTGATTCGGCGAAGGCCTGTCGTCAGATGACGGGCTCTGTGCCGGTGCAACCTCGGGGGATATCACCGGCAGCGGGCGGTCGGACCTCAAACGGACGTACGCTTACTTTGCTGCCAGCACCCGCGCCAACTGGCTCAGGGCCTCGCGATGGCGCTCGTTGGGGATCTGGGTAAAGTTGCGGGCCAGCTCCAGGCACATCCGCTGGCGCATCGACAGGTCTTCTTCGCTGCCGTTGCCTTCGAGACCTTCAAAAAAGTAGCTCACCGGCACGCGCAGCACCCGGGCGATCTCAAACAGCCGGCCGGCCGAGATGCGGTTGATGCCGCGCTCGTACTTATGCGCCTGTTGGTAGGTCACCCCGATCAGGTGCGCCATCTGTTGCTGGCTCAGGCCAAGCATCACCCGCCGTTCGCGGATGCGGCTGCCGACATATCTGTCGACGTCCGTCCCCTTGGTTGCCGCCTTGCTCAGCTCTTCGTCGAACGGTACCATTTTTCTCGATCTCCATTCTGTGGGCGATCGTCCACCCGTTTCGAGCGTACTAAGAGCCGGCAGCTAGCTCCCCGCGTGCCGGCAATCCCCCCAGCCTCGGATTGCCACGATCAGGACCTCTCCCCTGAGGTTACGTAACAACGGTTGATCCGGATGATATTCAGTTCATCCTTTCGATGCGGAGCAACTCTAGCGCACCCTGAATTCTGAGAAAAGCAACTCGATAGGGGGTTAGAAGCACATTTGAGCGACCATTCCCAAGGAATCGGCAGGCAAAATCCCCGAGAGCAAGAAGAGCAATCATTCCCCGCTGGGGGCGCAATTTTCCGGCGGAAACGACCCCCTGCCGCTATCCTCTTGTGGTGCGGATCAAATCAGCGAACGTCACCAGACCAAACTCGCGTCCATGGCGGAAAATGCCGGTCCGGGCAGCGCCCATGTGCAGGGCGCATACCTGGGATGCAAAAAAATCCGCCGCGGCGCCGGTCGCCCCGGCACGCGCCAGCGCCGTGACGGCACAGCGGCGTTGGCAAACGTCGGCAACACGGAACGGATCGTAGCGCGGGTCCGCCGGGGGGCGGACCGCCCTGCCGGTCAGGTGCGCGGGCGACCGACCAGCTCGTCGAGCTGCTTCTGCATCTCGTTGAGGCGGGCACGAAGCTCGTCGATCTGTGCCTCGGAGGGACTGGCCGGCCGCGGCTCGGGGACCCGGTCTGGCGGCGGCGCCTCGTCGTAGAACGGCGTGAGCATCCGCATCGTCCGTTCGAAGATGGCAATCTGCTGCTTGCTCATCTCCTCAAAGGACGAAAACGGGATCAGGCCATCGAAAGCCGTCCGCAGGTAATCGCGCATCTGTTCCTGATTGCGCGCGAAGGTCTGCATAGTCTGCTCCAGGTAACGGGGGACGACCACCTGCAAGCTGTCACCGTAGAAGCTGATCAGATGGCGCAGGAAGCTGACGGGCAGCATGCTCTGCCCTTTTGCTTCCTCCTCGACGATGATGTGAGTCAACACCGAGCGAGTGATATCTTCACCCGTCTTGGCGTCGTACACCGCAAACTCTGCGCCCGTCTTCACCAACTGGGCGAGGTAGTCAAGAGTGACGTAGCAACTCGTCGCCGTATTGTAGAGCCGACGGTTCGCGTACTTCTTGATCGTGATAGGACTGCGATCGGTGCTGCTCAGCCCACCTATTTCCGATCCATCGTGCATAATCATGCGCCTTCCTGTCGCGATCAGGCGACAATTCCCAGGGCAAGTATCAGCCAAAACATGCTGCGTTGCAATAAGCAGTCTGCGGCCATGCGATAACAGCATATGCGCCCCGCACCGGAGGCCCGCCGTTCGCGACCGCGCCGCGCTTTATCTCCACCGCGAAAGCCGCTAAACGTCACGGTTCAGCGCGGGCGGGGACTTGCGCGGGTTGTCCGCACCGAACCCACCCCGGAAGGCGTGGCGATGAGTTCGCGACGCCGACGATCAACTCGGGTTAAATGGGAAATCAACATGTCAATAAATAAGGTGGGAGTGATCGGGACGGGCGCAATGGGCCTCGGCATCACCCAGGTTGTCGCCGACTCGGGCATCGATGTCGTCGCGGTCAAGGCGACCCCCGGTTCGTGGGAGCGGGCCAAGAAGACCCTGGAAGGGGGCCTCGCCAAGGCGGTCGAGCGCGGCAAGATGCCGGCGGAGAAGCGCGACGCGCTGCTGGCGCGAATCACCTTCAGCGCCGACGAGCACGCTGTTGCCGAATGCGATCTGGTGATCGAGTCGATCATCGAGGATCTGGACACGAAAAAGGCGCTGTTCCGCCGCCTGGAGCATGTCTGCCGCCCCGACGCCATCCTTGCGACGAACACCTCGACGCTGTCCGTCACCGCCATGATGGCGGTCTGCAAGCACCGTGACCGCATCGCCGGCCTGCACTTCTTCAACCCCGCGCCGGTGATGAAGCTGGTCGAGATCATCCATGCCTTCGAGACGTCGGACGCGACGATCGAGGCGCTCGCCAGCTTCTGCAAGGTGATCGGCAAGGACCCGGTGATCGTCCAGGACACCACCGGCTTCATCGTCAATCGTCTGCTCACTCCTTACATGCTGAACGCCATCCGCATGCTGGAGCGCGGCACCGGCACCATCGAGAGCATCGACCAGGCGATGCGGGCAGGCGCCGCCCATCCGATGGGTCCGTTCGAGCTGGCCGACTACATCGGCCTCGACGTGGTCGAGGCGATGGCCACCAACATCTTCGAGGATGTCCGCCACGAGCATCACGCGCCGCCGCACACGCTGACCCGGCTGGTGCAGCTCGGCTACCTCGGCCGCAAGACCGGCAAGGGATTCTACGACTACTCGAAGAAGCCGCCGGTGCAGAACCCGTCGCTGCTGCGTCCGGTCGTCTGATCATCGGTCCCGGTCACGGACACCGCCGCCATCAGCGGTGTCCGCCGGGCGCCAGCAATGGCCGCCGTTTCCGACGGACAACGCCGGCGGATCACGATTCGCGCTGGCACCGGCGCCACCCTGGCCGGCGGTGCCGCCATCGTGATGTGGTCGACGCTGGCGCTGCTGACGACGATGACGGGCAGGGTGCCGCCGTTCCAGCTCACGGCCCTCGCGTTCGGCATTGCCTTCGCTGCCACCGTGCTGCGCTGGTCGGTGCAGGGCGGCGGCATCGCCCACCGCTTCCGCTGGCCGTTGCGCGCCTGGCTGGTCGGCGTCGGCGGGCTGTTCGGCTATCATTTCTTCTACTTCCTGGCGCTGCGCAGCGCCCCGCCGGCAGAAGCGAGTCTGGTCAACTATCTGTGGCCGCTGCTGATCGTGCTGTTCTCGGCGCTGCTGCCGGGCCACCGGCTGCGCTGGTGGCACCTCGCCGGGGCGCTCGCCGGCCTGTGCGGAACGGTCCTGCTGGTCACCGGCGGAGGTCGCCTGGGCTTCCCCGCCGCCTATGCGTTGGGTTACGGCGCGGCGCTGGCCTGCGCGGTAACCTGGGCCGGCTATTCGGTGCTCAGCCGCCTGTTCGCCCAGGTATCGACGGAAGCGGTCGGCAGCTTCTGCGGTGCGACCGCGATCCTGGCGGCGCTCTGTCATCTGCTGTTCGAGCCGACGGTGTGGCCGCAGGGAGGACAGTGGCTGGCCGTCGTGGCGATGGGCCTGGGGCCGGTTGGCGCCGCTTTCTTCGCCTGGGACATCGGCATGAAGCATGGCGATATCCGCACACTCGGCGCGTGCGGCTACCTGACACCGTTGCTGTCGACGATCCTGCTGCTTATCTTCGGCAAGGCGGCGCTGTCGTGGACGCTGGCGCTGTCGGCCGTGCTGATCGCCGGTGGCGCGCTGCTGGCTGCGAAGGACTTGCTGTTTCGTGGCCAGGACCGGGACGCGATCACGGCCAGTTGATCGCCGGGGACGCGAAAGCGACGGCGGCTCATCGATACCAGCGTTTCTGCACAACTCTCTGTGGTGTTTGCAGCGCCACAGGCGCCGACGTGCTGCACTGCGAAAGCTAGACTTTCTAATCGGGTTTCTGGTATTTGAATGCGGCCGCGCGACCTCGGCACTTATTCTCAATGACGAGCGGAAGGATCCATGGATCACCTCGACGTTCTGGAGAGCAGGACGATATACATCCTGCGTGAGGCGTTCAACAAGATAGACAAGCTCGGCATGCTGTGGTCGATCGGCAAGGACTCAAATGTCCTTGTCTGGTGCGCCCGCAAAGCGTTCTTCGGTCATGTGCCATTTCCGCTGGTGAACATCGACACGGAGAAGAAGTTTCCCGAGGTCTATGAATTCCGCGATCGGGTGATCAAGGAATGGAAACTGGACTGCATCATCGGTAAGTGCCCCCCTGTTGAGGAAATGGACCCGACGCTGCCGCCAGCGGCGCGGTCGGCGGCCCGCAAGACCGCCGGACTGAAGATCATGCTGGCGCGCGAGGGCTTCGACGGACTGATCGCCGGCATCCGCCGCGACGAGGAGGGCACCCGCGCCAAGGAACGGGTGTTCAGCCCGCGCGGCGAGCACAACACCTGGAACTTCCGCGACCAGCCGCCGGAGTTCTGGGACCAGTTCAACACCGACTTCGCCCCCGGCACCCACCTGCGCATCCATCCGCTGCTGCACTGGACCGAGCTCGACATCTGGCGCTACACCAAGCGCGAGAACATTCCGCTGATTTCGCTCTACTTCGCCAAGAACGGCAAGCGCTACCGCTCGCTGGGCGACAAGGACATCACCTTCCCCATCGATTCTCACGCCGACACCGTCGATGCCATCATCGATGAGCTGATGCACACCAAGGTCGCCGAGCGGGCCGGCCGGGCGATGGATCACGAGGCGGAGGACTCGTTCGAGCGCCTCCGCGCCGAAGGCTACATGTAGGCGGGGAGGGGGAGAACAACATGGACACCTCGAGCATGAGCAAAGCCTCCGAGTCGGCTATCCAGACGACGCTGCCCCTGAAGATCGTGATCGTCGGCCACGTCGATCACGGCAAGTCGACTCTCGTCGGGCGCCTGTTCTACGACACCGGATCGCTGCCGGAGGGACGCATCGAGGCGGTGCGCGCGATGAGCGAGAAGCGCGGCATGCCGTTCGAATGGGCCTTCCTGCTGGACGCGCTGCAGGCCGAGCGTGACCAGGGCATCACCATCGACATCTCGCAAATCTTCTTCCACACCGATGCGCGCCACTACGTGCTGATCGACGCGCCGGGGCACCGCGAGTTCGTCAAGAACATGATCACCGGCGCCGCCCAGGCCGACGCCGCCGTGCTGGTGGTCGATGCCAAGGACGGCATGCAGGAGCAGACCCGCCGCCACGCCTACCTGCTGCACCTGCTCGGCATCCATCAGATCGTCGTGTGCATCAACAAGATGGACACCGTCGGCTATTCCGAAGCGCGCTTCCAGGAGGTGGCGGGGGAGGTCCGCGCCTATCTCGATGACCTCGGCATCGACCTGCAGCACACCATCATGATCCCGGTGGTGGCGCGCGACGGCGACAACATCGCCGCCGGCGGCCAGAAGCACATGCCGTGGTACACCGGCCCGACCTTGACCGGGGCGCTCGATTCACTGCAGCCGCCGGTAACTTCGCTGGAGCTGCCGCTGCGCATGCCGGTGCAGGACGTCTACAAGTTCGACGAGCGCCGCATCATCGCCGGCCGCATCGAGAGCGGCTACCTGCGCAAGGGCGACACCTTGCTGTTCTCCCCCTCCAACAA
>JBDHSN010000184.1:0-6364 GCA_039808105.1 Rhodospirillales bacterium
GCCCAGGCGTCGAGCGAACCGGGCGGCCGCAGCAGGGCGCGATTGCGCTCGCTCGCCTCGATCTCGCGGTCGATGCAGGCGGTGATCTGGTCGCCGATGCGGTCCAGGACCAGGAAGACGTCGTCCACCGGATCATCGAAGACGTCCGCCCAGACGATGCGGGCGGTGCTCACCTCGGCCAGTTCCACCGCCACGGTGATCCGCCGGGACGATTGCCGCAGCCAGCCGCTGACGACGTAATCGACGTCGAGCAGGCGCCCGGCGGCTGCCGCGGCGATGCCGTCATCGCGCAGGGCGAAGACGGTTCCCCGGGCGATCACGAACAGGCTGCGCAGCTTGGCGAGCCGGGTGATGACGTCGTGGGCGAGGCCGTCGCCGGGGCCGCCGGGATCGGGGGCGTGACCCGGCCCACTCCCGAACGGCATGACCGCGACCGAGGCGCGATGCGCGGCAGGGGCTGGCGGCCGTTCGTCGCGTTCGTTCGCCGCCGGCATCGCCCGCGCCGGCACCAGCTCCTGCGGCTGTGTCCGCGCCCGGCGCCAAGCGTCGCGTAGCGGCGCGCCGTCCAGCCCTTCGCCATCGAACAGCCGGACGGCGGCGGCGAGATGCTCCTCGCCCTCGCGGATGCGCCCCTGCCGGGCGAGCGCCGCCAGCAGCGCCTGATGCGCGCGCACATCGAACGGGGCGACCTGCATCCAGGTTTCGAGCGGGCGGAAAGCCTCCTCGTCTGGGAGGCGGCCGACGAGATGTTCGAGAAGGCTGATGCGGTGATCGCGGAAGCGGCGGCGCTGCGCCAGCAGCCAGGCGGTAAACGCCGGACTGTGGTCGATGTCGAGGCCATCGAGGAGATCACCGGCAAACAGCGCGGCGAGAGCGCGCAGCTCTTCGGTGGAAAGCGACGAGATGCCGTCGGCGGCGCGGGCGACCGCCAGCGCGTCGACGGCGCAGCCGGCGAGATCGAGGCGGACGGTGTCCACGCCGGCATCGAGGCGGCGGCAGTCGGGTCGATCGACGATCCGCCGGATCTTGCTCAGGCACCAGCGCAGCTCGCCGCGGGGATCGGCCGGCACCTCCCACAGCAGCTCGCAAAGCCGGCTGCGCGTTACCGGCCGCGCGGCGAGGGCGAGGAACCCCAACAGCGCCCGCACCTTGCGCGAGGCGGGCAGCACCAGCGGCGCGCCGCCGGCGCTGACCGCCAGCGGGCCGAGAAGCCGCAGCCGCAAACCGTCGCCGGAAAGCCCCGCCTGATCCGGTTCCACCGCAATTTCCACGCCGGCTCCCACGCTCGTCTCCATGGAGCCCGCTTAAGCTTGCCAATGAAAGTCAACCGCGGGAGCCCGCATCCGGGCGCCACCGCGCAGGACAGCAAGCATAGCAGCATCGGCCATCTACCGGAGAGCCCTCATGGATACAGCAGTCATCGACGTCCGTCCCGCCACCACCACCGCCGACTTCACGGCGATCAAGGCAAAACAGCAGACCGTCTGGTCGTCGGGCGACTACGCCGTTGTCGGCACCACCTTGCAGATCGTCGGCGAGCAACTGTGCGAAGCCGTCGATCTGCGGTCCGGACAGAAGGTGCTCGACGTCGCCGCCGGCAACGGCAACGCCGCCCTCGCCGCGGCGCGGCGGTGGTGCGCGGTGGTTGCCAGCGACTACGTGCCGGCGCTGCTGGAGCGGGCCTGGGAGCGCGCCGCGGCCGACCGGCTGGCCATGACGTTCCGCGAGGCGGACGCCGAGGCGCTGCCGTTCGCCAACGACAGTTTCGATGCCGTCCTTTCCACTTTCGGCGTGATGTTCACCCCCAACCAGCAGCGGGCGGCGGACGAACTGCTGCGGGTGTGCAAGCCGGGCGGAAAGATCGGCCTCGCCAACTGGACGCCGGAAGGGTTCATCGGCCAGATGTTCAAGACCATCGGCAGGCACAATCCGCCGCCACCCGGCATCCGCTCGCCGGCGCTGTGGGGCACCCGGGCGCGGCTCGCCGAGCTGTTCGGGCCGCACGCGGCGATGATCGAGGCGACGGAGCGCCGGTTCGTCTTCCGCTATCGCTCGCCGGAGCACTGGCTGGAGGTCTTCCGCACCTACTACGGCCCGATGCTGAAGACCTTCGCGGCGCTGGATGCGGCGGCGGGCGCGGCGCTGCAGCGCGACCTCCTCGATCTGGTCCAACGCTGCAACCGGGCGCAGGACGGGACGATGGTGGTGCCGAGCGACTATCTGGAAGTGGTGATCACCCGGCGCTGATGCCGTCGCCGGGATCGCGGGCCGCCGGATCGCGGTGGCCCGCGCGTCTGATCACCCGCTCGCCAAGCGCCGTTGTACAGCGGATACGGCGCCCCCGGGCGCATAGCTGCCGTTCGAAAATCGGGAGGCAGTGTCATGAGACTGTAGCATAACGGCGCTAGGTTCCGCGCAAAACGGAGCAAGGAACATCGTCGTGGATCAAGCGGGAACGATAGCGGCGTCGCCGGTGGTGGGCGGCGGCGGGCTTTCCCCTGTGCGCAGCCGGATGAACAAGCGCCCCGGCAAGAGCACGGTTGCACTCTTCATCACGCTGCTGCTCGCCGGCCTCGCCTTCACCGCATTCAGCCTCAATCGCGACATCGCCGAGACCAGCGAGCCGCTGGCCCTGCTGCCGTTCGTTCTGCTCGGCGTCTCGCTGCTGATCGCGCTCGGCTTTGAGTTCGTCAACGGCTTTCATGACACGGCGAACGCGGTCGCCACCGTCATCTACACCCATTCGCTCGCCCCGCAGGTGGCGGTGGTGTGGTCCGGCTTCTGGAATTTTGCCGGCGTGCTGTTCTCGAGCGGCGCCGTCGCATTCGGCATCATCTCGCTGCTGCCGGTCGAGCTGATCCTGCAGGTCGGATCGGGCGCCGGCTTCGCCATGGTGTTCGCGCTGCTGCTGGCGGCGATCCTGTGGAACCTCGGCACCTGGTATCTGGGACTGCCGGCGTCGAGCTCGCACACGCTGATCGGCTCGATCATCGGCGTCGGCCTCGCCAACCAGCTCATGCACGGCTCGGTGGCGACCTCCGGCGTCGACTGGGCGCAGGCGGCCAAGGTCGGCCAGGCGCTGCTGTTCTCGCCGCTCATCGGCTTCGTCGCCGCCGCGCTGCTGCTGCTGGCGCTGAAGGCCATGGTCCGCAATCCCGCCCTCTACCAGGCGCCCGAGGGCGATGCACCGCCGCCGTTGTGGATCCGCGGCATCCTCATCCTCACCTGCACCGGCGTCTCGTTCGCCCACGGCTCGAACGACGGCCAGAAGGGGATGGGGCTGATCATGCTGATCCTGATCGGCATCGTGCCGACCGCCTACGCGCTGAACCGCTCGGTGCCGGAATCCTACGTGGCGGAGTTCGTCGCCCTGTCGCACGACGCCCGCGACATCCTCGCGCAGCAGGCCGGCGGAGTTCCGGTCCCGGAGGACCCGCGCGCCGCGATCACCGCATCGCTGGAAGCACACCAGATCACCCCGGAGGTCTTCGCCGCCGGGGGCCGGCTGGTGGACGACATCGCCGCCCAGGTCGGCTCCTACGGCAGCCTGACGCGGGTGCCGGCGGCGCAGGTGAAGAACGTGCGCAATGATATGTATCTCGTCTCCGAGATGCTGCGTCTCGCCGCCAAGGACGCGAGCCTGTTCGAGGGCGAGCACGGCCGGCAGCTCAGCGCGTACAAGAAGGCGATCGACAACGCCATCAAGTTCATCCCGACGTGGGTGAAGGTGGCGGTCGCCATCGCGCTCGGTCTCGGCACCATGGTCGGCTGGAAGCGCATCGTCATCACCGTCGGCGAGCGCATCGGCAAGCAGCACCTGACCTACGGGCAGGGGGCGGCCGCCGAGGTCGTCGCCATGACCACCATCGCCGCCGCCGACGTCTACGGCTTGCCGGTCTCGACCACCCACGTGCTGTCGTCCGGCGTCGCCGGCACGATGGCCGCCAACGGCTCCGGCCTGCAGTGGTCCACCGTCCGCAACCTCGCCACCGCCTGGGTGCTGACGCTGCCCGCCGCCATCGCCCTGTCCGCCGGCCTCTACTGGGCGTTCCACCAGATGCTGTAGGGCGCCCCAGCTGCACGGAATGCACGGCGCTGCAAACAGGAAGCCGGGAGCGTCCCCGGCTTCCGCCACCTTTCAGAAAATGACCATCACCTGGCCGCCGAACACTGCGGCGTCGTCGATGTCGGCGTTGCCGAGCGGGTTGAAGACGTACTGGAAGTCCGGGGTGATGCCGAGCCAGGGCGTCGCCCACAGGGTGTAGTTGGCCTCGAACACCGTCTCGCTGGAGTTGGGCGAGAACTTGCTGAATTTGCCGGTGTAGACAGCGAGCGCGGTGGTATCGGCGTCGCGGCCGCGGATCAGGCCCTGGTAGACGGCGCCGGCGGAGACGAACAGCGGCAGGAAGTCGGCGCTCTCCACCGGGTTCCAGGCGATCGCCAGCCACGGCGTCAGGCCATTGGCATTGCCCGGCCCCCCTTCCGAATAGACCATCTGCTGCGCCATGCCGTAGAAGCCGTAGTTGCCCTGGCGGTCGCGGCCGTTGCGCAGGCGCGGATAGTCGCCGCTGGCAAAGAAGCCGCCGAGCGCGTAGATGCCGGGCAGGCCGATGCCGGGGGTCGCCGGCGTGTCCCACGTCGCCTGCGCCACCGTCATCACGCCGTTGTTGAAGGTCAGCCCGAAGTCGGTGCCGTTGGCCGCGGCCTGCGGGTCGGCCGAGCTGTTGTTGGTGTTGTAGACGCCGACGGCGAGGTCGGTGGTGCTGGTGGCGTGCAGCGTGCCGACGGCGCCCCACTCGACCGCCGGCGGGAAGGTGAAGTAGGTGGAGCCGATCGGCAGCGCGGTCGGCGTGCCGTTGCCGGCGACGGAGACGTAGTTGGTGAACACCGGCAGGGTGCCGAAGTTGGTCGTCGTCGTCAGCCGGCCGAGCTGCAGGGTGGCGTCGTCGCCGAACTCCTGCTGCGCGTACATCTGGCTGAGGTAGACGCCGTTGGGCGCGTAGCCGGTGGCGATGTTGAACAGGTTGCCGATGCGCCCGCTGTTCGACAGGTTGTTGCCGGCGGCGATCGCCATCTCGGTGTGGATGCGCAGCCCCGGCAGCCCGGCCAGCCGCTCGAAGTCGAGATCGGCCGCGGCCATGGTGAAGGTGGTGGCGGTCCAGCTCCGCCGGTTGCCGCCGGTGGCGTTGGTGAAGAACGAATTGGCGCTGAAGCCGCCGAAGCTGACGCCCTGCTCCTCCAGCTCCTGGCGGGTGCCGCCCCAGTCGCCGAGGATGGACGGGCCGGTCAGCCAGTCCTGCAGCATCTCGCCGGTCTGCGGCTTGTCGCGCAGCGCCTTGAGCCGCTCGCGCTGCAGCTTGCGGACGAGCCGGCTGTTGGCCGCCTTGCCGCCGTAGCCGCGGTTCGGGTTGGGGGTGACGACAAGCGCCGTGGCGGCGGCGTCCGCCGCCGGCGGCGGGGCATCGGCGGCGGGGGCCGGCGGCTGCGCCTGCGGCGCTGTTTCCATCGACTGTGCCAAGCGGAGGTCCGCCGTATCGGCCTCGGCCACGCCGGGCAGCGGCAGCGCTGCCGCCAGCAGGGTGCCGATGATCGCGCCGGGATGGCCGCTTTTCCGGTGTTTTTCCCCTACCATCGCTATCCCCTGGGCCGACCGCAGTTGCCTGGTTCCCGGCAGCGTCCTCCGCTCGGCCGTCGATTGATCCGGGGTTGCCCACCCTGGGGTGCCGATGCGCCCCGGATGGGGCCGAACAACGGCGGTTCTGTCAGATCCGCAGACCGCCTGCCACTGCGAAAGGCGGGAAAATGCCGGTCCTGCCGCGGGTGTGGCAGCGCTGCCCGAGCGCGGGCGGCATCAGGCTCAGGCTCAGGCGCCGGCCCGTGCCGCCAGCCAGCCCTCGATCGACCGGGTGACGAGGTCGGCGGCGTCGTGGTGGACCCAGTGGCCGGCGCCTGGGACGGTGATCAGGGTGAAGTCCTTCGCCACCCATTCCCAGGTGCCGTTGAGCGCTCCCGGCAGCAGGAACGGATCGTCGAGGCCGTGGATCATCAGCACCGGCACCGGCACCTTCGCCCGCGGCCACGGGCTTTCCTGGTAGGGAGCCCGCGGGTAGTTGCAGCGGTAGTAGGCGAGCATCGCCGCGGCGTCGGAACGGCCCAGCGCTTCTTCGTGCGCGGCGCGCGCGCCGGCATCGCCGACCCAGGCGAGCAGGTCCTGCTGCCGCAGCGCCTGCTCCGCCCCCGGCTGCTGAAAGCCGCGGGCGTAGGCGCTGGCCGCCTGCTGGGCCGGGTTCGTCGCCAGCTCGCGCAGCAGGCACAGCGGGTGCGGCAGGTTGAGGACGACGAGGGCGCTGACCAGATCCGGGCG
>JBDHSN010000185.1:0-6299 GCA_039808105.1 Rhodospirillales bacterium
CGCGCGAGCGCGCCGGCCGGGCCCGTGATTACGTCCGCGAGACGGCCGACGAGGCGCGCGACTATGCCCGCGACAAGGTGGGCAGGGCCCGCGACTACGTGCGTGAAGGAGCCGAAACCGCGCGGGAGTACGCGCGGGAAGGCGCCGAGCGGGCCCGCCACTATCTGCATGACGGCTCCGGCAAGGCGCGGGAGTACGCGCATGACGGTGCCGAGGTTGCCGGGCGGGTCGGTGACTACGTCCGCGACGGCGCCGGCAAGGCCGGCGAATACGTCCGCGAAGGCGCTCACCGGACCACCAGTTACGCCCGCGAGCATCCGCTGGCGGTGGGTGCCGTCCTCGTCGTCGGCGGCGCCACGCTGGCATTGATGCTGGCCCGTCGTTCCGGATCCGCGCCAGCCGACGGCGGCTGGGACAGCGGCGATGCGGAAATGCCGGCGACGCCCTACGCCTCCGGCTACCAGGCGGTCGATGCCGACCGTGAGCGCGACGACATCGCGCCGCTGACGCCCGAGGACGAAGAGCCGGTGTACGCTGCGGGCGACCGCAGCGCGGAAGCGCGCCCCGATCCGGGGACCGAAGACGAAGCCGCGGACGACAGGGGTGAAGAAGGCGAGGAGCGCGGCGGGCAAGAGGATCGCTCGCGCAGCGCCGCCGGCTGAGCTGTGGTGTCGCGATGATGGACAACATCTTCTGGCTGATCGGAGTGATTGTCGTCGTTCTCGCCGTACTGTCCTTCCTCGGCCTGCGCTGATCGGAACGCCGGTGCCGCGCCGTCGCCCCCCGCCGTAATCCCCTCGCCGGCGGGAAAAGTGGGGCGGCGGCGGCGGCGCCGGCCGCTGCCCATCTGCTGTCGGCGGTGCGCACCCCCGCCGCGCCGACCAAGTTCCCTGCCCTGCCTCTCGAACGGGTGTGACTCGCCGCCAGCGCCGGACGTAGACTTGCGGCAATCACCCGGGCCGAACCGGGTCAACGGGCCCGGCTCGCAAACACCAGACAATGGTCGTACGAGGGAGAGGAACATGGCAGAGGACAGTTGCGGGGGAACAGCAGGCGGTCCCGGTTATGACGACTTCGTCGCCGGCTTTTCCGCCGCGCAGATCGAGACGCAGTTGGCCGGCAGCCTCGAGCATGGCCTCAATGCCTGCATCGAATGCTGCGACCGCCACGTCACCCCGGGGCGCATCGCCCTCTTCTGGGAGAACCGGGATGGGCGCAGCGAGCAGCTGACCTTCGCCGACCTGCAAGAACGCTCGGCTCGCCTCGCCGGCGTGCTGCGCGCCCACGGCGTGCAGCCGGGCGACCGCATCGCCGGCCTGCTGCCGCGCACCCCCGAGCTGCTCACCGTCATTCTCGGCACCTGGCGCGCCGGTGCCGTCTACCAGCCGCTGTTCACCGCCTTTGGTCCCAAGGCGATCGAGACCCGCATCGGCGCCAGCGAGGCGAAGCTGGTGTTCACCGACCTCGACAACCGCGCCAAGCTGAGCGACGTCGCCGGCTGCCCGACCGTGATCACCGTCGGCGCGGCCGGAACGTCCGGGCCGGCGGCGGGGGACGAAGACTTCGCCACCGCCCTCGCCCGGCAGCCGGCGACCTTCGAGCCGGTCCTGCGGCGGGGCGATGATCCCTTCCTGATGCTGTTCACCTCCGGCACCACCGGCCCGGCGAAGGGCGTCGTCCTGCCGCTCAAGGCGCTGCTGGCGTTCTATGTCTACACCCGCTGGGCGATGGACCTGCGGCCCGAGGACGCCTTCTGGAACATCGCCGATCCCGGCTGGGCCTACGGCCTCTACTACGCCGTGACCGGACCGCTGCTGCTCGGCCATGCGACCACCTTCTACGACGGTCCGTTCACCGTCGAGAGCACCTACCGGATCCTGCGCAAGCTCGGCATCACCAATATGGCCGGCTCGCCCACCGCCTACCGGCTGCTGATCGCCGCCGGCCCCGAGGCGGCAGCGGCGGTGCGCGGCCAGCTGCGGGTGGTCAGCAGCGCCGGCGAAACCCTCAACCCCGAGGTCATCCGCTGGTTTGCGAAGCACCTCGACGCTCCCATCCATGACCAGTACGGCCAGACCGAGGTCGGCATGGTGCTGTGCAACCACCACGGCCTCGCGCATCCGGTCCATCTCGGCTCGGCGGGCCTCGCCATGCCGGGCTTCCAGCTTGCCGTCGTCGATGACGACGGCCGCGCCCTGCCCGCCGGCGTCCCCGGCATCCTCGCCGTCGACCGCAGTCAATCGCCGCTCAATTGGTTCTCCGGCTACTGGCGTCAGCCCGCTAACACCCCAATTGGGAACTACCACCTCACCGGCGATACGGTGGAGCTGAATGATGACGGCAGCATCAGCTTCGTCGGCCGCAGCGACGACATCATCACCTCCTCCGGCTATCGCATCGGCCCCTACGATGTCGAAAGCGCCCTGATCGAGCACCCGGCGGTGGCCGAGGCGGCGGTCGTCGGCAAGCCGGACCCGCAACGAACCGAACTGGTGAAGGCGTTCGTCGTGCTGCGCGCCGGCTTCGAGCCGGGACCGGCGCTCGCCGAGGAGCTGCAGGCGATGGTCAAGACGCGGCTTGCCGCCCACGCCTATCCGCGCGAGATCGCGTTCGTCACCGACCTGCCGAAGACGCCGAGCGGCAAGATCCAGCGCTTCATCCTGCGCAACGAGGAGGCCGCCGCAGCCCAGGTGCCCGCCGCCTGAGATCCTGCGGCCACCAGCAAAGGGCCGCCGCCTGTCGCAAGGCGGCGGTCTCGATGCGCCCCCGACGTGCTCCGCGCCGCCCGCGCGGGGCGAACGGGCGGCGCATTGTCGTCAAATTAGAACAGCTTCTGGAAGGCTGCGCCGTAGATCTGGTCAAGCCCCTTGCCGGCGAAGTTGGTCACCGCGGTCCCCGCGCCGGTGGCGGGATTGATGCGGTAGAGGGTCGTGCCGGCAAAGCCGTAGAGCTGACCCGCCGCCGGCACCACCAGGCCGTAAAGGTTGGGGATGTGGTCCGGGCGGGCGACGAAGCCCTTGGTCGTCAGGTTGTAGTCGATCAACAGCTGGTTGGACGTCGAGAGATAGAGGTGGTTGCCGCTGTAGGTGAGATCGCGGCGGAAAGGTAGCCGCCGTTGCTGCCGGAGGCGGTGGCCCTGCCGGTCGCAAGGTTGATGGTGAAGAAGCCGGTCTGCCGGTAGGAGGCGGCGATCGCCTTGCCGGACTTGCTGAAAGCCAGCGCGTTCAGGCCGTTGATGCCGAGGCTGCCGATGCGGCTGGCGCGTCCTGTGGTTTTGTCGACCCGGTAGAAGGTGGTGAACGACAGGCCGTAGAGCGTCCCATTGGGCGCGAAGGCGATGTCGGTCAGGGTGACATAAAGGTTGCCGATCACTCTGACTGCCTTGGTCGTCAGGTTGATGGTTCCCAGCCGGCCGTTACGATCGCAGAGGTAGACGAGCGGTGCTGCGGGTGTCGCCGCTTCGGTAACGGCGCTGGGCACGGCGGTGGTGGCCGGCGCCTGCGGATCGCCCGCCTGTTGCGCCGCCGCCATCCCCGGCAGCACCAGCGGCACCAGCAGCATCAATGTGGATATTTTTAGGCGACGACTTGCGCGCATTTGGATATACTCCATATAGGTTCCTATTTGGCACCACGACACAGTTTGGCCTCGGCACTGCGGCGCGATACGGGCTATACCGCAACTCATATACCCCTACAGAGCCATTTCATCATGACCCATAAGGGGGTATAGCCCGGTCTGGCTCACTGTCGCGCTTAAGATTATAGTACTTTTCATGCAGGAGAACTCTGCCCACTTGCTTTCACTTGCCATTCAATCTTACAAGAACTTGGCGCTGCGTATCCTTGACTGATTCCGACGGATCTTACCCAACGAGGGAAAGGGATGCTGGCGATCGAAACCTCCGGCAGGCGCCGGCGCGGGTTCGTGCCGTCGCCTGCCGTCGGTGACCTGGCCACAGTAGGAGTGCAATCCCGGCCGGCTAGAACCGGCGCAGGGCTCCACATGAGCCCTATGGATAACCCAAACTTAGGGATTCACGACTATGGTCCCGGCATCCCGATGAAAGGGGGCACAATGCACATTTACCAACACTTCACTCTTCGCCACCTGTTCAATGAAAACAAAAAGGCGTTAGTATCGCAGTATATTTTTCTTTATGTTGCACCAACAATGCACTGTGGGCTCGGCCTGTTTACGGCCCGTGCGGTTCCGGTCAATGGGATCGTCCTGGATGTCCACGATGAAGACTATCTCGCGACGGCAGTGCCGTACGCCGAACTGGCTGCCCGCGGGCTCACCGACGGCGATATTTTTCAGGTTGGCCCCGATCTGTTCCTTCCCCCGTACGGGCAACTTGACGATTTTACAAACCATAGCTGCGAACCCAACTGTGGGTTGCGGGTATTCCCTTCAGGATTTGACATGATCGCGCTGCGCGATATCGCGGCGGGCGAAGAACTCACCTACGACTACTCAACACATCTGGAGAATCCCCAGGAGACCATGACCTGCCGCTGCGGGGCGCCGTCATGCCGTGGCGTCATCCGCAGCTTTTCGCAACTACCGGCGCTACGGCGCCAGCAGTACCTGCGTCTTGGCATTGTCGCCAAATTTATCGCCGACAACGCCACCCGGGACTGCCCGGCTTCCTGAGCCGGTCGGCGGCAACGTGACGGAGAGCGGCTTGCAGCGATGTTGCGAGCTTATTTTCAGCGACCCCCGGTCGTACTTGAGCTAGCCTTGCTGGCGGCACTGTTGTCTGCCGCCATCATCGTGCTGATGGCGATCGGGTCGGCGCAAGTCCTCTCCGACGAAGGCAGCGAAGCGCTGCCCCTGGTCTACCTCATCCTCGCCGCCGTCTCGATACCCCTCGCCTCCGGCATCTCCGCCGCCCTGTGCCGCTGGTCGGTGGCGCACATCAGCGCCGTATGCGCCCTCGCCTCGGCAGGACTCGCCCTCGCCCTGCGGGCCGGGCTGGGCCTCGACCTCCCCGGTGCTGCGCTCGCCGTCTGCATCGCCGCTTACGCCCTCGAGATCGTCTTCGACAGCCTGTTCTGGCTGTCTGCGTCGGAACACCTGCCGACCCTCGCGCTGAAGCGCCATACGCCCTTCCTTGCCGGCGCCTTCGGAATGGGCGGGATCCTGGCCGGCTTTCTCGCAACCGCCTTCTGCGCCGTCTTCCCTGGCGAAGACCTGCTGCTGCTCGACGCCGCCTTCTTCGCCCTGTGCTTCGTCCAGTACCGCCGGCTCAACCGCTTTCTCGCCGAACCTGCGGCCGGGGAGGAGGATGCCGAACCGGGGATCGTCCAGTCGCTGAAGGCGACGATCGGCGTCGTCCGCACGTTCCCGGTAACCGCGGCCCTCGCCGCCAGCGTGCTGCTGATGTCCGCCCTGTTCTGCCTGCAGGACTACCTGGCGATGACCACCTTTCAGCAGCAGTTCCCCGACCCCGACGCGCTCTCCGGCTTCATGGCCATGCTCTTCGCCGCGCACCAGGGCGTGGAGCTGCTGGTGCTGACCGGCTGCGGCCGGCTGATCCTGGAGTCCGCCGGTCCCATCGGCCGCAACATGGTATTCCCGGTCACGACGCTCGCCGGCCTCGCCGCGCTGCTCGGCTTCGGCAACATCGCAGCGGCGGTGTGTGTTCATGCCAATGTCATCGCCCTGTCCAACGCCGTCTTCGAGCCGGTCAAGACGCTCAATTTCGCCGCCCTGCCCTACCGCGTGCTGGCGCAGGTCCGGATGCTGGTCGATGGCCTCGTCTATCCCCTCGGCATCGCCGTCTCCGCCCTCGGGCTGCTCTGGCTGCAACAGGCGGCCGGCCCGTCCGTCATCCTCGCCGTGGCAATCGCCACCGGCGTCCTCTTCGCCGCGACATCGGCGCTGGTGGGGGCGCAGTTCCTGCCGAGCCTGCTGCGCAGTCTCAGGCTGCGGGCCATCAGTCCGTCGGAATACGCCCGCGCCGGCAGCGGCCGGGTGTTTTCGGCCGGAGACATCCGCCGCCTGCTGAATCACCCGGACGCCGCGGCGCGCGGTTTCGGGGTCGATCTCGCCCAGCGGCTTGCGCCGGAGTTGCTGGCCGGCGCCGCCGTCGGCGAAACCGGTGGCGGCGACCACGCGCGACCCGCCGCCGGCACGTCGGTCCCGTTGGCGGAAGTCCCGGTGGCGCTGCGCAAGGACGACTTTGCAGCGGTCGGCGAGCCGCCGCTGCCGCCGCCGCTCAGACGGGCCCGTCCGGCAAGAACGCGGCGGGAAGACGCCGGCTTGCTGCCCGCTGCGGCTGCCGGCGGGGGTCC
>JBDHSN010000186.1:0-6284 GCA_039808105.1 Rhodospirillales bacterium
GGTCGACCCGCGAGGCCTGGGCGCGGCGCTCGGCGGTGACGGCGCCGGCCACGGTCTGGCCGGCGAACGGCCTCGGCGCCGGCGGGGCGCTGCGCTGCGATGCCCTCGGCTGCGTCTACCGGGTGTCCGGGTGGACGGTCGCCTTCGCCCGCACCGCCGAGGCGCTGCCGGAGGATTGCCGCCTCGCCGATGTCGTCATCGGCCTCGTTGCGATTCGCGGGCCGTGTCCGTCGGCGCGGGTGCGCCTCGACCGCCGGGATCTGCTGCGCAGCGGCGCCCACGCGCTGTGGCTCGATCCGCATGGCATCCGGGTGGCGAGTGTCGATGGCGAGCGGGGGCAGCGCCCTTGGGTGCTGTCCCGCCGGCCGGACCCATCACCCCTGCCGGAAGCGGCAAGCGGCCCGGCGGCGTGGCGACGGACGACCGCGACCGCCCCCGAACCCGCGGAGGCGGAAGAGGGCGACACCGACGCCGCCGCGGCGACGACTCAGTAGCGGCGGAGCAGTCCGACCAGCCGCCCCTGCACCTTGACCTGGTCCGGCCCGAAGATGCGCGTCTCATAAGCCGGGTTGGCGGGCTCCAGGGCGATCGACTGGCCCCGGCGGCGCAGCCGCTTCAGCGTGACTTCCTGGTCGTCGATCAGCGCAACGACGATGGTGCCGCTGTCGGCGGTCTCGGTGCGCTGGATGATCACCGTATCGCCGTCGAGGATGCCCGCCTCGATCATCGAATCACCTTCCACCTCCAGCGCGTAGTGATCGCCGCGACCGAGCAGGACGGCGGGCACGTCGATGGCGCGGGAATGGTCGCGCAGCGCTTCGATCGGTGTTCCGGCGGCAATCTTGCCGTAGAGCGGCAGCGGCACCACGTGCGAGCCGGGGGCGATCGGATGCCCAGGCAGGCGGAAGTCGCCCTTGATCACCGTGGGGGCGAAGCCCTCGGCCGGCCGCCGCGGCGCGGCCGGTGCGGGCGCCATGTTCTCCGGGAGACGCAGCACCTCCAGGGCGCGGGCGCGGTGCGGCAGGCGGCGGATGAACCCGCGCTCCTCCAGCCCGGTCATCAGCCGGTGAATGCCCGACTTCGAGCGCAGGCCGAGCGCTTCCTTCATCTCGTCAAACGACGGCGAAACGCCCGTCTCGCGCAGGCGCTTGTCGATGAACAGCAGCAGCTCGTATTGCTTCCTGGTCAACATGCGCCCTCCCGGTACCGGCGATGCGGCGTCCCGACCCGCTCGGATCCCTCGTACGGGGACCTTCCTGGAACAAGTGGACGGTCGACGGCAGCGCGATACTATATTTAGAACAAAACAAAAACCGTTCGCTATGTTCTAGTTTGGTTCCGGCGGATCGTCAAGCGACTCGTGGGCTGCCGGGAGCCCTGACCGGGTCTGCCGCCGGCGATTTTGCGTGTAATTCGCAAAGCCGCGTCCGGTTCGCGCGGCGGCATCGCCGAGTTCCGCGCCGCCGTCATGATAGCGGCAGGCAGGGCCGGATTTTCGGGGGCAATGGGAGCGTGAAACGGAACTTTGGCTGCGAGGTGATCTCGCTGCGGCGATGCCAATCAGGATCGAAGAAGCGCGGAACGACCTGCTGAAGTGCCCGTCCGGCGCGATGGTCCGCCCGGACGGGCCCGGTCGCCGCCCTGCTGAGGCTGCCGCCTCAGCCCGCCGATTCCTCCCGCTGCTGGAACACCTCCTTCGCCGCGAACAAGGCGTTGAGCGCAGCCGGAAATCCGGCGTACACGGCCATCTGCATGAGGATCTCGACAACCTCTTCCTGCGAGAGCCCGACGTTCAGTCCCGCCTCGATATGAACCTTGAGCTGCGGCCGGGCCGTCCCCATCGCCGCCAGCGCCGCAATGGTCGCGATTTCACGGTCTCGCAAGCCCAGGCCCGGGCGAGAGTAAATGTCACCGAAAGGAAACTCGAAGAGATAGATGGCAAAGTCGGGGGCGATGTCGGCGAGGGCCGCCACCACCTTGTGGCCGGCCTCGTCGTCGATTTCAGCGAGCGCGCGCTTGCCGCGCTCCAGCCGGCTGTCGCCGGCGCTCGGGTTGTGCCGCGTCATGGTCCTTGCTCCTCTCTATCGCATCGGCGTAGCCGGCGATCTTGGTGTCGAGGACGAGAAGGCTGGCATTGAGCTCGGCCACATGGGCGCGGACGCGTTCACGGTGCTGCTCCAGCAGGTGGCGGCGTTCCGCCTCGGTGCCGAGACCCCGTTCACGGAGGGCCGCATACCGCAGCATCTCGCGAATCGGCATGCCGGTCGCCTTCAGGCGGCCGAGAAACGCGATCCAGACAAGGACCGAGGCGTCGTAGTCGCGGTGGCGCGATTGATCCCGGTCGGCATAAGGCAGCAGTCCGATCCGCTCGTAATACCGAATCGTATGGGCCGACAGTCCGGATCGCTTGGCCAGTTCACCGATCTTCATGCGCAGCTGTTCTCATCACGACGCATGACAGGTTACGGGTTAGAGTGCGCTCTAAGTCAAGGACGTCCTTGGCACCAAATCCGTCCCGCAGCCCGCGCTTGCCGCGCCGATCGATCCGCCCGCCGGCACCCGCGATGATTGCCTGCCGCCGCTCACCCGCTCAATGCCGCCGACGCAATCACCCGGTCCAGGTAGTCGGTCAGCAGATCGCGGGCCTCGACGGCGAACAGCTTGATCCGGCCGGTATGCAACAGCAGCAGCAGGCCGGTGATCTGGGCGAACAGCGATGCCGTCGCCTGCTCCGCCGCCGATGGCGGCAAGCCGAGGTCGGCCAGCGGCCGCTGCATCCGGTCGAGCACAGCAACGAGGGCCGCGTTCAGACGGGTGTTGAGCTCGACGGTCAAGCCCATCGGCTTCATGCCGCGATAGAGGTAGAAGCCCAGCTGCAGGTCGCCCGGCTGGTCGCGGTAGAAGTCGAAAAACGCAAACGCCGCGCCGCGCAGCCGCGCCAGCGCCTGCTCCTGCGTCGCCTTGTCCGCGGCCGCAGCCCCTTCGGCCGCCTCCGCGACCGCCGCATCGAGGCGCGCCAGCGATTCCGCCAGCAGGTCGGCATAGATTTCCTCCTTGCTGGCGTAATGGAAGTAGAGGGCGGCGGGGGTGTAGCCGGCCTCGCGGGCGATGGCGCGCAGGCTTGCCCCTTCCAGCCCGTGCTCGGCAAACACGCGCCCGGCGGCGGCCAGGATCATCAGGCGCTTGTGGGCATTGACGGCGCGCCGCCGCTTGGCATGGCCGTTGTCGGGGTGTGCCGGAGGCCTTGGCATGGACCGTTGACTGCCACCAGTGGTTTCAATGGGAAGCTGGCAACTTAGCATGTTGACGTTAAAAGTATAGCTATTCTAAACTAACACTGTTAGATTCTGGACCGCGGCACGAGGGGGAGGAAGGCATGTTCATGTCGTCGGCGGATTATCGCGAGTCGCTCCGCCGCTACCGTCCGCGCGTGTTCGTCGACGGCCGCCGCATCGATTCCGTCGCCGACGAGCCGGCGCTGGCGCCCGGCATCAATGCCATCGGTGTCACCTACGACTTCGCCCTTGCGCCGGAGCATGCGCCGGTGATGCGCGCCATCGAGGCGGCGAGCGGCCGGGAGGTGAACCGCATGCTGCACGTCAACCGCAGCGGCGATGATCTGTTGCGCAAGCTGGAGGCGGTCCGCCTCGTCTGCCGGGAAAGCGGCTGCGCCCAGCGCTACCTCACCCACGACGCGCTCAACGCCATCTTCCAGGCGACCCACCGCCTCGATGCCGCGCACGGCGGCGAGTACCACGACCGCCTGCTCGCCTATCTGCGCCAGGTCCAGGATCAGGACCTCACCTGCGGCGTGGCGATGACCGACGCGAAGGGCGACCGCAGCCTGCGCCCGCACCAGCAGCCGGTCGCCGACAGCTATGTCCGCATCGTCGGCCGCAAGCCGGGCGGCATCGTCATCCGCGGCACCAAGGCCATCGTCACCGGCGCCCCTTACGTCCACGACCTGCTGGTGATGCCGTCCCGGGCGATGACCGCGGCGGACGCCGATTTCGCGGTGTGCTGTGCGGTGCCGCTGGACGCGCCGGGCCTCACCATCGTCGCCCGCCCCGCCGGCCGGCCGGGCGAGAAGGCGGCGCTGTTCACCGGCAGGTACGGCCAGTCCACCGGCGTCGCGCTGTTCGACGACGTGTTCGTGCCGGACGAGCGCGTCTTCCTCGCCGGCGAGTGGGAGCACACCGGCTTCCTGGTCGGCAGCTACGCCACCCACCACCGCCACAGCTGCATCGGCGCCCGCGCCGGCTTCGGCGACCTGTTGATCGGCGCCGGCGTGCTGATGTCGGAGGCCAACGGCCTCGATCCCGATGCCCATCCGCACCTGCGCGAGGCGATGGTCGAGCTGATCAGCATCGTCGAGGGTTTCTATGCCTGCGGCGTCGCCGCCTCGGTCTATCCCGAGGCCGATGCCGCCGGCACCGTCCAGCCCGACGCCGTCTTCGCCAACATCGGCAAGCTGCTGCTGGCGACGAAGATCTACGACATGCAGCGGCTCGCCCACACTGTCTCCGGCGGCCTCGTCGTCGCGCTGCCGGGCCCCGACGAGGACCACAACCCGGAAACGCGGGCCGACCTGCAGGCGGTGCTGGGGGGACGCGCGGACATTCCGGCGGCGCACCGGCTGCAGGTGGCGCGGCTGTTGGAGGACCTCACCGCTTCGTACAGCGCCGGCTGGTACTCGGTGATCAGCCTGCACGGCGGCGGCTCACCGGAAGCGATGAAGCGCGAGATCTTCCGCCGTTACCCGCTGCAGGAAAAGGCGGCGCTGGTCGAGGACCTGCTGCAGCGCGGCGTCTCCGGGGCGGCTGCCGGCCGCCGCCGCCAGCCCGGCCGCTGCTGCGCCAAGGGCTGTGAGGTGGCGGAGTAGCCACACGGAGCGCCGGTGGCCGGCGCCGGCTGCGAGGACGACGAGGCGAACGATCAGCGGCGCGCGCCTGGACAAGACCGGCGCGGTGGGCGATCCTTGATGGCTCCGGCACGCCACCAAATCAAAGGTCAACCATGACGAGCGCGCTGCCATCCCTCTTCATCGGATCGTCGGTCGAAGGACTCGACGTGGCGCGGGAAGTCGAGCTGCAGCTGCAGCACGCGGCCATCACTACGATTTGGAAGGATGGCGTCTTTGCGCCGGGCGCCGGGACGCTCGAGGCGCTGATGAACGTCCTCGACCAGTTCGATTTCGCCGCGATGATCCTCTCGCCCGACGACCTCGGCGAGAGCCGCGGCCAGAGCTACGCCTCGCCGCGCGACAACATCCTGTTCGAGCTCGGACTGTTCATGGGGCGCCTGGGGCGCAGCCGCGTCTTCATCGTCCACGCCGAGGATGCCGGCCTCAAGCTGCCGTCCGATCTCGCCGGCATCACCCTCGCCCCTTACCGCCGCCGCGACAACCTCGCGGCGGCGCTGTCGCCGACCTGCACGCCGATCATCAAGGCGATCCGCGCCCTGGGATTTGCCGAGAAACGGGCGCAACAACAGCTCCAACGACTGGAAGATCAGCAGCAACGGCTCTCGCAGGTGCAGCTGCTGACGGCACAGATCGCGCTGAAAGGCATCGTCACCCGCTTCGAGCTGGAGAAGCTGCGCGGCCTCAGCCGCGACGGCGCGTTCTGGGTGCGCTACCACCCGCGCATGTACGACGAACTCCGCCGGCTCGACGCGCTGCAGTTCGTCGCACCGGCCGACGGCCACGGCCTCGTCGACATCCGCAACGAGTACGCGCGGCGTGAGAACCTGGAGTTCGATCTCAAGCACTACGTCTATCTCACCGACGACGGGCGGACGTACCTCTCGCTGCTGGAGGAGCTGATGCGGGTCACCCCGCCGGACCCGCCATCCCACGACTGAGCCGGCGCTTCTTCATTCCGCCGCCTGCATCGCGAACGCCGCCGCCATCAGGGTGCGGGTGTAGGGCTCGCGGGGATGATCGAAGATCGCCGCGGCCGGGCCGTGCTCGACGATGCGGCCGGCGCGCATCACCAGCACGTCGTGGGCCAGCGCGCGGATCACCTTCAGGTCGTGGCTGATGAAGAGGTAGGCAAGGCCGTGCGCCGCCTGCAACGCGCGCAGTAGCTCGACGATCTGCGCCTGCACCGACATGTCCAGCGCGCTGGTCGGCTCGTCGAGGACGATGAAATCGGGCTTGAGAACCAGCGCGCGGGCGATGGCGATGCGCTGGCGCTGGCCGCCGGAGAACTCGTGGGGGTAGCGGTCGTGCACGGCGGGATCGAGACCGACCTCGCGCAGCACCGCTTCGACCCGCGCCCGCT
>JBDHSN010000187.1:0-6283 GCA_039808105.1 Rhodospirillales bacterium
CCTTCGGCCAGTGCCGCCGACTCGCCCGTCCGGTCCGCCGCTGCCACCGGCTCGCCGGCGTCGTCATAGAGCGTGGCACGCAGGACCGGCAGCGCCACCGGCGAGGCCGCGATCCCGGCGATGGTCCCGGCGACGATGAGCACATCGGCACCGCCATTGCCGGGGCGGCGCGCCGCCACGTCGCGGATCTCCAGCCCGGCGCCGGCGACGGCCGGCAGCAGGCCGAACATTCCGTAGAAGCCGGCGGACGCCGGCAGCGCGGCGAGGATCGGCGCGCGCAGCAGGATGAGCAGGGCCGCCAGGATCAGCACCGTCGTCCCCGCCGAAAGGGCGGCGGCCGCGACCGAGCCGCCCGGCAGCCGCGGCAGACGGAACGGCGATCTCCGGCCGCCGGCGGCGGCTGGCGCAGGGGCCGCGACGGGAGCCGTCGAGGAGGGTAGCGAGAGTGCATCCGGCTGCGCAGGAGGCTCCGGCGGCAGATCCCCGGCGGCGGTCGCATCGGCACCGGCCGCCGGCTGCTGATCGTCCGGCGCCATGTCCTCCGCTAACGGCGGCGCCCCCGCGTCCGCGTCGGCTGCAAGCCCGGCTGCGGCCTCATCCGCTGCGGTCTCCGCGACCACTGGCGGGGCGGCAATCGCGGGCAGCGCGCCATCCGCCGAACCGTCCCCCGGCGAGCCGGCCGAATCGGCGTCGTCCACTGCCTCTGGCCAAGCCTCCGGTTCGAGCCGGCCGACCGGCACGCCGGAGCTCGCCCCGGCCGAGGACCGCTCCGCAACCGGCGGCAAGGCGCCCTCCGGAGCCTGGGTCCAGCGGTAATGGCACCCGGAACACTGCACGATGCGCGACCGCAAGCCGAACCGGGCGGGTGCCACCGCATAGGCGATACCGCAGCGCGGACAGGCTATCATCATCGGCGGCCTGCTATGCTAGGGTTTGACGCGAACATCGCGCCACGTTTACGCGCATTTCGCCTGCAGCTTTGGACGCTTTTATTAGTCCCCGATTGGGGAGGGGTGCAAGCGAGCGGAACCGGAACATAACGTCAATGGCAGACGATACCGACCACCCCGCCGTCGCCCGCTTCCATCGCGCAGCGCTGCGCTACGGCAGCGAGCCGGAGGTGCTGCGCGACGTCTCGCTCGACCTCGCCGCCGGATCCTTCCATTTTCTGCTCGGTCCGAGCGGTGCCGGCAAGACCTCGCTGCTGCGGCTGCTGTCGCTGGCGCTGCCGCCGTCACGGGGCTGCGTCGTCGTCTTCGGCCGCGACGTGGCGAGAACGCCGCGTGCCGATCTCGCGACGCTGCGCCGGCGCATCGGCATCGTCTTCCAGGACTTCCGGCTGCTGCCGCAGCTCTCGGTGTACGACAACGTGGCGCTGCCGCTGGCCGTCTCGGGCTTGGCGCCGGACCGGATCGCCGAGGATTGCGGGCTGATGCTGGCGCGCACCGGCCTTGAGCGCCTCGCCGCCGCCCACCCGCCCAGCCTTTCCGGCGGCCAGCAGCAGCTGGTGGCGATCGCCCGGGCGCTGATCATCCGGCCGCGGCTGCTGATCGCCGACGAGCCTACCGCCAGCGTCGACGAGACGCTGGCACTGCGGCTGATCGCGCTGTTCCAGGAGGTGAACCGGCTGGGCACGACGGTGCTGATCGCCACCCACAACGAGCGGCTGGCCGATCGCTTCGCGCATCCGCGGCTGCGGCTGGAAGATGGCCACGTGCTCTACGATCAGCCCGGTGCATGGCCGCCCGACGACGGCGGCTCGCCCTTCTACCATGACCATCCGGCGACCGCGGCATGATCCAGCAGGGTCCCGTCGCGCAGGCGTTGCGAACCGAAGACAGCCGCTTCGTGCCGGCGCTGATCGCCGTCCTCGTCTATCTGGCGGCGATCACGCTGGCCACGCTGCTGCTGGTCAGCGATCTCGGCGGCCGCTGGCGCGACGAGGCCGCCGGCCGCATGAGCATCCAGCTGGCGATCGGCGACGCCGCCGGGCGCGACGGGCAGATTGAGGCAGCGCTGGCGGTAGTCCGGGCCCAGCCGGAGGTGGCCAGCGCCGAGGTTGTGGACGGCAGCCTGCTGGCGGCACGGCTGCTGCCGTGGCTGGGCGGCGCCACACTGCCGCCGGCGCTGCCGCTGCCGCCGGTGCTGGAGGTACAGCTCAACGCCGCCGCCGGCGATGCCGCAAGGCCGGTGCAGGAACGGCTGCGGCAGAGCCTGCCCGGTGCCGAGGTCACCTCCGGCGGAGCGGTGCTGGAGCCGGCACTGCGGCTGATGCGGACGATCCAGGCGCTCACCGCGCTGGTGCTGGGCGTGCTGTCGGCGACCCTGTGCGCCAGCGTCGTCTTCGCCACCCGGGCCCGGCTCGCCGCCTGCGATGCGGCGGTGGAACTGCTCCACCTGCTCGGCGCCGACGACGTCGCGATTACCAACGTCGTCGCCCACGGGGCGCTGCGCACCGCGCTGATCGGCGGCATCGCCGGCCTCGCCCTCGCCATTGCCACGCTGCTCGCCTTCGCCTATCTCGCCGGTGCCGCCACCTCGGCCGAATTATCGCTGTCGCTGCCGGCGTGGGTGGTGATGGCGCTGCTGCCGCCGGCTGCCGCCGGACTCGCCGTCCTCACCGCCAGACTGGCCGCCCGACGTGCCCTCGCCCAGCTTCCCTGAGATGGCCGTCCGCCATCACCGTCCGCGGATTCCGTGGAAGGCGTATCTCACCATCGCCGCCCTCACCGCTGCGACGCTGGCCTGGGGCGTCGGCCTGCTGGAGTTTGCCGGCAGCATTCCGCGCCGGGTCGTCGATACCGACCGCCGCACCGACGCCATCGTCGTGCTGACCGGCGGCAGCGAGCGCCTCGCCACCGGCCTGCAGCTCCTCTCCGAGGACAAGGCGCAGCGGGTGTTCGTCTCCGGCGTCCATCCCGGCGTCGATGCCGACAAGCTGCTGCGTCTCGCCGGCCGGACTGACCACACCCTGGAAGAGCGCATCGAGGTGGGCCACGGCGCCCAGGATACGCGCGGCAACGCCAGCGAGACCGCCGCCTGGATGCGCGGCCGCGGCTTCCACTCGCTGCGGCTGGTCACCGGCGGCTATCATATGCCGCGCAGCCTGCTGGAGTTCAGCGAGGCGCTGCCGGAGGCTGAGGTGATCCCCCATCCCGTCTTCCCCGACCGGGTCAAGCAGGCGTCGTGGTGGCTGCGCCCCGGCACCGCTGCCCTGATCATCGGCGAGTACAACAAGTATCTGCTGGCCCGCCTGCGCCATGAATGGCAGGAGCTGGCGGCGCGGATGACGCCGGACGGAGCGACCGGGTGACGGCGCTGCGCTCCCTCGCCTTCGCGGTGCTGGCGCTGCTGTTCACCGCGCTGATGATCGTCGTGATGCTGCCGGGGCTGGTGCTGCCGCGCCGGCGGTTCCAGCGGCTGGCCGCTTTCTGGTGCCGCGGCCTGCTGGCGCTGCTGCGCTGGTGCTGCGGCCTGGACTGGCGCCTGCTCGGCGCCGAAAACCTGCCGCGAGGGCCGGCGATCATCGCCGCCAAGCACCAGTCGGCGTGGGACACGCTCGTCTTCCATGTGCTTCTCGGCGATCCGGTGTACGTGCTGAAGCGCGAGCTGACGCGCGTGCCGCTGTTCGGCTGGTACCTGCGCAAGGCCGGCAACATCGCCATCGACCGCAGCGCCGGGCTGCGCGCCATCCGCACGATGCTGCCGGCCGTCGACCGCGCCCTGGTGGAGGGCTCGCAGGTCATCGTCTTTCCCGAGGGCACCCGCACCGCCCCCGGCGAGCACGCCCCCTACCAGCCCGGCATTGCCGCCCTCTACGGCCGCGCCGAGGCCGCGGTCGTACCGGTCGCCCTCAACTCCGGGCTGTTCTGGGGCCGCCGAGGCTTTCGCAAACGGCCGGGGGTGATCACCCTGGAGGTGCTGCCGGCGATGCCGGCCGGGCTTTCGCGCTCCGCCTTCCTCGCCGAACTGGAACGGCGCATCGAAATGGCGAGCTCGCGGCTGTCGGCTCCGGCGGATCCCCGCCACCCTGCCCACCACCAGCACGCCTGAGCGATGACCGATTATCCGATGATGCAATGGACGCCGGTACGCGTCCGCGCCTTCTGGGACTACGAGAGCCGGTTTCCCGAGCGCTATTTCAGCTACACGGCCGGTGGCGCCCTGGTGACCCGGCTGTCGCCGTTCGTCCAGCGCCACCATACCGTTCTCGATTACGCCTGCGGGATGGGCCACCTGACGGCGCACCTCCTCGCCGCCGGCTACCGGGTGGTGGCGACCGATATATCGCCGGAGAGCCTTGCCGCCGTCTCTGCCCGGTTCGCCGGCTACGGCCCCTTTGCCGGGGCCTTCGCTCCCGAGCAACTGCTGGTGGAGAGGCGGCGCTTTCGCACCATCTTCGTCTGCGAACTGATCGAGCATCTGGGCGACGACGACCTCGATACGCTGATGGGACAGCTCCGCCGGCTGCTGGCGCCGCACGGCACCATCCTTTTCACCACCCCCAACGACGAGCCGCTGGCCGAATCCAACGTCCTGTGTCCGTGCTGCCAGCAGCTCTTCCATCGCTGGCAGCACGTGCGCAGCTGGACGCAAGGGAGCCTTCGCACCTATCTGCAGGCGCACGGCCTCGCCGTGATCGAGTGCTTCGCCGGCAGCTTCTCCGGCCGCCCCGCCGGCCGGCTGCGCCGGCTTGCCCAGCGCTTGCGGCCGAAGCCGCGCGGCCGGCACCTGGTCGCCGTCTGCCGGCTGGCCTGAATGCGCGCGTTGGCGCGCGCCAAGCGCGGTCGCCTGAGGGGTGCATGCGGGAAGAACATACAGCGAACATCCCCTTGATCGGATCCCGGATCAGGCCGTAAACTAGCGCTACGGTCGGGGGTGCCGGCCGCCCGCAACGCGCACGCCGAGGCCCCATGCTGCAAGTCGCGCCCGTTTCCCAGCAGATCTGGGACATGAAGTATCGGCTGAAGAGCCACGACGGCGAGGTGCTCGACAAGACCATCGAGGACACTTGGCGGCGGGTGGCGCGCGAGCTGGCGCGGCCGGAAGCCGATCCGGCGGCGTGGGAGGAGCCGTTCTTCCAGGCTTTGGCCAACTTCCAGTTTCTGCCGGCGGGCCGCATCCTCTCCGGCGCCGGCTCGGGCCGGCGGGTGACGCTGTTCAACTGCTTCGTCATGGGC
This sequence comes from Rhodospirillales bacterium, assembly GCA_039808105.1. Taxonomy (GTDB): domain Bacteria; phylum Pseudomonadota; class Alphaproteobacteria; order Rhodospirillales; family Defluviicoccaceae; genus Defluviicoccus. The sequence goes on from JBDHSN010000187.1 coordinate 5,181, forward strand.
GAGATCCCCGACGATCTCAGCGGCATCTTCGAGAACCTGAAGGAAGCGGCGCTGACGATGCAGCAGGGCGGCGGCATCGGCTACGACTTCTCGACGCTGCGGCCGAAGGGAGCGCCGGTCAAGGGCGTCGGCGCCGACGCCTCCGGCCCGCTGACCTTCATGGACGTCTGGGACGCCATGTGCCGGACGATCATGAGTGCCGGCTCGCGCCGCGGCGCGATGATGGCGGTGATGCGCTGCGATCATCCCGACATCGAGGACTTCATCGACGCCAAGCGCCAGCCGGGCCGGCTGCGCATGTTCAACCTGTCGGTGCTGATCACCGATGCCTTCATGCAGGCGGTGAAGGAGGACGCCCCCTGGCTGCTCCGCTTCGGCGGGATCGACGGCAAGCGCCTGCAGGCGCGCGAGCTGTGGGACAGGATCATGCGCGCCACCTACGCCTACGCCGAGCCGGGGGTGGTGTTCATCGACCGCATCAACCAGCGCAACAACCTCTCCTACTGCGAGACGATCAACGCCACCAATCCCTGCGGCGAGCAGCCGCTGCCCGCCTACGGCACCTGCCTGCTCGGCTCGCTCAACCTCGCCAGCCTGGTGGTGGCGCCGTTCGAGCCGGACGCGCACATCGACGAGGCGCGGCTGGCGGCGCTGACCGCGACGGCGGTGCGGATGATGGACAACGTCATCGAGGTGTCGCGCTATCCGCTGCCACGCCAGCAGCAGGAGGCGCTCGACAAGCGCCGCATCGGCCTCGGTGTCACCGGCCTTGCCGATGCCCTCATCCTGTGCGGCGCCCGCTATGGCGGCGCCCGGGCGGTGACGCTGACCGAGACCTGGATGCGCACCATCCAGCGCGCCGCCTACCTCGCGTCGGCCGGCCTCGCCCGCGAGAAGGGCCCGTTCCCGCTGTTCAACGCCGGGAAATACCTGGCCGGCGAGAGCATCGCCGGGCTCGATGCGGAGGTGCGCGAGGCCATCGCCCGCGACGGCATCCGCAACGCGCTGCTCACCTCGGTGGCCCCCACCGGCACCATCTCGCTGCTCGCCGACAACGTCTCCTCCGGCCTCGAGCCGGTGTTCAGCTTCCGCTACATCCGCCA
>JBDHSN010000188.1:0-6259 GCA_039808105.1 Rhodospirillales bacterium
AAGATCAGGGTGGAGACCGGATCGGCACCCGCCAGCACCACCTTCAGCGCTAGGGTGAAGCGCGCCAGCTCACCCCCTGAGGCGATGCGGGCGAGCGGGCCAGGCGGCATCCCCGGGTTGGTCGCCACCTCGAAGGCGATGCGGTCGGTGCCGAAAGGCCCGGCATCGCCAGGGGGCAAGGGTTCGATGCGGGTGGCAAAGCGCGCCTTGCCGAGGCGCAGCGGCGCCAGCTCGTCGGCGACGGCGGCATCGAGGCGGCCGGCGGCGGCCTGCCGCCGCCGGCTGAGGACGGCGGCGGCCTCGCGATAGCTGGCCTCGGCGGCCGTTTCGTCGCGGCGCAGCGCCGCCACGACGGCTTCGCCATCCTCCAGCGCGCAGACCCGGCCGGCCATCTCCGTGTGCAGCCGGGAGAGATCGTCGACAGCGACGCCGTGCTTGCGGGCAAGGGCGCGCAAGGCGAAGAGGCGCTCCTCGATGGTCTCCAGCTGGCGCGGGTCGAGCTCGGCGTCGGTGAGCGTTTTCTCCAGCAGCGCGTGGCCCTCCACCGCCTCGGATAGCGCCCGGTCGAGGGCGGCGATGGCGCCGTCGAGGCGGCCTTCCGCCTTGGCCGCCGTCCGTTGCAGGCTGCGCAGGGCCGCGCGCAGCGCGTCGATGGCGCCGCGGGCCGGACCGCCGGCGAGATCGCCGGCCGCTTCGTCGATCGCCTGGATCAGCTTCTCGGCGTTCATCAGCCGGCTGCGCCGGACCGATAGTTCGGCTTCCTCGCCGGGCTGCGGCGCGAGGCGGCCCAGCTCGTCGAGGGCGTGGCGGATGAACTCCTCGTCGCGGCGGGCCTGGGCGAGATCACCCTCCGCTCCGGCCCGCGCCTCTGCCGCCGCCCGCCATCTCCGCCACGCTGCCCCGCAGGCGACGACCTCGCTGCCCAGGCCGCCGTAGGCGTCGAGCAACTCCCGGTGCACCGCCGGATCGAGCAGCCGCTGGTTGTCGAACTGGCCGTGGATCTCGACCAGCGCCGCCCCCAGCCGCCGCAGCAGGCCGACGCTGACCGGCTGGTCGTTGACGAAAGCGCGCGAGCGGCCGTCAGTGGCGACCACTCGGCGCAGCAGCAGGGCGCCGTCGTCGATGGCGAGGCCTTGTTCGCGCGCCAGGGCGGCGGCCTCGCCGTTGGCATCGAGCTCGAAGCGAACGGCAACGCTGGCCTGATCGCGACCGTGGCGCACCAGCTTCGCATCGGCCCGTGCGCCCAGGCCAAGGCCGAGCGCATCCAGCAGGATGGACTTGCCGGCACCGGTTTCGCCGGTGAGCGCGCAAAGCCCCCGCGAGAATTGCAGATCGAGGGTATCGATCAGCACGACGTCACGGATGGCAAGGCTGGTCAGCATTGCCGCCCGGCCGCCCGCTGCACCACCTGCCGGCTCCGCCGCTCTCAGTTCGCCGTCGGGAAGGTTTCCTGCGGACTGGTCTTGCGGACCAGCTTGTAGGCGTCGGCGTACCAGTCGCTCTGCGGGAAGTTGTAGCCGAGCACCGCCGCCGTCTTGCGGGCTTCGTCGTCGATGCCGAGCGCCGTGTACGCCTCTGTCAGGCGCAGCAGCGCCTCCGGCGTGTGCGTCGTCGTCTGGTAGCGGTCGATGACTATGCGGAAGCGGTTGATTGCCGCCAGGTAGAAGCCGCGTGTCAGGTAGTAGCGGCCGATGACCATCTCCTTGCCGGCCAGATGGTCGTTGGCGAGGTCGATCTTCAGTCGCGCGTCGCGGGCGTACTCGCTGTTGGGAAAGCGGGTGACGATGTCCTCGAAGACCTTCTTCGCCTGTTCGGTCATCTCCTGATCGCGGTGGATATCGGAAATCCGCTCGTAGTAGCTCAGGCCTTTCAGATAATAGGCGTAAGGCACGTCGGGATTGGCCGGATGCAGCTCGATGAAACGATCGGCGGCGGCCACCGCGTCGTCGTATTCGTTGGCCCGGTAGTGGGCATAAGCTGCCATCAGCTGCGCCTTGGTGGCCCAGCTCGAATAGGGGTGCTGACGCTCAACCTCGTCGAACAGCTTTGCCGCCTTCTTGTCGTCGCCGGCCTCGAGGTCATCCATCGCCTGGTTGTAGAGCACGTCGACCGGCTTATCGGTGTAGGTCTCCTCGGAACTGCTGCAGCCGGCGATCAGCAGCAGTCCGGCCGCCACCACCGCCGCGCGGGCGCCTGCGGCGGCGCCGACCGCAAGCCGCAGCCTGCCAAGGTTCCCACGGAGCAAATCGGTCATCACTGCGCGCCATCTCTCGTTTTCGCCGGGCGGCAACTATAGCACGCCGTCAACCGGCCGCGACAAGCGACCCGCCACGAACATGGTGTGCAAGCGGCGAACGTGCCGCGGTGGTCAGAACAGCGTTCCCTGGCGCGGGTCGGCCGGCGGCGGGCGAAAGGCGCTGGTAGCGAGTGAGGGGATTGCCTCGCCGGCGGTCAGCCCCAGCCGGCGGCAGGCGACGGCGAAGCGGCGGGCCAGCAGGTCGGCCCAGGGTCCCGAGCCGCGCATCCGCTCGCCCCAGCGCGCCGCGTAGAGGTTGCCGCCGTGGCACTGGCGCAGGCAGGCGAGGACCCGGCCGGCGCGGTCGGGGAAATGCGCGTGCAACCACTCCTCGAACAAAGCCTTCAGCTCCCACGGCAGGCGCAGCAGCACCCGGCTCGCCGTCGTCGCTCCGGCGGCAGCACCCGCCTCGAGAATACCCTCGAGCTCATGGTCGTTGACGAACGGGATCATCGGCGCCGCCATCACCCGTACCGGCACCTTGCCCGCGGCGAGAGCGCGGATCGCCGCCAGCCGCCTTGCCGGGGCCGGCGCGCGCGGCTCCATGATGCGGGCGAGGTGCGGATCGAGGGTGGTGACCGAGATGCCGACCGAAACCAGCCGGCGCGCCGCCATCCCGGCCAGCAGGTCGGCGTCGCGGACGATCAGCGCCGACTTGGTGATGATCGCGACCGGGTGGCCGCAGCCGGCCAGCACCTCAAGGATGCCGCGGGTTATGCGCAGCTTCCGCTCCACCGGCTGGTAGGGATCGGTATTGGCGCCCAGCGTCAGCGGCTGCGGCCGATAGCCGGGGCGACGCAGCTCCTCGGCCAGCAGCCGCGCCGCATCCGGCTTGGCGTAGAGCTTCGTTTCGAAGTCGAGGCCGGGGGAGAGGCCGAGGAAGGCGTGCGACGGGCGGGCGAAGCAGTAGATGCAGCCGTGCTCGCACCCCCGGTAGGGGTTGATCGACCGGTCGAAGGAGATGTCGGGCGAATCGTTCCAGGTGATGATCCGGCGGGTCCGGTCTTCGCTCACCGTCGTTGCCAGCGGCGGCAGGCCGGTGTCCTCCGCCCACCAGCCGTCGTCCACCGCCGCCCGGGTATGGCGCTCGAAGCGTCCTTCGGGGTTGGAGACGGCGCCGCGTCCCTTGCGGGCGCGCGCTGGTGGGGCGAGGTGCTGCATATGCGGATGATAGGCTGTTGCAGGGCAGCTTATCAAGAACAAATAACGAACATACAGGGTCCATGCGCGCCAGCCCGGATGAACGATTGTTAATCTTTCCGTAAGCACGCGGTAACCGCTGCCGCCGCATCTTCTCCCCCAAGTTCAGTTGCGGAGAGGACCGAGGACAACCATGGAGATGCGGACCACCGACAGCGGCGAGAAGCGTCGGGGCAAACCCAAGGCGGCGATGCTGGCCCTGACGGCGTTGCTGGCGACCGCGCCGATGACCGTTGCGGACATGGCCTGGGCCCGGTCGGCCCCGGAAGGGTTTGCCGACCTCATCGAGGGCGTGGCGCCGGCGGTCGTGCAGATCACCGTCAAGCAGACGGAAGCCAAGGGTGACGCACCCGATCTGTCGCAGATCCCCGAGCAGTTCCGGGACGGCCCGCTGCGCGATTTCTTTGAGCATTTCTTCGGCGAGAACGGCCCGGGCCGCGGCCAGGGTCCGAAGGGGCAGCGCACGGCGCTCGGCTCCGGCTTCATTATCTCGTCCGATGGCGTCGTCGTCACCAACAACCACGTGATCGGCGAAGCCGACAAGATGGAAGTGACGCTGAAGGACGGCAGCCGCTTCCCGGCAAAGCTGCTCGGCAGCGATGACAAGACCGATCTCGCCGTCATCAAGATCGAAGCGGACAAGCCGCTGCCCACCGTGTCGTGGGGCAACTCCGATGCGGCACGGGTGGGCGACTGGGTGGTTGCCGTCGGCAATCCGTTCGGACTGGCCGGCACTGCCACCGCCGGCATCGTCTCGTCGCGCGGTCGCGACATCGGCTCCGGTCCCTACGACGACTTCATCCAGATCGACGCGCCGATCAATACTGGCAATTCCGGTGGTCCGCTGTTCGATACCGACGGCCGGGTGATCGGCGTCAACACCGCCATTTACAGTCCGACCGGCGGCAGCGTCGGCATCGGCTTCGCCATCCCGTCGAACGCGGCACAGAAGGTGGTGGCCGCGCTCGAAGAGAAGGGCTCGGTCAGCCGCGGCTGGCTCGGGATCGCCATCCAGCCGGTGACCCCGGAAGTGGCGGAGAGCCTGGGCCTCGCCAAAGCGCAGGGCGCGCTGGTGGCCAGCGTCAACCCGTCGAGCCCGGCGTCCAAGGCCGGTGTGCGGCAGGGTGACGTGGTGACGGCGTTCGACGGCAAGGAGGTTGGCACGCCGCGCGAGCTGAGCCGGGCGGTTGCCGACGCGAAGATCGGCGAGAGCGGCAAGCTGACGGTGTGGCGCGACGGCCGCGAGACGGAGCTGCGCGTCCATGTCGGCGAGATGCCGAAGCAGCTGACGGCGGCGGAGCCGGGCAGCGGTGCGCAGGCGCCGGACAAGCCGGCCAAGGGCGGCGTCGAACTCGGCTCTCTCGGCCTGACCTTGTCGCCTCTCGACGACGAGAGCCGCGCCCGCTGGGGGGTTGCCGAAGGCACCTCCGGCGCCCTGGTGGCGGCGGTCAGCGATGGTGCCGACGCCGCCGAGAAGGGGCTGCAACCGGGTGATGTGATCACCCGTGTCAATCAGGAGAATGTGAAGAGCCCGAAGGACGTGGCCGCGGCGGTGGAGAAGGCCAAGTCGGCCCAGCGCAAGACAGTGCTGCTGCTGATCGATCGCCGCGGCACCCAGCACTTCGTAGCCGTCGAGATGACCCGCGCCTGAACCGGGCAAAGGATCCGAGTTGACCGCTGTCGTCCCGCTCCCTCCCTCCACTCCCGGGCGACGGCACGACGAAGCCGGCCCTTCGGCGGGGCCGGCCTCTCCCAGGCCCCGCTCCCCTGCTCCCGGGAGCGGGGCCACCTCTGCGCGCGACACCGATGCGTGCGAGGTATATCGTTTCCGGATGCGCATCCTTCTGATCGAAGACGATGGCGAGACCGCCGATTACCTGCGCAAGGGCCTGGCGGAAAGCGGGCATGTCGCCGACCATTCGGCGACCGGCCCGGAGGGCTTGGCGCAGGCCCTCGCCGGCCGCTACGACGCTCTGGTGGTTGACCGGATGCTTCCGGGCATGGACGGATTGTCGCTGATCCGCGTTCTGCGCGAGGAGAAGTTGACGACACCGGTGCTCATCCTCAGCGCGCTCGGCCAGGTCAGCGACCGGGTGCGGGGCCTGCGCGCCGGCGGCGACGACTATCTGGTCAAGCCGTTTGCCTTTTCCGAGCTGCTGGCGCGGCTGGAAGCGCTGATGCGGCGTACCGGCAGCGAGGCGGAGCTGGAGGCACAGACCCAGCTGCGCACCGGCGATCTGGAAATGGACCTGTTGCGCCGGACCGTCGTCCGCGCCGGCCGGCCGATCGAGCTGCAGCCGCGCGAGTTCCGGCTGCTCGAGTTCCTGATGCGCCGTGCCGGCCAGGTGGTGACGCGGACGATGCTGCTCGAAGGGGTGTGGGACTACCACTTCGACCCGCAGACCAATGTCATCGATGTCCACATCAGCCGGTTGCGGGCGAAGATCGACAAGGGCTTCGACGAGCCGTTGCTGCAGACGGTCCGCGGTGCCGGTTACTGCCTCCGTGCCGCTTCCTAACCTTTTCCGCACGACCGCCTTCCGGCTGACCGTCCTCTACCTGATGCTGTTCATCGCCTCGGTGATGGCGATCCTCGGCTTCATCTATTGGTCGACGGTGGCGGTGATCGACCGGCAGACGACGGCGACCATCGAAGCCGAAATCACCGGCCTCGCCGAGCAGTACAAGGAGCGCGGCCTGCGCGGGCTGATAGATCTGGTGCGCCAGCGCGCCGGCGATGGCGGCAGCCGCGACAGCGTCTAT
>JBDHSN010000189.1:0-6249 GCA_039808105.1 Rhodospirillales bacterium
CGGCATCGGCGACCGCCGGCTGGTCAACCGCGTGCTGCGGGCGGTGACCTGCGATGTCATCACCCGCAAGGTCGGCCGCTCGCTGGCGGAAGCGGTCGAGAGGGACCTGCTCGCCCGCGGCCTGATGTAGCGGCATGGTCGCGGCGGGCGCCGCGGTTGCAAGCGGCGGGCGGATCCGCTAAGCATTCTCAACCGGCGATCGCGGGAATCCGCCAGTTGCGTCGTGCTTTCCGTGATGCAGCAGCCGGCTGCGACAACGGGAAAGAGGGTCGATCACCGATGACCACCGCCATCCTCCGCCGGCCCTTCGCGCACAGGCCGGCCTCCCCGCTCGGCCTCGGTGCTCTGCTGCTGCTCCTGCTGACGCTGACGGGATGCGGCGTCAACAACATCCCGACCTTCGAGGAGCAGGCGAAGGCCGCCTGGGCGCAGGTGCAGAACCAGTACCAGCGCCGCGCCGACCTGATCCCCAACCTGGTGGAGACGGTGAAGGGCGCCGCCAATTTCGAGCGCGAGACGCTGCAGGCGGTCATCGAGGCCCGCTCCAAGGTGGCACAGACGACGCTGCCGCCGGACGTGCTGACCAACCCCGAAGCCTTCAAGACCTTCGAGGCGAATCAGGGAGCGCTGACCTCCGCGCTGTCGCGGCTGATGGTGGTTGTCGAGCGCTATCCCGACCTCAAGGCCAACCAGAATTTCCTCGCATTGCAGTCGCAGCTTGAAGGCACCGAGAACCGCATCTCGGTCGCCCGGCGCGACTACATCGAAGCGGTGCGGGTCTACAACACCGAGCTCGCGACCTTCCCCGGCCGGCTGTGGGCGATGACGCTTTATTCCGGGCATAAGCCGATGCAGTCGTTTGCCGCTTCCGACGCGGCGCAGACGCCGCCGACCGTCAGGTTCTGAGGCGGCAGCAATGCCGCGGCTGCCGCGCGCGCTGGTTCCGCTCGTCCTGCTCGCCGTCGTCCTGACGGCAGCAGCAGCGGCGCTGGCGGCGCTGCAGTTTCCCCCGCTCACCGGCCGGGTGGTCGACGAGGCCGGGCTGCTCAGCCCCGCCGAAGTGCAGAGCCTGACCGAGGCGCTGAAGGCGCACGAGGAGGCCACCGGCAACCAGGTGGTGGTGGTCACCCTCAAGTCGCTGCAGGGAACGACCATCGACGACTACGGCTGGCAGCTTGGCCGTGCCTGGGGCATCGGCCGGCAGGGCAAGAACGATGGCGCCCTGCTGATCGTCGCCCCCAACGAGCGCAAGGTGCGGATCGAGGTCGGCTACGGCCTGGAGGGAATCCTGACCGACGCCGCCAGCCGGCTGATCATCGAGCGGATCATGCTGCCGGCCTTCCGCTCCGGCCAGTACGGGCCGGGAATCCTCGCCGGCACCGGCGCCATCCTGAAGATGCTGGCCGGCGAGGCGGAGCCGCTGCCGAAGCAGCCGGCACGCAACGAGCAGGAGGCCTCCAGCATCATCCCGCTGCTGATGCTCGTTGCCTTCCTCGTCCTCATCTGGCTGTCGTACCGCGGTGGTGGCGGCGGCGGCCCCCGCGGGCCGGGAGGTCCAGCGGGCTTCGGCGGTGGACGCGGCGCCCGCCGCGGCGGGCGGGTTCGGTGGCGGGGGGTTTGGCGGTGGCGGCGGCAGCTTCGGCGGCGGCGGCGCCTCGGGAGGCTGGTGAGCCATGTCGTTCATCGACGAGATCGACCGCCAGCGCATCGAGGCCGCGGTCACCGAAGCGGAAAAGCAGACCGCAGCTGAATTGGTGACCGTCATCTCGCGCGGCTGCGGTGACTATCTGCACCTGCCGACGCTGCTGGCGGCCACCGCCACGCTGCTGCTCTCGGGTATCGCCCTGCTGCTGCCCCTGCCCGCCCACATCACCGTCGCCGAGTTCTACATCGGCCAGGTGGTCGGCTTCATCGTGTTCTACCTGCTGCTCGCCTGGCGGCCGCTGCGGCACCGGCTGGTGCCGCGGGCGATCCAGCATCGCTCCGCCAGGCTGCGCGCCCACCAGTTGTTCCTCGATCTCGGCCTTGCCGGCACCCGCGAGCGCACCGGCGTGATGTTCTTCGTCTCCGCCGACGAGCACTACGTCGAGATCCTCGCCGACCGCGGCGTCCGCGAGGTGGTCCCGGATGCCGCGTGGGCGGACATCGTCTCGCGCTTCAGCCGAGCGGTGCGGCAGCGGCGGATCGCCGACGGCTTCGTCGAGGCGATCACGGCGTGCACGAAGGTGCTGGCGGAGCGGCTGCCGCCGCGGCCCGACGACCGCAACGAGCTGCCGAACCGGCTGGTGGAGCTCTGACGGGCCGGGACAGGACCCGTTGCCAGACTAAAGGACGCTTCGCAGCAGGCGTTCGGCCGGCTCGAACGCCGCATAGGCGACGGCACCGACGAGCCCGACGTTGATGGCGAAGGCGATGACGCCGGCGGCGAGGCCAGCCAGAACGGCGAGGCCGTCCCGTTCCAGCAGGCCGACCGCGATGATGGCGACGGCGATGCCCGGCGGGATGTTGCCGACCACGGGAATCGGCAGGGTAATGACGAACGCCAGCACCAGGATGACACCACCGAGCAGCCGCTCGCTCAGCCCGCGGGTGAGCCAGGACTGACGCGGCCGGCACATGCGCTCGAAGCGCCGCAGCAGCGGCAACGCCCGCTGCACCGCGGCGCGGAAGCCGGCGCGCGGAATGGTGCGGCGGGCGGCGAAGCCCGGCAGCCACAGCCGGTGCCGGCCGAGCACGAGCTGGACCGCCGTCAGCATCATCATCACGCCGGTAACGGTGGAGACGCCCGGCGGCAGCGGCATGCAGTTGATCAGCGCCAGGACGAGAAAGACGATGCCGAAGCTGCGGTCGTCGAGGCGCCGGGTCAGCTCCTCGAGGCTCAGCCGGGGATCGGCATCGGCAGCCAGCGCGCGCAGCACCTGCGATGCGTGCCGGGCCTTCGGACGGGGAGCAAGATCCGCACCCGCCTCGGCGGCCACCACGGCTTCGGTCATCGGCCTCTCACATCCCCTCGCTGACTCTCCGGCCGGCAGGACCGGAAGTCCAGGATGAGGTTGGTGCACGGCACGGCAGATGCAATGTCTCCCTGCCCGTTGCCGCGGCCGCCGGCGCGCCGGCCGCGCCTAGAGGTAACGCCACAGCAGGTAGACATGGGCGATCGCCACCTGCGCCAGCATCAGCGGAAACCCCAGCTTCGCGAACCTGACGAAGGAAAAGCGGACGCCGCTGCGCTCGGCGATGCCGGCAACGGTCAGGTTGGCAGAGGCGCCGACGAGAGTCCCGTTACCGCCGAAGCACGCGCCCAACGAGAGCGCCCACCACAGCGGCAGCAGGCCTTCCGGCCCGCCGAAGGTGGGAGCCATCGATTTTATCAACGGGATCATCGTCGCGACGAACGGAATGTTGTCGACGATCGCCGAGAGCACCGCGGAAACCCACAGGATGGCAAGGCCGGTGATGCGCAGGTCACCGCCGGTCGCGGCGACGAGATGATCGGCGAGGATGCGCAGCAGCCCGGAGTGCTCCACCCCGGCGATGACCACGAACAGGCCGACGAAGAAGAAGATGGTGATCCACTCCACCTCGTTGAAAACGTGCGTGACGTTCTCCGTCTGCCGTTCCGCCGACTTGCCGATGTTGTCGAGCGCCAGCAATGCCGCCGCCCCTGACAGGGCGATCACCCCCGCCTCGATGCCGAGCTGGCGCGACAGCACGAATGCGACGATGACGACGCCGATGACCGCGAGGGACTGCTTCAGCAGCCGGGCGTCTGTAATCGCCCGCCGCTCCTCGAATGCCATCACCTTTGCGCGCGCCGCCGGCGTTGCCGTCATCCGCCGTCCCCAGATGTGGTGCATCGCTGCCACGTGCGCGAGCAGCACGACGACGACGACGGGCGCGAGGTTGAGCACGAAGTCGTTGAACGTCAGCCCGACCTGCGTGCCGATCAGGATGTTTGGCGGATCGCCGATAAGGGTCGCGGTGCCGCCGACGTTCGAGGCCAGGATCTGCGAAAAGAGGAACGGATAGGCGTCCATCTTCAGCTGCTCGGTTATGACGAGGGTGACCGGCACCACCAGCAGCACCGTCGTGACATTGTCGAGCAAGGCGGACAGCACGGCCGTCACCACTGCCAGCATGGCGAGGATACCGGCGGGGCTGGCCTTCACCTTCTTGGCCGACCAGATGGCGAGGTACTCGAAGATACCGCACTTCCGGGTGATGGAGACGATGATCATCATGCCGACCAGCAGCGCGATGGTGTTGAAGTCGATCCCGGCCAGCGCCTGCTCTTCCGTGAGAACCCCGCCCCAGATCATCAGCATGGCACCGGCCAGCGCGATGATGGCGCGGTTGAGCCGCTCGCTGATGATGATCGCATAGACGAGGATGAGCAGGCTCGTCGCCGCCACCAGCGGGTCCATTCCAAAGATCACTTGCGACGCGTGTGCCGTTTCGGTCTCGTGCATCGACGGGAAGCCCCTGGTTGTTTGTGTTGTTCGACGAAGGCCGGCATGAGCCCTAGAGGTAGCGCCAGAGCAGGTAGACGTGGCAGATGGCGACGTGGATGAGCATCAGCGGAAAGGCGATCTTGGTGTAGCGCAGGAAGCGGAACGGAATGCCGTTGCGCTCGGCGATACCGGCAACCGTCAGATTGGCCGATGCGCCGATCAGCGTGCCGTTGCCGCCGAGGCAGGCACCGAGAGAGAGAGCCCACCACAGCGGCGCCAGCCCCTCCGGGCCGCCGAAGCTGGGCGCCATCGCCTTGATCAGCGGGATCATCGTTGCCACGAACGGAATGTTGTCGACGATGGCCGACAGGATGGCCGAAGCCCACATCACGCTAAGACCGGTGATCTGCAGATCGCCGCCGGTTGCCGACACCAGCGCATGGGCGAGCAGCCGCAGTGCACCGGTGTGCTCGACGCCCGCGATCACCACGAACAGCCCGATGAAGAAGAAGATGGTGATCCACTCCACCTCGCCGAAAACCTTGGTGATGCTTTCGGTCTGGTGTTCGGGCGACTTGCCGGCGTTGTCGAGCAGCATCAGGATCGCCGCCCCGGCCATGCCGATGGCGCCGGCCTCGAGGCCAATATAACGGGACGTCACGAAGGCGATGATGACGAGCGTCAGCACCGCGAGCGCCTGCTTCAGCAGGCGGTGGTCGAGGATGGCCTTGCGCTCGTCGAACGCCATCACCTTCGCCATCGCTTCCGGCGCCGCCGACATCTTGCGCCCCCATAGCAGATGCATGGAGATGACGTGCACGAACAGGACGACGATGATCACCGGCGTCAGATTGAGGACGAAGTCATTGAACGACAGGCCAACCTGCGTGCCGATCAGAATGTTCGGGGGATCGCCGATCAGCGTCGCCGTGCCACCGATGTTGGATGCGAGAATCTGCGAAAACAGAAATGGATAAGGATCGACCTTCAATTGCTCGGTAATAACCAGCGTTACCGGCACGACCAGCAGCACGGTGGTCACGTTATCGAGGAATGCCGACATGACGGCAGTGACGACGGCCAGCATGGCAAGGATGCCGGCGGGGCTGGCCTTCACCTTCTTCGCCGACCAGATGGCGAGGTACTCGAAGACGCCGCTCTTCCGCGTCACCGAGACGATGATCATCATGCCGATGAGCAAGCCGATGGTGTTGAAATCGATACCGGCGACCGCCCGCTCCTGATCGAGAATACCGAGAACGATCATCAGCAGCGCACCCAGAAGGGCAACGATCGACCGGTTGATCTTCTCGCTCATCACGACGGCATAGGTCAAAGCCAGCACCCCGACCGCCGTCCACAGCATCGTCATGCTCGCAGCTTCTGCGGATTCCATTAACCCGCTCCCCTGTTACTCCGTCATCGGACGGACGGATTTTTCATGCCTCGTCGCCGGCGATCCTGGCGAGAACATCCCAGGTGGAGACGACGCCGAGGAGCCGTCCGGTCCCTTCATCGACGACCGGCAGGTAAGTCCGGGTCCGGTAGAGCAGCAGCACAGCGTTGATGATCGGCGTATCCGGGTGCAGCCGCGGCGCGTCCGTCTGCGTGTAGTCGCCCACCGGCTTGCTGGCAAAGCTGCGGAACCGGTCCTGGGTATCCTCGATGGTGTCAGTCAGGAAGCCGACCTCCAGCAGCCGTGCGATCTCGGGGATCCTTGTCTCCATCTGCACGATCCGCGGCAGCAGCAGCGCCACCAGTTGCGAGCGCAGGAACATCCCGAAGAAACGGCCGTCAT
>JBDHSN010000190.1:0-6195 GCA_039808105.1 Rhodospirillales bacterium
GCAGCGCGCCGCCGGGGCTAATCACGCGTCAGGAGGGACCAGCCCTGCGGTCCCGATGGCGTGCGAGGCTCCTTTGAAGCGTCTCTTCCCGACGGCAAATCCGATCCCGCTGGAAGCCCAGATCCTCGGGGTCGGCGGACTGATCCCGCTGGTGGCCGGCGTCGCCGCGCATATCGCGACACCCGAGCCGTTCGGCTTTCCGCTGGTCCGGACGATCCTGACCTATGCCGCGCTCGTCCTGTCGTTCCTCGGCGGCATCCACTGGGGCTTCGCCTCGTCGGCCTTCGCCCACGACTCCAACCGCAGCGAGGCAACCCGCGTTCTCGCCCTCAGCGTCCTGCCGGCCTTCACCGGCTGGATCGTCGTGCTGCTGCCGGTGGCGATCGGTGCGCCGATCCTCGCTGCCGCCTTCGTCTGGGTGCTGCTGCTCGACCGGGCGAGCGCCGGCCTCGGCTACGCGCCGCGCTGGTGGATGCACCTGCGCATCCGCCTGACCGCCGGTGTCGTCATCTTGCTGCTGATCCTCGGCGCGACTGGCATGCTCCGCTGACAGGCCTTCCGACCGTCAGTGGATGGTGGGCCCCGGCAGCAGCGCCGCCGTGCCGCGCCCGACCGGCGCCGGCGCCTCGGCCAGCAGCCGGGCGACGACCACCGCCACCCGCTGTTGGCCCGCTTCCGTCCAGTGCATGTTGTGCACCTGATAGGGGCACGGCTGGGCCAGCAGCGCCGGCCGCAGATCGACGGCCTGGATGTCCAGCGCCGCTGCATCCGCCGCGAACTCCCGTTGTGGCTGCTCCAGGTCGAAGCCGCGCTCGCGGCGCAGATCGAAATGGTTGCCGGGGCCGTAGACGGCCTCGGCGCTACACACCTGGATGTTTGCCGGCACCAGCAGCAGCAGCAGCCGGGCACCGTTGTCCGCCGCCAGCTGCTTCAGCTCGGCGAGCCGTTCCCTTACCCGCTGCTGCGCCCCGGCATCGGCCGGCGCCCCCTGCGGCCGGAACACCTTGAGCTGGCTGTGGACCGCATCCATCGGCGCCGGCACGCCGCGCCAGCCGGCGATGAGGCGTTGCAGGTGGTCCTGCGCCCAGGCGGAGAGATCGCCGAGGGTCAGGATGGCGTAAAGGCTGTCACCGGGAGTGCGGCCGAAGCCGATCGACTGCTGGAACTGATGGTCGGTCTTCCCGGCATCGTCGAAGTCGTTGACGAAGAGGGTCACCACCAGCACGTCGGGCCGGTACACCGGCAGGTAGGCGCGCGCCACCGCAGCATATTGGTTGGGGCCGTAGCCGGTCATGGCGAAGTTCTGCACTTGCACCGGACGGGAGCCCTCCCGCTCGGCGAGGTCGTGCTCCAGCAGCCGTGGCCACGCGGCGTCGGTATCAACACCTTCAGCGCTGGTGAAGGCATCGCCGATGGTCATGATCCGCAGCGTCTCGGCCGATCGCTCCGGCGGGTAGAGCGGTCCGGGGAAGCCCAGCGCATTGGCGCTCACCCGGTAGTCGTAGCCCTGCCAGCGCAGGCGCGTGGTCCGGTCCGGGATCATCCGCCAGCCGAAGCGGGGATCCTCTTGCAGCGAGGCGCGCTCGCCCCAGCCGTTGACCTCCTGCGGGTCCGCCTGGCGCACCGCCAGTTCGGCGCCGATCAGCAGCAGCCAGACGGCGGCAACGGCGCCGGCCACCGCCGCCGTGCCACGGCGCGAAAGCCGGCGGACCCAGGCAATGGCCTCGGCGGCGCGTCCGGTCGCCCACTCCAGCAGCAGCGCCAACACCGCCGTCGCCGCCAGCGCCACCGCGGCCATCAGCAGCAGCCGCCGCCCGAGCGGCGTGCCGTGCGGAATCAGCACCGCGATGACGGCGAAATGGACCAAGTAGATCGCATACGAGTGGCGGGAAAGCCAATTCACCGCCGCCATCGCCGGGCGGACGCGCGCCAACGGCTGCAGCAGCGCGAACAGCAGCAGGAAGGCCCCCACCCCCAGCAGGAAAATTGCCGGCCCGTTGCCCAGCAGGAACAGCGCCAGCACCATGCCGAGCGCGTAAGCCGCGGCGGCCGCCAGCAGCGTCGCCGGAGCCCGGCACCAGCCGCTGACGCGCTCCGGCGAGGTCTGTCGGGCTGCGGCGGCCAGCGCCATGCCGAATACGAACTCCGGCAGCCGGGTGATGAACAGCGCGCCGCGCGACCAGGCATCGACATAGTCCCACTGCGGCACCACATCGGCGAAGACCCACAGGCCGACGGTGCGGATCGCTACCGAAGCGCCGATGGTGATCAGCGCAAACCGCTGCCAGCCGAGCCGCTGCTGCAGCATCCACAGCAGCGGAAAGACGAGATAAAGCTGGATGATCAGGCCGATGAACCACCACGGCACGGAGACGGCGTAGAGCAGATCGGGGGTGACGCGGATCCCCAGCAGGCTGAACAGAAACGAGATGTCGGACTGGATCGGCTCGCGGAAGACGAAGGCGCCGACGAGGATGAACAGATGCGCCATCCAGTATTCGGGATAGACGCGGGCCAGGCGCTGGCGCAGGAAGTCGCCCCAGCGCACGCCATCGGCCCGCTGCGCCGACGCTCCCCAGGCCAGGCCGAAGCCGCTGAGGATGAGGAAGACCGCGACCGCCTGATCGCCAGCCAGGGCAAAATTAACCAGCAGCCACGCCGGGATATCCCAGATGCCGTAGCCGGTGAACGGCGCCAGTTGGGCGACGCGGTCGGCCAGCGGCGGCCAATGGTTGGTGGGATTGGCGAGTTCCCACCCCGGGAAGACCTGCTCGGCGATATGGACGAGGACGACCCACAGCAGGGCGAACGCCCGGATGCACTCGAGGGTATGCCAGCGCGCCCTGGAGACTTCGCTCACGCCCTGCTAGTCCCTGACCGTTGTTGAAGACCCCCCGCCTCCGACGTGTCTAGGCGGCCGATACGGCGCAAGTGTGACGAGCATCTTATAGCATACGGTTGTGAAACAGAACAGCAGGCGCGGCTCCTCCCGCATCCGTGATGGCCGCGGCAGACCGGTACCGGAAGGTCCGCTCGACGTGCGCATCGAGCGCCTCGGCGACGGCGGCGACGGCATCGCCGAGACGGCGTGCGGGCGTCTCTATATCCCGCTGAGCCTCCCCGGCGAGCGCGTCCGCGTCCGCCCGCTGCGGCCGCGCGGCGGCGGCTTTGTCGCCCAGGTCGTGGACGTGCTGGCGCCGGGTGGCGCCCGCCAGCCGCCGCCCTGCCCGCACTTCGGCGTCTGCGGCGGCTGTGCCCTGCAGCACCTCACCGACGATGCCTATGCCGCGTGGAAGACGGCGCGGCTGACGGCGGCGCTGGGGCGTGTCGGGCTCGGCGGCGACGATCTCGTCGCCCCGCTGCTGCGCATTCCCGCCGGCACCCGGCGGCGGGCGACGTTCACGGCGCTGCGGGACAGGGCGGCCGGCGTTCACCTCGGCTTCCAGGTTCGCGACGGGCACACGGTCGTCGATCTCGCCACCTGCCTCGTCCTCGATGCCGCAATCCTGCCGCTGCTGCCGGAGCTGCGCCGGCTGTTCGGCGCGATGCTGGCACCCGACGGACGGGCCAGCGCCACGGTGACGTTGCTGGATGGAGGGCTCGACGTCCTGTTGACCGGTGCGCCGCCGCGTTCGTTGCAGGATCATGAGCGGCTGGCCCGCTTCGCCGAGGATGCGGACCTCGCCCGGCTGTCGTGGCGGACGGACGACGGCACCGCCGCCGAGCCGCTGGCGGTGCGCCGCCCGGCGCGTGTCCTGTTTGGCGGCATCGCCGTTACGGTGCCGCCGGCAGGCTTCTTGCAGCCGAGTCTGGCGGGCGAAGCGGCGCTGCTCGCCGCCGTCCACGCCGGCGTTGGCGGGGCGCGCGTCGTCGCCGACCTGTTCTGCGGCTGCGGCACCTTCGCCCTGCCGCTGGTGCAACGGGCGGCGCGGCTGCACGCCATCGACACCGACGCCGACGCCGTCGCGGCGCTTTCGGCGGCCGGCCGGTCGGTCCCGGCAGGGGCGGCGCGGCTGCGCTGCGAGCCGCGCGACCTCTTCACCCGGCCGCTGGCGGCGAGCGAACTCTCCGGCTTCGACGCCGTGGTGCTCGATCCGCCGCGCGCCGGGGCCCGCGCCCAGGCGGCGGCGCTGGCTGCTTCGGCGGTCCCGGTCGTCGTCTATGTCTCGTGCAACCCGGCGACGTTCGCCCGCGACGCCCGGCTGCTGGCCGACGGCGGTTACCGCCTGGAGCGGATCACGCCGGTCGACCAGTTCCTGTGGTCGCCGCATCTGGAGCTGGTCGCAGTGTTCCGCAAGCGAGCAGAAAAATAATAATCGTCACTTACTGAAAAACCCCTGGCGGACGCACCGGCCGCGCCCTACCTTCGGGGCATGAGCGATGCCCTGCGACGATATGCCTTCAGCGAGCGACTGGCCGACATCCTCGGCCAGTCGCGCCGCGACCTGCGGGTCCGGGTGACCCTGATGGTCACCGACGGCCTGCTGCCGCCCGGCCCGCGCGGCCCCGGCGCGCCGCCGGCGACCGCCGACTACGCCGCCGATCTGCTGATCGGGGTGATGGCGGCGCCGCAGCAGGTGCAGACGGTGGACGCCATCCACTGCTATCGCGCGCTGCGCGCCGGCCGCACGCGCCGGGCGGAGACCGCCGGCGTCGTCATCGGCGCGCCGCGGCCGGCCGCCGGCGATCCCCTCGCCGCATCGCCGCTGCTGCCGCGCCATCTGCGCTTCGGCGAGGTGCTGGCACGGCTGATCGATCACGCCCGCGACGACGCCACCCGCGCCGGGCTCGCCCGCGACCTGTTCGGCATCTGGATCGCCCGCGGCTTTCCCGCGGCCGCCGTCCAGCTCGCCGCCTGGCCGTCGCAGGGCCGCCGCACCCTGCTCACCCACCGCTACGAGCCGGAGCCCGACGCGAAGCCGCCGATCTGGCTCGACCCCGATCGCGGCGGCGCCGCCGACCCCGGCCTGTTCCACACCGTGTTTCTGCCGGCCAGCAAGCTGATCGCCATCGGCCGGCTCATCGCACCCCCGCCAGATGAAAGGACAGCCCTGATGCTCGACCTTGGTCAGAAGATCGCCAACCTGGCGCAACTCGCCCGCGAGCGCCGCAATCGCCGCCCGTGGGAGAAGTTCCTCGCTGCCGCCGCCGTCGCCGAGGACGTCATCGAACGGATCGACGCCCGCGAGCGCAGCCACCTCGCCGAAGTCGCCGAGTTCGGCAGCAATCCCGGCAACCTGCGCATGCTCACCTACATTCCCGACGACCTGCCGGCGAATGCGCCGCTGGTCGTCGTGCTGCACGGCTGCACCCAGACCGCCGCCGCCTACGATACCGGCACCGGCTGGTCGACCCTCGCCGACCGCCACGGCTTCGCGCTGCTGCTGCCCGAGCAGCGCCGTTCCAACAACCCGCTGCGCTGCCTGAACTGGTTCCGCCCGCAGGATTTCGCCCGCGACGGCGGCGAGGCGGAATCGATCCGGCAGATGGTCGAGCAGCTGGTCGCCGCCCACGGCCTCGATCGCAAGCGCATCTTCGTCACCGGCCTGTCCGCCGGCGGCGCGATGACCTCGGTGATGCTCGCCACCCACCCCGAGCTGTTCGCCGGCGGCGCGGTGGTCGCCGGCGTGCCCTACCACTGCGCCGAGGGCCTGCAGGAGGGCTTCGAGGTGATCTTCCAGGGCCGCGTCCTGCCCGCCGCGGAATGGGGCGAGCGGGTGCGTGCCGCCACCGGCCATAGCGGGCCGTGGCCGCGGGTGCAGGTCTGGCACGGCGATGCCGACGTCACGGTCAAGCCGGTCAACGCCGAGGAGATCGTCAAGCAGTGGGGCAACGTCCACGGCCTGCCGGAGGAGCCGGCGGTCGATGAGCGGGTCGGCCCGCACCGCCACCGCGTCTGGCGCGACGGCAACGGCGCCGATGTCATCGAGCAGTGGACCGTCGCCGGCCTGCCGCACGGCCAGGCGATCGATCCGCAGGCGCCCGACGGCTGCGGCCAGCCGGAGCCGTTCATCATCGACGCCGGCATTTCCTCGCCGACCCACATCGCCCGGTCATGGGGCCTGACCGATGTCGTGCGCGAGCGGCCGGCGAGGCCGCGGCGGCCGGCGTACGAGGCGGAGCCGGCGACAGCCGACGAGCCCGCCGCCACCTTCCGCATCCCCGCCGTCTCCATCCCGATCACCCCCGGACCGC
>JBDHSN010000191.1:0-6172 GCA_039808105.1 Rhodospirillales bacterium
GGGCGTGCCGAACTGATTGATCGCGGTGGCATTGGCGTTCTCGTCGAACTTGATCAACCAGGCGTCATAATCGCCGATTTGCGGGCCAAGGAAGTCCCCGTTGGCATCACCGGCCAGCCAGAGCGACCCTTGCGAATCGGTGGCAACATGGCCGGGGTGAGAGTTGCCATAGACAGGAAAGCCCTGGCCTGTCACGTTTTCTCCACTCGGAGAGTACTTGAGGATATACATCCCCGCCATCTCGGTAGAGATGTCAGAGACGAAGACAGTCACCCAGGCGTTACCCGTCGGATCGACCGCCACGTCCGAGGCAATGTCGGAAAATTGCGTTCCCAGTTGCACTTTCCACACCAGGCTCCCGGCCGCCGCCGGGTGAGCCAAACCGAGGCAAACCGCCCCGGCCACCAGCGCGCCGCCCGCGGCGCGTCTCAGTCTCGACATACCATCCTCCCCTTTGCGCTTTCCCGCCGCTGCGCCGAAACGATCTCCTTCCCGCAACGTCGGGCACCCATAGCTCCGCTGGATCAGGGAGGCCTGTGTGCCACCGGATGCACCAGCGCTGTGGCGCGCGAATAGGTCAAAAGGGGGAGGGTATCGCCGTGCAACTACCACAAATTGTTTAATCAGAAACGCTCATAGCAATCCATAAGGATTATCGGCGAGAGGCACTCAACGCATGGAATATCGCACAGCGGCTTTTTCCCGGAGCTGTTCCGATCAGCGGGGCGCGAGGCTGGCGGGCAATCGGTCGTCGGCATTCCGC
This sequence comes from Rhodospirillales bacterium, assembly GCA_039808105.1. Classification (GTDB taxonomy): domain Bacteria; phylum Pseudomonadota; class Alphaproteobacteria; order Rhodospirillales; family Defluviicoccaceae; genus Defluviicoccus. The sequence continues at coordinate 764 of JBDHSN010000191.1, forward strand.
TGCGCCGCCTGCATCCTGTGCGGGACTGGTGCAACAGGCGTATGGTCCCGCCGCGGCGGCCGCAGCGGTCCAGCCCGTGTGATCGCAAGACTTTCCCGAGCACAACCGCATCGATGACGGGCCAACGACCCCTCCGGATGGAACATGAGATGAACCGCGGTGGCGAGGGCGAGCGCGCGCAGGACAAGTCCGAACGCCCGGATGAGAACGCCGGCAGTCCGCCTCCGCCGTCAGCGCGGCAGGCCGAGTGGTGGCGCGGCGCGGTGATCTATCAGATCTATCCGCGCAGCTTCGCCGATGCCGACGGCGACGGGGTGGGAGACCTGCGCGGCATCACCGCCCGCCTCGATCACGTCGCTTCGCTCGGCGTTGACGGCATCTGGCTGTCGCCGTTCTTCCTCTCGCCGATGAAGGACTTCGGCTACGACGTGGCCGACTACTGCGCCGTCGATCCGCTGTTCGGCACCCTTGCCGACGTCGATGCGCTGCTCGCCCGCGCCCACGCGCTCGGCCTGAAGGTGATCATCGACCAGGTCTATTCCCACTCCTCGGACCGCCACCCGTGGTTCGCCGAAAGCCGGCAGAGCCGCGATAATCCGAAGGCGGACTGGTACGTCTGGGCCGACGCCAAGCCGGACGGCACGCCGCCGAACAACTGGCTGGCAGTGTTCGGCGGGCCGGCCTGGACCTGGGATTCGCGCCGCCGCCAGTACTATCTGCACAACTTCCTGCCCGAGCAGCCGGACCTCAACCTGCACCTCGCCGCAGTGCAGGCGGCGGTGCTGCAGGCGGCGCGCTTCTGGCTCGACCGCGGTGTCGACGGCTTTCGCATCGACGTCGCCAATCTGTTCTGCCACGACCCCCGGCTGACCGATAACCCGCCGAAGCCCGGCGTGATCGCCGATCGCCCCTACCGCATGCAGCGGCTGCTGTACAACCGCGGCCGGCCGGAGACGCTGGCGGTGGTGGCGCGGCTGCGGGCGGTGCTCGATTCCTACGCCGAGCGCATGGCGGTGGCGGAACTGGCGTCGTCGGAAGACCCGATCGCGACGATGATCGAATACACCGACGGGCCGGACCGGTATCACACCGCCTACAGCTTCGTCCTGCTCAACGAGACCTTCGGCGCCGATGTCGTGCGCGGCGCGGTCGAGACGATGGCGCAGCGCTCGCCGACGGCGTGGCCGTCCTGGGCGTTCTCCAACCACGACGTGGTGCGGGCCCCATCGCGCTGGGCGCTGCCGGCCGGAGCAGACGAGAGCGATCCGGCCTTCGCCAAGCTGCTGATCGCGCTGCTGTGCAGCCTGCGCGGCACCGTCTTCCTCTACCAGGGCGAGGAGCTGGGGCTGCCGCAGGCGGACGTGCCGTTCGAGCGGCTGGTCGATCCGGAGGGCATCGCCTTCTGGCCGCGGCACCGCGGCCGCGACGGGGCGCGCACGCCGATGCCGTGGGTGGCGGACGGGCGCAACGCCGGCTTCTGCCCGGAGTCGGTCGAGCCGTGGCTGCCGGTCGATCCCCGCCACCTGAGGCTGGCAGTGGCCAGCCAGGAAGCCGATTGCGCTTCGGTGCTCGCCTTCACCCGGCGGTTCCTCGCCTGGCGCCGGCAGCAGCCGGCACTGATCCGTGGCAGCACCCGTTTTCGCGACGTTCCGCCGCCGCTGCTGGCCTTCGAGCGGCGGGCGGGCGCCCAGCGGCTGCTATGCGTCTTCAACCTCGGCGGGCAGCCGCGGGAGATCGCGTTGGCCACGCCGGTGGAAGCGCGCGTGAACGCACCCGACGGGCGCGGTTGCGTGTGCGACGGCATCGCTCGTCTGCCGCCGTGGGCAAGCCTCTTCATCACCCTCGACGACTGAGAAGCAGCCGACAACGGGGCCGCAGGCCGCGGACCGCTGGCCAGAGTGTGGCGGCGGTGCTGCAGCTCCGGCGTTGGCAGCAACGGCGAAGGCTTCCCGGCATCGTCCCGGCGACGGCTCGACGGGGACACGCCCAACGGTCGGGGCGGCGGCTGGCGCGGTTCTCGCCCGGACGCCCGCGACCGGGGTGGCCGGGCGGGCCGCGGGCGACCCGGCACGCCGCCTTGCCTGCGAATAAACGGCGCCGTACCAGCAACTTCGTCACCGAAGCCGCAAATCCCGTCTCCCGCGAGGCGGCGCCGGCCGGCAGCCAGCCGGGCTGTGCCGCGGCTGGAACCGAACGGGCGCGATAATCGTGTTTATCCACCGGCGCGTGTGCCGGAGCCTCCGGCTTCATCTTGCCGTATCGGTGCCGGCGGCCCATTTCGGTTGTTGACGGCGCAGCCAGGGTTGGCATAGAAGGCAATCAACTCGATCGAGAATACGAACTATGTTGTCGCAGAAGGCAAAATACGCACTGAAGGCACTTTGTCAGCTCGCAAAACATCCCGAAGGGCAACTGATGCTGGTATCGGAAATCGCCGAGAGGGAGCAGGCGCCGCGGAAGTTTCTGGAGCTCATTCTGCTGGATCTGAAGCGGCATGGGTTGGTGTTCAGCCAACGGGGCAAGCAGGGTGGTTATGCCCTGGCCAAGGCACCTGCGGAAATTACCATCGGTGAGGTGATCCGCATCCTCGACGGACCGCTCGCACCGCTGCCCTGTGCCAGCCTGACCGGCTACCGGCGGTGCCTCGATTGCGATGACGAGGAGACGTGCCCGGTTCGCGCGGTGATGCGCCGGGTGCGGGACGCGATGGCGGAGATCGTCGATCACACCACGATCGCCGATGCGACGATGGCGGCGGACGCCGATGGCATCGTCGGTTTGATCACCGGCGAGGATCTCATCCCTGGCTGAGGGGGGCCGGGCTGACTAGGCCCGGGCACCGCAGTTACGGAAGATGCGGCCGGCAGATCCGCCGCGGCGAGGAGGGACAGTCGTGACAGCGACGCATACGCGGCCGGCGGGCCGGCATGCCAGGCGGGTTGATCGAGGCCGGACAGCGGGGAACCCGGCGCCACCCTCATGCCTTTTTCGCAGTGCCGCGGGGCGCCGGCTTTTTTTTGACGCTTTTGCAAGTCAACTGATTAACATGGGTATTTGAAGAAGCCACCGGCACAGCGAAACGACATAGAAGAGGACAAGATGATCCGCAGTCTCTTTGCCGTCCTGCCCGTGATCTTCGCGCTGGCTTTGGCCGGAGTGACCGAGCCCGCCTCGGCTGCCGACAGGTCGATGCTCAACGTGTCGTACGATCCGACCCGGGAGCTGTATCGGGAGTTCAACGGGGTCTTCGCCAAGGCCTGGGAAGAGAAAACCGGCGAGAAGCTTACCGTGCGGATGTCGCATGGCGGCTCCGGCAAGCAGGCGCGGACGGTGATCGACGGTCTCGCCGCCGACGTGGTGACGCTGGCGCTTGCCTACGACATCGACGAGATCGCCAAGGTCGGCGGCCTGCTGCCGGCCGACTGGCAAAAGCGGCTGCCCAACAACAGCTCGCCCTACACCTCGACGATCGTCTTCCTGGTGCGCAAGGGCAATCCCAAGGCGATCAAGGACTGGTCCGATCTGGTCAAGCCGGGCATCTCGGTGATCACCCCCAACCCGAAGACCTCGGGCGGGGCCCGCTGGAATTTCCTCGCTGCCTGGGGCTATTCGCTGAAGCAGAACGGCGGCGACGAGGCCAAGGCGAAGGAGTTCATCTCGGCGCTGTTCAAGAACGTCCCGATCCTCGACACCGGCGCCCGTGGCTCGACCACCACTTTCGTGCAGCGCAAGATGGGCGACGTGCTGATCACCTGGGAGAACGAGGCCTTTCTCGCCAAGGAGGAGTTCGCCGGCGATGACCTGGAGATCGTCGTTCCGTCGCTGAGCATCCTTGCCGAGCCGCCGGTGGCGGTGGTTGACCGCAACGTCGACAAGGACGGCAACCGCGAAGTGGCGGAGGCGTATCTGCGGGCCCTTTACGAGCGTGACGGTCAGCGCATCGCCGCCAAGCACTTCTACCGGCCCTCGAACCCGCAGCTCGCCGATGCCGCCGATGTCGCGCGTTTCCCCAAGCTGGAGATGATCACCATCGACGGGACCTTCGGCGGGTGGGGTGCCGCGCAGGCGAAGTTCTTCGCCGATGGCGGGGTGTTCGACCAGATCTACGCACCAACCCGGTAGCGGCCGATGACGACAGCAGCGACGACGGTCGCCGTCAAAACCAGCGCCCGAGGCTCCCTGCGCAAGGAGACGATCCTTCCCGGCTTCGGGCTGACGATCGGGCTGACGCTCCTCTATCTGAGCCTGGTGGTGCTGTTGCCGCTGGCGGCGCTGATCATCAAGGCCTCCGGGATGGGCTTCACCGGCTTCGTCGAAGCTGCGTTTACCCCCCGGGCGCTGGCCGCCTACCGGCTCAGCTTCGGGACTGCGCTGGCCGCGGCGGCGATCGTCTCGGTCATCGGCCTGATCATCGCCTGGGTGCTGGTGCGCTACCAGTTTCCCGGCAAGCGCCTGCTCGATGCCTGCGTCGATCTGCCGTTCGCCCTGCCGACCGCCGTCGCCGGCATCGCGCTCGCCGCGATCTACGCCCAGAACGGCTGGCTGGGCGCACCGCTGGCGGAGTTCGGCATCCAGATCGCCTTCACCCCGGTGGGCATCATCGTGGCGCTGATGTTCGAAGGCCTGCCCTTCGTCGTCCGCACGGTCGAGCCGGTGCTGCAGGACCTCGACAAGGAAGTCGAGGAGGCGGCCGCCAGCCTCGGCGCCGGCCGCGTCCAGACGCTGCTGAAGGTGATCGTGCCGACCATCATGCCGGCGATCCTGACCGGCTTCGCGCTGGCCTTTGCCCGCGGACTGGGCGAGTACGGCTCGGTGATCTTTATCGCCGGCAACCTGCCGATGGTCTCGGAGATCGCGCCGCTGCTGATCATCATCAAGCTGGAGCAGTTCGATTACGCCGGTGCCACCGCCATCGCCACCGTCGTGCTGGTCGCCGGCTTCATCATGCTCTTCGTCATCAACTGGTTGCAGCGCTGGAACAAGCGCCGCGGCACTTAAGGGCGGGAAGGAGACAGGCCGATGGCCGGTGCTGCGACATCGAAGAGCCGCGTCGCCGCGAGCGAGCCACTGTGGCTGCGCCTGCTGCTGATCGTGCTCGCCGTGACTTTCCTGACGCTGATCGTCCTGCTGCCGATCGCCGCGGTGTTCGCCGAGGCGCTGCGGCAGGGGATCGGCGCCTACTTCGCATCGTTCGACGATCCCGACGTGCTGGCGGCGATCCGCCTGACGCTGTTGGTGGCGGCGATCGCCGTGCCGCTGAACACGATCTTCGGCGTTCTGGCCTCGTGGGCGATCGCCAAGTTCGAGTTCGTCGGCAAGAGCCTGCTGGTGACCTTCATCGACCTGCCATTTTCGGTGTCACCGGTGGTCGCCGGCTTTATCTATGTGCTGGTGTTTGGCGTTCACGGC
>JBDHSN010000192.1:0-6012 GCA_039808105.1 Rhodospirillales bacterium
CCGCCGGAATCGACCAGCCGGTGAACGCCTGTCCAGGCGGGGTGCGTCTTGGAATCGATGCCCAGCTTCAGCACCTCCCCCTTGCTCCCCCACGTGGAGCGGGTGGTAAACGTGCTGCCGTCCGTCATCTCGACGACGATCTCGTGGTAGTCGGGATGAATGTCCTTCTTCATCGTCTCGCTCCTGATGGGAGGCTCTATATAGCGGCGGCTTTTCACAACCGCAACGCTGGCGCTCACCGGCAGTGGATCAGCTGGCGCTCACCGGCAGTGGATCAGCTGGCGCTCACCGCCAGTGGATCATCGAGCGGACGCTTTCGTTTATGGAAGCGCCCGGACAACTTGGTCCACTATATGCTCGGCGGTGTTCCGGGTCTTGCCCGAGCGGTAGCTCAGGAGGTGCCAGGGGGATGGCGATCAATCCGACGTTTGCTCCGGCACTTGCCCGCCGGCTGTGGCCAGCAGGCAAGGCCGTGCCAACCCGAAGCTGGCCTGACCGGCTGATCAATGTGCCACGCATTCTCTACGCCATTGCCCGCGACGTGGCGGAGGGGCGAATCATGCTGCACGCGGCCAGCCTCGTCTACACGACGCTGCTGTCGCTGGTGCCGCTGGTGGCGCTTGCCTTCTCCGTCCTGAAGGGCTTCGGCGTGCACTATCGCTTCGAGCCGATGCTGGCGGCAATGCTGGCGCCGCTCGGTCCGCAGGCCAAGGAGATCAGCGACCAGCTGATGGATTTCGTCTCGAAGGTCGATGTCGGCGTGCTCGGCGCGGTCGGTCTTGCCGTCCTGTTCTACACCGCGATCTCGATGGTGCAGAAGGTGGAGACGGCGTTCAACGACATCTGGCACGTCAGCGAGGAGCGTCCGCTGGCCCGCAAGTTCACCGATTATCTGAGCGTCCTGCTGATCGGTCCGGTGCTGATGTTCTCGGCGATCGCCACCACCGGGACCCTCGCCTCCAGTGAGACCGTCCAGCAGTTGAGTGCGTACTTGCCGCTGGCGCTGCTGTTCGATCTCGGCAGCCAGTTGCTGCCGGTGCTGCTGATCACCTGCGCCTTCGTCTTTCTCTACAAGTTCCTGACCTACACCCGCGTCTACCTGCGCTCGGCCGCCGTCGGCGGGGCGGTCGCCGGGGTGCTGTGGCTGATCGCCGGCTGGGCTTTCGCGACCTTCGTCGGCAGCACCAGCAGCTACACCGCCATCTATTCCGCGTTCGCGGCCCTGATCCTGTTTCTTCTGTGGCTGAACGTCAACTGGACCGTGCTGCTCATCGGCAATGCCATCGCCTTCTACCACCAGCACCCGGAATACATGCTGCTCGGCGCCGGCCCGACGCTTCTGAGCAACCGCTGTCGCGAGCGGCTGGCGCTGGCGATCATGCAGATGATCGGCGCGGCGCAGTACGCCGGCACACCGGCGCCCACCGTCCGCGACCTGCGCCGCCGGCTGGGTGCACCGGAGGAGACGGTACAGCGGGTCTTGACGGCGCTGCACGAGGCTGGCCTGCTGGTGACGTCGGGGGACGATCCGCCGCGCTGGATGGCCGTCCGCCCCTTCGATGCCACGGAGATGAAGGTGCTGGTGGACGCGGTGCGCAAGGCGGGCGAAACCCATGGTCTGGAACTCGAAAGGATCGTCGCGACGCCTGCCGTCGAGGCGACAGAGGCCGGCATTGCCAGCGCCGTCGATCGCGCCCTCGACGGGCTGTACCTGAAGGACCTGATCATGGGCGGTAAGGGCGATGACCTTCGCGAATCCGGCCGGCGCGCCGAAGCAGGTCGCGTCGGCGAAGCCGTGGCGGCAGCCGAGCCCCGGCGGCGCGGTACCGACGGGCGGATGCGTCGGAGATGAGCGCGGCACCCCCCCCTGCGTCGCCGGCATCCCCGCCCGCAACACCGGCGCGCTGGTGGCGCCGCCGCGGTGCCATCGTTGCGGCGATCATCGCCGCGGTGCTGGTTGTTCTGAGCCTGTTCGTGGTGGTGGCGCCGCGTTACATCGCCCGCTATGTCGCCGACCGCTATTTCACCGGCATCGATGTCGATGTGGAGGGCGTCAAGACCATCGACATCGACCTGCTCGATGGCACGTTCGCGGTCGGGCCGGTCCGCTTCCGCGGCGCCGGGAGCACCCCCGCCGACGCCGGCACCTTCGGCCTGCTCGGCGTCAAAATCAGTCTTTCCGACCTGTTCGACAAGCAGGCGCTGGTGCGGCGGGCGGTGGTCCGTGACGTCGACCTGGCGATCAAGCAGGACGCCGATGGCGAGCTCTCCATCAACGGCGTCCCGCTGCGGCAGATACTGGCCAAGCAGGCCGAACAGGCGCCGCCTCCCGCCGAGCCGGAGAAGGCGTCAGCGTGGGGCACCGGCATCGACAACCTGGAGGTGCGCGATGTCCGCGTCGCCTTCACCAACCGCGACGGCGGCACCGCCCGGCTCGTCGTCGATTACCTCGACCTCAACGGCTTCCGCTCCTGGGAGCCCGACCATCCGGGGCGGTTCCTGCTCAAGGGTGACGTCAACGGCATCGAGGTCAACGCCAGTGGCACCGCCCGGCCGTTCGCCGAAAAGATCACCGCGGACGTCGAGGCCGGCATCAGCGGCATCGATCTCACCCGCATCGAAGAGTTCACCGGCCCTCTCGGCTTTGATCCGACCAACGGCGCGCTGACCGTCTTCGCCCGCAGCAAGCTGGAGCTGTTCCCCGACGGCCGGCTGGACGGGACCGCCGACGCGACCCTCGTCCTCGCCAACATCGACGCCGCGCGCCTCGCCGGCGCCAGCGTCAAGCTGGATCAGGGCAGTGTCGTCATCAGCGGCCGCTTCGACGTCGAGCGGGACGGGGCCCTGACGTTCGACGGCCGGGGTGACGTCAAGCTGAACCAGGCGAGCAGCGAGCCGGCGGCCGGCACCAAAGTGGCGCTGTCGGCGGCAACCCTCACCCTCACCGACATCGCCCTCGCCAAGCAGGCCGATGGCGCCCTGTCGCTGAAGGTTCAGCCGCTGCTGGACGTCGAGCGGCCGGCGGTGCAGGGCCCTGCCGACGCTGCTGCGGACCGCCTCGTCGTCGATCTGGCGTCCGTCGCCCTTGCCCGCACCGCCGATGGCACCACCACCGTGCAGGGTGCCGCCGGCGCCGCTCCGGCCGCCGGCGAGGGCGGTGATGCCGCCGCGGCTGCCAAGCCTGCCAAGGATGCCGGCAATACCCGCCGGGGCGGGCGTATCGATCTCATCACCCCGGTCCTGCGGGCGCCCGCCGCCTTCCGGGCCGATACCCTCGGCTTCGACCTCGCGGCGCTGGCACTGCAGATGGATGCCGCCGGCAAGATGACGGTGGATGCGCAGGGAACGCTGCGCGCCAGCGGCGGCGAGGCGAAGCCGCCGGCGGCACCCAATGCCGCCACCACCACCGTCCGCTTCGGTGAGATGACGGCGCCGCTGGGTCCGCTGACGGTCGTCAAGGAAGGCGGCCAGCTGCGGCTCACCGGGCCGGCCAGCCTGCAGGCGCAGGCGCTGGACGTGGCGGTCGCGCCGCCGGCGCCGGCACAGGGGGCCGCCCCCTCGCCGTCGCGCCTGTCGGCGAAGGGCGCAGCGCTGGCATTGACCGACGTGAAGATGACGCAGGCCGGTGCCGACGTGCGCCTCGATGCCAGCATCGGCAGCGAGCTGAACGGCATTACCGCCTCATGGCCGGCTCCCGCCGCGGCGGCGGCGCCGGGCCGCGGTCGTGCTCCCGCCTCGCCAACCGAAGGGCAGCTTGCTCTCGACAGCCTGCGGCTTGGGCCGAAGCCGCTGCGCGTGGCAATCGCCGGCGGCAAGACCACTGTCGCCGGCGATGTCACCACCGAGCTCGCCAACCTCGCCGTGACGGTGCCGGCCGACCCGCAGCAGGCTCCGTGGAAGGTGGCACTCAGCAAGTTCCGCCTGGCGCTCTCCGGCCTCGACAGCGAAATCGCCCCGACCGTCACCACCGCCGCCGCCAAGCTCGACATCAACGCCACGGGAATCGCCGCCGAACAGGCGGCGCCGTCGCTGCCGCGGGCGCCGGCCAACAACCGCACCCGCTACGCGGTGCAGAGCCTGCGCGTCGCACCGGCGCAGCTCGGCCTGCGGGTCGTACCCGACCGGCTCGCCGTGACCGGCGATGCTGGGACTCAGGTGGAGGGGATCGTCGTCGAACTGCCCCGCACCGATCGCAACCCGCAGGCGGTCGCCGGCATCAGCAACGTGCGCGCCCAGCTCTCCGAGATCACCGCCGATCAGGCCGGCAACGAGCTGGCGTGGGCCGTGCGGATGGACATGCTCGCCGACGGGCTGACCAACCGCACCGAGGGCGGCAAGCTGGCGTCGCTCGACCTGCGCTCGCTCAGCGTCGGCGATCTGCGCGCCGATCACCGGCGCAAGGCGGCGGTCGAACGCATCGTTCTCGACCACCTCGATGCTTTCCTCACCCGGGACTATCTGTTTGCTTCGTCCGTCCAGGAAGAGAGCAGGCCGCAGCAAGCCGTCGAGACGGTGGAGAAGGCGGCGGAAGAAGGCTGGAAGTTCCAGCTCGGCAGCCTCAGCACTGTCAACGGCGCCCAGATCCGCCTGCGCGACGGCACGGTCGATCCGAATACCAACGCCACCATCGACATCCAGTCGCTGCAGGTGCTGAATCTCAACACTGGCGATCCGGCGCAGAAGACGCAGATCCGCACCGAGGCGACGATCAACCAGTTCACCGAGCTGGCAGTGGCGGGCTGGGCGGCGCCGTTCGGAACCCAGCCGGACTTCGACCTCAACGCGCGGCTGCGCCGGCTGGAGCTGCCGACGCTCTCCGTCTACGCGGCCAAGGCCATCGGCCTCAACGTCGAGAGCGGCCGCCTCAGCCTCGATGTCACCGCCTCGGCCAACGAGGGCAACCTTAAGGGCCTGCTCGACCTCACCTTGCGCGACCTCGGCTTCAGCCCGCTGTCGCCGCAGGATGCGCAACGGCTCTCCGCCGCGGTCGGCGTGCCGATCGAGACGATCGTCGGCCTGCTGCAAGACGACGAGGGACGCATCAAGCTCAGCCTGCCGGTCTCCGGCAACCTCGCCAGCCCCTCGTTCGATCCGACCGACGCCATCCGCCAGGCATTGACCGGGGCGGTGCAGGCGGCGGTGCTGGCTCCGTTCCAGCTCGCCTTTGCGCCGGTGGCGCTGATCGCCAAGGCGGCCGGTGCCGGCGGAACCATGGCCATTCAGCCGATTCTGTTCCCCGCCGGCGTCGCCACACTGGACGATGCCGCCGAGGAGCAGGTGAACGGCCTGGTTCGGGTGCTGGCCGAGCGCGACCGGCTGACCCTGCGGGTGTGCGGACGCGCCACCGCGTCCGACCTGACGGCGGCGCTGGCCGCCGAGGGCGCGCCGGCCAGCGGTCCGGAGCGCGACGCGGCGGCGGAGCAACTGGCGCCGCAACTGTGGTCACTGGCCGGCGAGCGGACGTCGCGCACCCGCGATGCGCTGATCACGCAAGGCGGCGCCAAGGCGCGGCAGGTCGGCGAATGCCGCATCCTCTACGATCCGACCGACACCGGCCCCCCCCGCGTCGAGGTCACGCTGTAGGCCGCTGCGAAGAGGGCGAACCGACGGCCCGGCTCCGCCCTTCGCGCCGCTGCGATCACCCCTGCTCCTGCATTCCCTTGCCGCGCGACGGCCGGGCAGCCGCGCCTGCCGTCGCGCGGAACCGAAACGGCTCCTCGGCCATTGCTGTCGGAAGAACGCAGCGGGAAACGGAGGATCAGGATATGCTGAAGGTCGCTGCCATTGCCTACCTGCCGATCGCCGCGGTGCTGTTCGGCGTGCTGGTGCTGGGGATCAACGCCATCCCGCAGGTGTATCACGACTTCGAGGCGGCCACCGCTCTCTACTACGGAGCGGCCGTGCTCAGCTTCCTGCTGGCTTTTCCGGTCGCCTGGGTGGTGGCGCGGCGGATGCTGACGCGGCGCGAGAAACGGCTGCTCGATGCCCACGCCGGCACCGGCCGCTGATGAG
>JBDHSN010000193.1:0-6001 GCA_039808105.1 Rhodospirillales bacterium
GACTGCAAGCCAACAACTCACCACCACGACGATGAAAAACATCCCTTGCATGCCGGGGGCCGTCCATACATGGCCGGCAGGTGAGCAGGACCCTGAACCCCGAGGGCTGCTCGTGCTGTCCGGCGGAATCGCGATCGAGGCCGCGCGCCATCTGGTGATCGATCGCCCGCGGCGGAATTGCGAGCGCCGCGGCGATGCTGAACGCTGCCATCGCGCCCATCACGTAGAAGACGGCGATCGGGCCGAAGACGTAGGCCAAGCCGGCGGCCAGGGCGGCGGCGGTGGCGTTGCCGGCGTGGTTGAAGGCCTCGTTGCGGCCGATGCGGCGGGCCAGAGCCCGCGGCCCGACAATGCCCAGCGTGATTGCGGCGATTGCCGGCGGGAAGAAGGCGGCGGCCGTGCCGCTCGCCGCCTGCAGGGCCGAGACACCGATAAAGTCCGGCGCAAAAGGAATGCCGATGGCGCCGAGGGTCACGGCGATCGCCGCGGCGACCACGAGGCCCCGCTTTGCCTGCAGGCGGTCGACCAGGGCGCCCGCCGGGGTCTGTGCGGCGATACCGGCGATGCCGGCGATCGACAGGACCGTGCCGATGCGGGCCGCGTCCCAGTGCTGAATGGTCAGAAGGTAGATGGCGAGGTAGGGGCCGAGGCCGTCGCGAACGTCGGCGAGGAAAAAGTTGAGCGCGTCAAGCGCGCGCGCCGCGGTCTCCGCTCCGGATCGTGCTGCCGCCACTGTCTCCGCTCCAGGGGTGCCCGCCGCGGACCTTGTGGCAAGCGCGCGAAACTACCCGTCACGCGCCGGTAGCGCGAGCTTCGTGGAAGCCCGCGGGTGGCTCGGCCGGAAAGTCAGGGGTACGGCTGGCAGCCTGGCGGCAAGCTGTTGCTTAACACGGTGCTCGCAACCCGCTGCTTGTGCTGAGGATTGGGGCGTGAAAATGGGTGGGGCGGGCGCGCGGACCGCATCGTCCGCGCGCTTCTTATCGGAGAGGCGACCCCTGACTTACGGGGCCGTGCCGACGCCCGACTGCAGCGGCCTTGCCGGCGTGTCCGCCTTCTGCGATTCCGCAGCGGCGGCGACGGACGGTGCCGTCGGAGCGTTGCAGTTGACATTGTTCACGGGGTACCGTCCGTAGGCCATGACGAAATCGGCGTAGGAGGGCGTTCCGTTCCAATGGTTGATCGACACGGAATACCAACCGCTGTTTGGTGTGCCGTTGACCTTGACCAAAGGATTGGCAAAGACGCCACCGCCGGACCCATCGTCGTTGCGATAGATGCTGCCATTTGGCGCGCGGACGACCATCTCGAGGTCGACGCCTTGTACCGATTGCGTGACTTCAAGACGCAGGCACTGGCCGGCTGACGCATAGACCTGGATCTCGAAGGGGTCATTGTTGCTCCCCGGATTGGTTACTGTTCCCGGGATTATCAGTGATGAACAGTTGACGCTTCCGCACGCGGACACCGAGTTGTCCCATATGCGGGGGCCGGCTATGGCCGGCTCAAAGGAAGCAACGAGAGCGAACGCTGCACCGGCACCGACAAAAAAAGCACTATTTTTCCAGCCCATCGTGATCATCTCCCTGTCGCAATGAGTCCTCCCCTTCCCAGAGAGGCACAGACTCTTGTTCGGGAGTCAGAAGAGCTGCACAACTATCCAGAGTAAGAAGTGCCGCAAACACCCCCGACTGGATAGAGACCCGCGCAACTGTATATTATTATCTGTATATTTTAGACTTGGCCGCGGCCTGAGTCCACAGTTAATTAAAAATCTGTTTGCCACCGCCCCGTGGACAAGGAAAGATCCGCAAAATCTCCGACGAGCGTGCCGTAAAAACGTCAGGTTGACTGCAAGCACTTCAACCTGGGATACGCACTTGTCCAGGTTGTGTTTGGAACAGGCCTACAATTGAGGCGGCCGGGACTTCAAAATCTTGAAGTCTTCGCGCATACCACCACAGCCGAAGCGGTGAGGCAGCTATCGCGGCAGGCACAGCCAGCTCGGCTGGGCGAGGACGACGGCCTCGCCGTAGCGCCACCACAGGGCGAGACCGCCGGCGATCAGCACGGCGGCGAGCAGCGTCCAGCGGGCGCGGGCGCCGCTCATGCCGGGGCCGCCGCCAGCCGCGCCAGCGGCCGGTCGTTGATCGGCAGGTGGATCGCGGCGGCGAACAGCGCCAGCGCGATCGAGGCGATCCAGACGGCGTCGTAAGAGCCGAGCACGTCGAAGGCGAAGCCGCCTCCCCAGGCGCCGAGGAAGGCGCCGAGCTGATGCGAGGCGAAGACGACGCCATAGAGCATCGAGAGGTAGCGGACGCCGAAGACGCGGGCGACGAGGCCGCTGGTCAGCGGCACCGTGCCCAGCCACAGAAAGCCGATGCCGGCACCGAAGGCGACGGCGGTGGTGCCGGTCAGCGGCAGCAGCAGGAACAGGCCGATGACCGCGGCGCGGGCGAGGTAGATCAAAGCCAGCACCCACTTCTGGCGGAAGCGGCCGCCGAGCACGCCGAACAGGTAGCTGCCGAAGATGTTGAACAGGCCGATCATCGCCAGCGACCAGGCGCTGACCGACGGCGGCAGGCCGTTGTCGGCGAGGTAGGCGGGCAGGTGGGTGGCGACGAAGGCGACGTGGAAGCCGCAGACGAAGAAGCCGGCGTTGAGCAGCCAGTAGCCGCCGTGCGTGCGGGCTTCGGCGATCGCCGAGCGCATTGACTGGCCGCCGGAACTGCGCTGAATCAGCCGGTCGCTGCCGGCAAAGCCGAACGCCGCCGGCGCCAGCAGCGCCACGGCGAACGCCAGCACCAGCAGCGCATCGCGCCAGGACAGCGCGTCGAGCAGCGCCTGGGCGCCGGGAACCACCGCGAACATGCCGAACGAGCCGGCGGCGGTGCACAGGCCGAAGGCCATGCTGCGCCGCTCCGGCGGCACCACTCGTCCGACCGCCCCCAGCACCGTGCCGTAGGTGGTGCCGGCGAGCGCGAGGCCGACGAGCAGTCCCAGCGTGATGTTCAGGCCGAGCGGATCGGTGGCGTAGGCGGCGAGCGCCAGCCCGGCGGCATAGAGGGCGGCGCCGACGATGGTGACCTTCACCGCGCCGAAGTGGTCGGCGATGGCGCCGGTGAACGGCTGCGCCAGCCCCCACAGCAGGTTCTGCAGGGCAATGGCGAGCCCGAACACCTGCCGGCCGACCTCCAGGTCGAGGGCGATCGGGGCGAGGAAGATGCCGAAAGACTGGCGGATGCCCATCGCCAGGATGAGGCAGAAGACACCCGCGATCATCACCAGTTTCGCCTTGCCCGTCATGGGCGTTCCTCCCTCGACCCGGTCAGGCTGCTTCTTCCCGGCCACCGCCGGCCGTCCCTGCCATACGCCGTGGAACCACCAGCTTCATCGTGAAGATCTGCACCGGCTGGCCGTCCTGGTTGCGCGTCTCGCTACGAAGAGTGGCAAATCCGCGGTCGGGCCGCGACCGTGACGGTACCACGTCCAGCACTTCGGTTTGCACCGTCAGCACGTCACCGGGACGGGTCGGGCGCGGCCAGGCGAGCTCGCCGCTCGCACCGATCACACCACCGGCAATCGGCGCGCCGCCGGCGACGAGCAGCCGCATCGTGAGGGCCGCGGTGTGCCAGCCGCTGGCGGCGAGGCCGCCGAACAGGCTCGCTTGCGCGGCAGCTTCCTCGAGATGGAATGGCTGGGGATCGAATTGCGCCGCAAACGCCTTGATCTCGTCCTCGCTGACGGTCACCGACGCGCTGGTGAATTGCTGACCGACCCGCAGATCGTCCAGATAGAAGGGCGCCGACGAGGTATTCACCTCGACGTCGGCATGCGGCGCGGGATCGCCGACCGCTGCCTCCGCCCTGATTTCGCTACCAGTGCCTCGTGCGGACATCGCCTACCTCCCTTTCCGTCGCGCATCGACCGTGCGGCTCGGAAGCGAAACTATCAACTTCAAAATTTGAAGTCAAGTGCCGACGTGAGAGGGACATGCCCACTCCGGCAGCCCGGACCTGCGCGGCCGGGGTGCTTTACCGGCACCTTCCTTGATCGGGATTGGCCGATGGCGCTATGGTTGGCTTCAAGTTTTGTAGGGACTGCGCATGAGCTGGCACGACATCGGCGACAGCGTTTGCCCGATCGCGCGGAGCCTGGGGGTGCTCGGCGACCGCTGGACGATGCTGATTATCCGCGAACTGTTCCTCGGGACGCGCCGGTTCGATGCGTTTCAGGCTCAGACGGGGATGTCCTCGCATCTGCTCTCGGCGCGCCTCAAGCGGCTTGAAAGCGACGAAATTGTCGAACGCCGCCTCTACCAGGACCGCCCGCGCCGCTACGAGTACCGGTTGACGGCAAAGGGGAGGGACCTCCACGGCATTGTCCTCGCCATGCGCGCCTGGGGCTTGCGCTGGTGTGGCTTAGACCCGGACGAGGAGCCGGCGGTGCGGCTCCTCCATTCGAGTTGCGGCGGCGAAGTCGGATCGGCGCTCGTCTGCCCCACCTGCGGCGGAACGCTGACCCCGAAAGACATCAGGGTCACCTTCAGCGATGCTTTCGCCGCCGAGCGCGCGGCGAAGCAATCGTCATTCGTTGCGCGGAAATCGGCGGTCTGAGCAGGGCGCCGCTTGCGAGGTGGAAAGGATGGGGCAGGAGATGCCAACGCTTAAGGCCGCGATGCCGTCGTCCAGGCTCTCGCGGCGGACGATCGGTTTCGTCAACGCCGCCCACGCCCTCGACCATTTCGTGCTGCTCATCTATCCGACCGCGGTGCTCGCCATCGCCGCCGACCGGGGCCTGCCGTACGCCGGGCTGATCGGCCTCTCCACCGGCGCCTTCGTCGCCTTCGGACTGTTTTCGCTGCCGGTCGGCTGGCTCGCCGACCGCGTCGGCCGCCGCAACCTGCTGGGGGTGTTCTTCATCGGCGTCGGTGTCACCTGCCTGCTCCTGGCAGGGGCGCACAGCCGCTGGCAGTTCGCCGCCGGGCTCGCCCTGCTCGGCCTGTTCGCGTCGATCTATCATCCCGTCGGCTCGGCGATGCTGGTCAGTCACGCCGACCGCCTCGGCCGCGCGCTCGGGCTGAACGGCGTGTGCGGCAACATGGGCGCCGCCTTCGCGGCGATGGTCAGCGCTGCGCTCGCCGCGCTCGCCGGCTGGCAGGCGGCGTTCCTGGTGCCGGGCGCGGTGGCGCTGATCGTCGGAACGGCCTTCCTGCTGCTGGTCCCGGGAGACGGCGATACGGTGCGCAAGGCCCGCCAGGAGACGGCGGCGCTGAACCCCGTCGCCCGCCCGGCGGCGACGGCGATCGCCTACGGCGTGGCGATCATCGCCGGCGGCTTCACCTTCAACATGACGACGATCGCGCTGCCCAAGTTGATCGACGTCCAGTTCGGCGCGCAGCTGCCGCTGGCGCTGGTGGGGGCGCTCGGCACCCTCGTGCTGGTCGTCGGCGCTTTGACCCAGGTGGTCATGGGCCGGCTGATCGATCGCCTGCCGCTGCCCACGCTGTTCATCGGCCTTTCCCTGCTGCAACCGCTGGGGCTTGGGCTGGCAGCGGCGACGTCGGGCGGGCTACTGCTGCTCGGCCTCGCGGCGGCGCTGGCGGCGATCTATGGCCAAGTCGTGCTCAACGACGCGATGATCGCCCGCTATGTCCCGCCGCGCTACCGGTCGCGCGCTTTCGGCCTGCGCTATTTCGTCGGCTACACCAGCAGCGGCGCCGCGGTGCCGCTGATCGCCATGGCCTACGACAGCAGCGGCCCGCGGGCGGTGCTGCTCGTCGCCGTGGTCTTCGCCTGCGGCGTCGTTGCCGGCGCCGTGCTGTTCATGCTGGCCAGCGCCCGCCCAAAGCCGCACTCGGCGGTAGCACCCGCCGAATAGCGGCGGCAGAGGCTGGACCGGCGGTTGCCCGCTTTACCGGGTTGCCGGTGCGCTTCCGCTGTGCTGGCGCGGAGCGGCCAGGGGTGATCGCAGCCGGGACAAGGCTCTGGCGGTGGCTTCCCGC
>JBDHSN010000194.1:0-5902 GCA_039808105.1 Rhodospirillales bacterium
CTCAGGGAAGTTCATCGGCGGGTGCTTCCGACGGCGGAAAGCGGCCGGTCTACGACGCCGGGATGCCGAAGCGCGCCATATTTGGTACGCGGATCATTGACTGCCCCCTTTTCGCCTAATTCTGCGGAATCTTTAACCCAATTGCCCATAATAGGACGCCAGAGCATCCGGGAAGGTGACTAATCCGTGCATGTCTGGGGACAACACTAAACATTTGCGATAGACGCAGGACCTGGGTGGCGAGGCACCCGAAGGCTCACCCGCAGGGGGGGTGAAACCGAGGACCGCTAAGGTTTGCGGCCGCCGCCGCGCGTGCGTCAGCGAGGGCGGCAGGCGGCCCAAACGCGCGATCAGGCGTGCCCTGTCCTCCTGCAGCAGAGCCAAGGCTGGCGCCGGCTGGCCGCTCCCCGGAGGGCGGACGCCGTCTGCCGG
The DNA here is from genome assembly GCA_039808105.1 of Rhodospirillales bacterium. GTDB lineage: Bacteria > Pseudomonadota > Alphaproteobacteria > Rhodospirillales > Defluviicoccaceae > Defluviicoccus. The sequence goes on from JBDHSN010000194.1 coordinate 433, forward strand.
CGTCCGTCTCTCTCGCCCCTCACGAAGCCGTCGGCGCGGAGCGGCCGGCTTTACGGTGCGGTGATCAGATCAGCCGCCGCACCCCGCGGTCTCGCCTGCCGGCCGCTCCGCGCCGCGATCGAACAGGTCGAGCCAGTCGGCCAGGTGCGGCGCCTGCGGATGGGTGTGCAGCATCTGCCGCAGCGCCACCCGTGCCGCCTTGCGCCCCGAGCGGGTCGGGGCCGGCGGGTAGTCGTCCGGCCTCTCGCCGGACAGCACCGCCTGCGCGACCCTTGTTTTCTCGGCCAGGACCCCCGGCGCCGCATATTGTCGCAGCAGTGCCTGGAACGCGGCATGGCTGCCCAGATCGAACGGCCGGGAACGGCCGAGCGAGTCGGTAACCGGGCTCGCCGGGTGCAGGTCGAGCACCGGCACCCAGCCGTCGGGGATGGGCAGGTTGGCCGAGTGGCTGCGGCCGCTGCGCAACAGTTGCCAGAGCAGATGCGTGTGCGGCCCGATCGGGGCACGCGCGCCGGGACCGGAAGGGATCGGCTGGTAGACCTCCACCCGTCCGATCCGCGAGATGCAGACGCGGTGCGGCGAGGCGGCGATGATCGCCGCCATTGCCGGATGGCCCGGATCGACGATCGACTGGCCGGCGGCCTCGCGCAGCCTCGCGATCAGCGGCGCATCCGCCGTCCGCACGCAGAAATCGACCTGCGGTGCGGCGATGCCCACGTCGAACAGAATGGCGTCGCGGTCCTCGGCGCGCAGCGCCTCGCGGTCGCGGCCCAGTTCGATGAGCACGCCGCGCCGACCCATGCCGGCGAACTCGCGGCGCAGGCAGAAGGAAACACCGTGATTCCAGGCGCGCGGATTCTTCGCCAGGCCCTCGTAGGCGACCGGCAGCAGTCCGCTGCTCGCCTCGGCCCTGATGGCACCGAGCGCGGTGACCACCTCGCCGCCGCCACTGCTCAGCCGCAGCAGCGGCGCCGGATCTGCCGCGACGTGGTGGAACTCGGCGAGGGCGCCGAACGTGCCGAGGCTCCACCCGGCCGCGGTATCGGCGAGCATCTCCTGCAGCAGTGCCGCCACCACCGCGGTCTCGACACCGGCTGCCGCGAGCATCACGGAATCCTCGCTTGCGCCGCGAGGCTCCGGTGCAGTTCCTGACCGGAGACGCGGGCGGACCCGGGGGCTGCGGCGAGGGCGGCGCGGACGGCTGCAACCACCCACGCCTGCTCGGACAGTCCCGCCGCATCGGCGGCGCAATCAATCCGGCAGAGCAACTCGGCATCGACCTCGACGCGCAGCAGGAAGCCGCCGCTGCGGAACAGCGAGCCGGCGAGAGCGGCCTTCCCGCGGTTTTCCAGCCATTGCCGGGCCATGGCGTCGGTAAGCGGGGTCAGCAGCGCGCCGTCGACGCCGTGCGCCTCCTGTTCCTCGACGATGAAGTAGTGACCCTCGCCGGAACGGTACAGGGTGCTGATGCCGTGAAGGGGGGGTGAGCCGCTCCCATGCGAAGCGATCACCTCGCCACGGCCGGTGTCATAGATGCGCCCGTTGATCTCGCGTTTCATTGCCTCTCCCTCGCACGCCAAGTGAACGCCATCGCCGCGGCGATGGTTGCAGGCTTGCCGGATGAGCGGGGAAGAGCGCGATGGGCGCAGGCCGGCACGCGGCGGGTAGCCGCCGCAGCATCCTGGTCACGCACAGACAGCGAAGGCCACCCGTCTTCCGCCACGGCAAGCCGCTCCACAAACGACGTCACCGCTTCGGAGATCCGCGCCCAGGACCCACCCGGTCCCGAACAGGGTGACGAGGGCGCCGGCAGGTCTCCTGGCTCGCGCGTCACCGCCGCATCGGCCCTGCCTTCCCAGTTTCCCAGTGGCGTAACGGTTAGGCCTGCAGCTCGGCGCTTACAGTTGCGGGGGCAGCCACGGCCTTGGCCCCTGATGGGTACGCCGCACCGTGTTCCCTCTTGGTCCCCTCGCGGGGAACCAGCACCGCCGCCATCGTGCCGCGCCACCGCCGCTGCCGTCAAGCACCGGCGCAAGGGGTTTTTAGGGCCGACTCCGGCGACTCGGCCGGGCAGCCATGGGCGGCGTGTTGGCGGCGACGGCCGCCGCCTATCCCGTGCCGGTGCTGCTGCACGCGCAGGCCGTGCCGTTTATGCTGTGCTCGGCATTTATGTGCGATGTCGGGCAGCTTGCGGGCGGCTGAATGCCTGAGAAGATGGTGGGCGCGGCTGGGATTGAACCAGCGACCCCTGCCGTGTGAAGACAGTGCTCTCCCACTGAGCTACGCGCCCCCGGTGCCGCGGACGTAAATCCCGCGACGGGGAAGGCCGATATAAGGGCGGCGACGGTGGGACTGTCAAGTGAGCCGGGCGAGCGCCTCCGGCAGTTCGGCGAAGTCGCCGATGATGGCGTCGGCGCCGAGCTGCTCCGCCGGCACCCGGCTGTAGCCGCCGGCGCGGACGATCACCGGCACGCCGGCGGCGCGGGCGGCGGCGACATCGTTGATGCTGTCGCCGACCATCGCCGTCTCCGCCGGGGTTCCGCCGATGGCGCTGACCGCCGCCAGCAGGTGCCGCGGGTCCGGCTTGCGGATGCCGTTCAGGCTGTCGCCACCGATGACCGCCGCGAAGTAGCGGCCGAGGTCGAGGTGGGCGAGGATGTGGCGGGTGAGCGCCTCCGGCTTGTTGGTGCATACCGCCAGCACCCGGCCAGCCGCGGCGAGCCGGGCCAGTGTCTCGGCAACGCCCGGGTAGGCGCGGGTCAGATCGACGGCACACGCGCCGTAGGCGGCGAGGAACGGCGGGGTCAGCGCCGCCACCGCATCATCGGTCACCGCCGCGAGGGGAGCCGCATCGACCAGTGCCAGCGCCTTGCGCACCAGCATGGCGGCACCGTCGCCGACGATCGATTCCACCTCGACGAGCGACAGCGGCCGCTTGCCGCGGCCGGTCAGCACGGTATTCAGCGCCGCGTGCAGGTCGGGAGCGCTGTCGATCAGCGTCCCGTCCAGGTCGAAAACCACACGAGTGATGGCGCTCATCGTGCGTCACGCGCAATTGGTGTAGACATGATGTCACGCCTTGGCTAACCCACTCGCCAGTGCCACCCTTATTGGGCCCTGCCTCGGCGCTCTCACCCTGCTTGTAAGCGGTCCGGTGTCGCATGACCATGCCAAAAACTGCATTCGTCGTTCTTGCTGCCGGGCTTGGCACGCGCATGAAGTCGCGCCTGCCGAAGGTGATGCATCCGCTGGCTGGCCGGCCGATGATCCGCCACCTGCTGGCGACCCTCGAGACCTTTGCGCCCGACCGGCTGGTGGTGGTGATCGGCCCGGAGATGCCGGAGGTGGCGGCGGCGGTGGCACCGCATCCGTGCGTGGTGCAGGCCGAGCGCCGCGGCACCGGGCATGCGGTGGGGGCGTCGCGCGCGGTGCTGGCCGACTTCGACGGCGACGTGCTGATCGCCTATGGCGATACGCCGCTGCTGTCGGCGGACACGCTGGCGCGGGTGCTGGCGGCACGACGCTCGGCGGCGGCGCCGGCGGTCGTCGTCCTCGGCTTCCGCCCGGCCGATCCCGGCGACTACGGCCGGCTGGTGATCGGCGCCGACGGCAGCCTTGAGGCCATCGTCGAGGCGCGCGACGCGACACCCGGGCAGCTCGGCATCGGGCTGTGCAACTCCGGCGTGATGGCGGTCGATGGCCGCCGCCTGTTCGACCTGATCGACGGCATCGGCTCCGACAACGCCAAGGGCGAGTTTTACCTGACCGACATCGTGGGCCTCGCCCGCGGGCAGGGGCTGGGATGTGCCGTCGTGGAGGCGCCGGAGGCCGAGCTGCTGGGGGTGAACTCACGGGCGGAGCTGGCCATGGCCGAGCGGCTGGTTCAGGACCAGCTGCGGGCGCGGGCGATGGCCGGCGGCGCGACGCTGATCGATCCGCAGACCGTCTTCTTCAGCTACGATACCGAGATCGGCCGCGATGTCGTCGTCGAGCCGTTCGTCGTCTTTTCCACCGGCGTCCGCATCGGCGACGGCATCACCATCCGCAGCTTCTGTCACATGCTGGGCGGCAGCATCGACGACGATGCCGAGATCGGGCCGTTCGCCCGGATGCGCCCCGGCGCCTCGATCGGCGCCGGCGTTCACGTCGGCAATTTCGTCGAGATCAAGAACGCCCGGGTCGAGCCGGGCGCCAAGGTCAACCACCTCTCCTACATCGGCGACGCCCGCATCGGTGCCAAGGCCAACGTCGGCGCCGGCACCATCACCTGCAACTACGACGGCTTCTTCAAGCAGCATACCGAGATCGGTGCCGGCGCCTTCATTGGCTCGAACACCTCGCTGGTGGCACCGGTGCGCGTCGGTGCCGGTGCCATCATCGGCGCCGGCAGCGTCATCGTCCGCGACGTTCCGGACGAAGCGCTGGTGCTGACCCGCGGTCCGCATGCCGAGAGGCCGCAGTGGGCCCGACAATTCCGCGAGCGGCGGAGCGCTGAGAAGAAAGCGCAGCAGGCCTCGCGGAAAAGCTAACCTGGAGACGAGCGCAAACGCATGTGCGGCATCATCGGCATCATCGGCAAGAACCCCGTCGCTCCGCTGCTGATCGACGGGCTGCGGCGGCTCGAATACCGCGGCTATGACTCGGCGGGCATCGCCACCCTCACCAACGGCACCATCTCGCGCCGGCGGGCCCAGGGCAAGCTGGCCAACCTCGATGCGCTGCTGCAGCAGGACCCGGTCGACGGCAGGATCGGCATCGGCCACACCCGCTGGGCGACCCATGGCGCCCCCACCGCGGTCAATGCCCATCCCCACGGCGATGCCCGCGTCGTCCTCGTGCACAACGGCATCATCGAGAATTTCCACGCGCTGCGGCGCGAGCTGACGGCGAAGGGGTGCCGCTTCGAGACCGAGACCGACACCGAGGTGGTCGTCCACCTGATCAGCAGCCTGCTCGCCGAGGGCATGACGCCGCAGCAGGCGGTGCAGGCCTCGCTCGGCCGCCTGGAGGGGGCGTTCGCCCTTGCCATCCTGTTCGCCGGCCATAGCGAGATGATGATCGGTGCCCGCCGCGGCAGCCCGCTCGCCATCGGCTTTGGCGACGGCGAGATGTATCTCGGCTCGGACGCGCTGGCGCTGGCGCCGCTGACCAGCCGCATCTGCTACCTGGACGAGGGCGACTGGGCGGAGATCACCGCCGACGGCGTGACCATCCACGATGCCGGCGGCGCCATCGTCGAGCGCCCGGTCAAGCAGACCGCCACGTCGGGCGCGCTGATCGGCAAGGGCAACTTCGCCCATTTCATGCTCAAGGAGATCTACGAGCAGCCGGCGGTGATCGGCGATACGCTGCACGGCCTGCTCAACCCGTGGAACGAGGTGGTGGCGCTGCCGCCGCTGCCGTTCGATCCGACCCGGGTCAGCAAGCTGACGCTGATCGGCTGCGGCACCTCGTTCCACGCGGCGCTGGT
>JBDHSN010000195.1:0-5886 GCA_039808105.1 Rhodospirillales bacterium
GATCCGGTCAGCGCCTTCGGCGGCATCGTCGCCCTCAACCGGACGCTCGACGCCGCCACCGCCCGGGGTCTCGCGGCGCTGTTCCTTGAGGTGATCATCGCGCCTTCGATCGACGACGAGGCCCGCGCGGTGCTGGCGGCGAAGAAGAACCTGCGGGTGCTGACGACGGGCGGACTGCCCGACCCGAAGGCGACCGGCCTCACCTTCCGCTCGCTCGCCGGCGGCATGCTGGTGCAGGAGCGCGATACGCAGACGCAGCCGGCGGAAACGAAAGTGGTCACCCGCCGCGCCCCCAGCAATTCCGAGCGCATCGACCTGGAATTCGCGTTCACCGTCTGCAAGCACGTCAAGTCCAACGCCATCGTCTTCGCCAAGGACGGCGCCACCGTCGGCATCGGCGCCGGCCAGATGAGCCGGGTTGATTCCGCCCGCATCGCCGCCTGGAAGGCGGAGGACGCGCGCACCGCGGCGGGCGAGGCCGAGCCGCGGACGAAGGGCTCGGTGGTCGCGTCCGACGCCTTCTTCCCGTTTGCCGACGGCCTGCTCGCCTGCGCCGAGGCCGGCGCCACCGCGGCGATCCAGCCGGGCGGCTCGGTGCGCGACGCCGAGGTGATCGAAGCCGCCGACGCCCGCGGCCTCGCCATGCTCTTCACCGGCCTGCGCCACTTCCGGCACTGAGGTGATCATGCCCTGGCAGACCAACCCGCTGGCGGGTGGATCTGCCGTGTTTACATTGCGTTAAGCCCGCGACGCTCCCAAGTTCCGAGGAAGGGACTCAAGGGGGGTTTCCAATAATGGCGAAACTGTTCACGACCACCGTGGCGCTCGCCGCGCTCGTAGCGGGAAGCGCGGCGGCGGACGAAACCGTCGACACCCGCATCGGCGAACTCACCTTCCAGAGCGGCTATCCGTCGCAGCAGACGGTGGACAAGCTGTATGACGAGATGGACTTCCAGCGGGCCTGCCAAGCGTACATGTGGGGCATTCCGGCGGTCGGCATCAATGAATGGCGCAAGGCCCACTTCGATGTCTTCAAGGCAAAGAACGGCGAGATGCTGTCCTATCTCGACTTCGCCGAGAAGCTCGGAATCCTTACGCCGAACTACACGACGCCCTACGTCGGGACGTTCATCGATCTGCAGGAAAGCGGACCCATCGTCATCGAGATCCCGCCGGGCCTGATGGCCGGCATGATCCTCGATTCCTGGCAGCGAGTCCTTGCAGACCTGGGCGTCGTCGGTCCGGACAAGGGCAAGGGCGGCAAATACCTCATTCTGCCGCCCGGGCACGCCAAGGTCGCGCCGAAAGGCTACTACGTCGTGGAGTCCCCGAGCCGGACGGTGCTCGGCGCCGTCCGGCTCCTCGGCGCGGACGAGGAAAAGGCGATCGCGGAGCTGATCCCCGGCATCAAGACGTATACGTGGTCGCCGAAAGGCACCGGCACGGTCATGCCGGTCCGTCGCGCCGGCGACAAGAAGTGGAGCCAGATGCCGCCGCGCGGGATGGCCTACTGGGAAAGTCTGAACGAGGTAATCCAACGCGAACCGGTCATGGAGCGCGATCGGCTGATCCTGGCGCAGCTCCGGTTTCTCGACATCGAGAAGGACAAGCCTTTCCAGCCTGACGAACGCCAAAAGAATATTCTCGAACAGGCGGTGGTGGTCGGCGAAGCCATGGCCAAGACGAACACCTCCGACAAGCGTATGGAGCCGCCGTTCTGGCCCGGTACGCACTGGAAGCACGCGCTGGTCGTCGCCGTCGACCAGCGGATGCCGAATTACGATCAGTTCGACGAGCGGGCCGCGTGGTTCTACGAAGCCGTCGTCGTCTCGAAGGGCATGCTGACCCAGACCCCGGGCGTCGGACAGCGTTACATCGCGGCCTATAGGGATCGCGATGGCCAATGGCTCACCGGCGGCAATACCTACATGCTGCACGTCCCGCCGAACCCACCGGCCACCCAGTTCTGGTCGGTGACGGCGTACGACGAGGATACCCGGCAGATGGTGGTCACCGAGCAGGGGCGGCCTGATCTGTCTTCCCGCAAAGCAGACCTCGTCAAGAATGCCGACGGGTCGGTGGATGTCTACTTTGGTCCCAAAGCTCCGGAAGGGAAGGAGGCGAACTGGATCCAGACCGTGCCGGGCAAGGGCTGGTTCACATACTTCCGCTTCTACGGCCCGACCGAGCCGTTCTTTGACAAGTCGTGGTCTCTGCCTGATTTCGCGAAAATCGACTGAGGCACTGTGGGCACGGGAGAAAACGGGAGATGAAGACTCTTGATCGCATTTCGCTCGCGGCGGGCGCGGCGCTGTTGACGACAATCACGGCGACAGACGCGGTTTGCGCGCAACCGGATCGCTTCGATGCCCTCGCCAATCTGCCGTTCGAGCAGAACCGGCCAACGGCGGCAACGGCGACGACGCTCATGGAGGAACTCGCCTTTCAACAGGCCGTCCAGGCCTATCTGTGGGCTATGCCGCTGATCAACACGTTGGGGATGAAGTTCGGCTCCGAAGAGGTCTTTGGCGCGGGCTACAATATTCTTCCGGTCTGGAAGGAGCGGCTGGACACGAAGACCCTGGTCACGACGCCCAACTCCGACGTGCTCTACGCCATGAGCTACGTGGACATGGGGGAAACCGGCCCGATCGTATTCGAGGCGCCGCCGAACCTGCAAGGGATCCTGCTCGATTTCTGGCAGCGGCCGATCCCGGTCGATGGCGGCAAGTTCTTCGGCGACGTCGGCCTGCCGGGTCCGGATGCCGGCAAGGGTGGGAAGTTTCTTGTCCTGCCGCCGGGCTATGAGGGCGAGGTTCCGAAGGGCTACTACGTCTACCGCTCCGATACCAACAACCTGTTCATCTTCCTGCGCGCCTTCTATCAGGATCCCAATGACTTGTCGCCGGCAGTAGCGCTGATGGAGCAGGCGAAGGTCTATCCGCTCACCCTGCCAGCGGCCCAGCGCAAGGCGATGCAATTCCCGGATGCCTCCGGGGTCGCGGCGAACATGCTGCCACGTTCCGATGCGACGGCCTTCGACCAGCTCAAATGGCTGGCGGACAGCGAAGGCCAGCTGCTTGCCAGCGCCGATGGCCTGGGACTTCTTGCCAACGTTGGCATCGTCGCCGGCCGGCCGTTCGAGCCGGACGCCCGGACACGGGCGATCCTGGATGCCGCCGCGAAGACGGCCTACAAGATGAGCCGCGTGATCGGCATGAAGGAGGAGATCGGCGGCCGTGACCTCCGGGTGTGGAGCGATCGCCAATGGCTCAATCCGGTCAACAACATCACCACGCCCGGCCCCGAAAAGACGATGGATCTGACCTGGCGCAACACGGCGGCGGGGTTCTTTGAAATCGAGCCGCGGGTCTGGATGTTCACCGACTACTACTCGATCAGCCCCGGCATGGTGTCGCTGACCCCCGGCAAGGGTGCATTCTACGCCATCGCCTTCAACGACGCCGACGGCAAGCCTCTGTCGGGTGACGCCTCCTACAGGCTCAGCCTTCCCCCCGATATCCCGGCCCGGCTGTTCTGGTCGCTCACCCTTTATGAAGCCGAGAACGGCTCCGGTCTGGCGACGGAAGCGCGACGCTTTCCATCGCTCGGATCGCGCGACAAGCCGGTGCAGAATGCCAACGGCACGACGGACCTCTACATCGGACCGAAGGCGCCCAAAGGCAAGGAAGCCAACTGGCTGGCCACCGCCCCAGGCCGCGGCTTCTTCGCCGTCCTGAGGCTTTACGGGCCTGGCGAGACGGCGGTCGACTACAGCTGGAAGCCGGGAGATCTGGAGACAATTCAGTAGCACCGGCTGGCGCGGGTATCGGCGTCGCGCAAACGCGCCTTTTGAACGCGGGCGTGTTTGATCGCGTCGCCGTTTCTGCCTGGCGTCCTCACCAGCCGCCCGCGTCGACTTGCACGCAAACATGTCCTTATAAATGATGCAAATAGTTCTTGCTTGCATTGCATTCGCTGGCAGGACGACAGCAACTTCAACCCTATTCTTCTGCAAGGCAGTGAAGACGAGCAGGAATGAGGGAGAATCCCTATATAGTCGGGAAGCATTGGCAGCCGGCGTCGCACCCGCGCTACGATACCTTGCTGATCCCTTTCCACTGACTGGCAGGTGAACCCGAATGTCCAGCGAAGCTTTGCATGCCCCGCGCGATCGGCTGGCGCGCGCGACGATTACCCACCATCAGGCGATCGTCTCGCTGATGGAGGAACTGGAGGCGACCGACTGGTACCGGCAGCGCGCCGACGACTGCGAGGACGAGGCGCTGAAGGCGATCCTCCTGCACAACATGCGCGAGGAGATGGAGCACGCCTGCATGATCCTCGAGTGGCTGCGCCGCAACGAGCCGATCTGGTCCGAGCAGATGGACACCTACCTCTACACCGAGGCGCCGATCACCGAGGTCGAGGAAGAAGAGACCGGCGGTGGCGGCGAGGCCGCAGGCGACTCCACCCCGGGCGACGCCGCCGCCAAGCCCGCCCGCCGCTTCACCATCGGACCGCTGAAGGACTAAGGAGCGCCACGATGAGCTATCTCAACCGCAATCAGGCCGCCATCGCCGCCGGCGTCTGGGACATGATCGACGAGGCGGCCATCGGCGCCGCCCGCTCGCGGCTGACGGCGCGCCGCTTCCTCGACGTCGACGGGCCGTTCGGGCCGGGACTGACGACCATCGAGGTCGGTAACGACGGCTACTGCCGCCAGCCCGGGCCGGACGAGGCCGGCGCGGTGGTCGGCCGCGCCGTCTCGGTGCCGATGATCCGCAAGAGCTTCCGCCTCAGCGTCCGCCGTCTCGCCGCCTACCTCGATCACGGCATGCCGTTCGACCTGGCGCCGGTCGAGGACGCCGCCGAGGCGGTCGCCGCCCGCGAGGAGGAGACCATCTACCTCGGCCAGCCGGCGTTCGGCCTGCAGGGGCTGCTGACGGCGGAAGGCCGCAACCACGTCGACGGCGGCAGCTGGGCCGACCTCGACCAGGTGCTGGCCGACGTCATCGCCGCCGTCACCAAGCTCGACGACTGCGGCATGCGCGGGCCGTACGCGCTGGTGCTGGCGCCGGCGCTCTACAATGGCCTGTTCCGCCGCTACCCCGGCTCCGACCTGCTGCAGCTGGAGCATCTGCGCCGGCTGTTCGAGCGCGGCATCCACAAGGGCTCGATCGAGGGCGGTGTCGTCGTCGATCCGCGCGTCGGCCCGCTGATCGTCGGCCAGGACCTGGAAGCCGGCTTCATCGCCCAGGACGGCATCCACTACGAACTCTACCTGTCGGAGAGCATCGTCCTGCGGCTGGACGACCCCGAGGCGATCTGCACGATCAGCCCGAAGACCGCGTAGCGGGGACCGCCGGCCGGACGACCCGGCCGGGATTGCCGGCAACGACGACCCCCGCCGGAACGTCGCGGACGACGACACTGCCGGCGGCGATCGTCGTGCCGTCGCCGACCGTTACGCCGGGACAGAGGATGGCGCCGCCGCCGATCCAGACGTCGTCGCCGATCGTCACCGGTGCCGCCAGCTCGCGGCCGGTGCGACGGACGGCGGGATCGGTGGGATGGGTGGCGGCGTAGATGTGGACGCCGGGGCCGATCAGCACGTTGGCGCCGATGGTCACCGCGGCGCAGTCGAGGACGATGCAGCCGGCATTCATATAGAGATTGTCGCCGGCGCGGATGTTGGCGCCGTAGTCGCAGAAGAACGGCGGCTCGATCTCGAAGCGCTCGCCCAGCGCCCCGAACAGCTGCAGCAGCAGCGCCCGCCGCTCCGCCGTCGCTTCCGGACCGGTCGCGTTATAGGAATGCAGCAGCCGGCGGGCGCGCAGCCGCTCGGCGACCAGCTCGGGATCGTAGGCGAAGTAGAGCTCGCCG
>JBDHSN010000196.1:0-5815 GCA_039808105.1 Rhodospirillales bacterium
ACGTCGTGCAGGAAGCCGGGCCGGTCGCGGCCGTTGACCTCGATCACCGTGTTGCTGACCGAGGCCTTGTTGTCGAAGATCACCCGCGGCGGCACCTTGAACACCTGGGTGCGGCTGGGCAGCGCCCGCTTGCGCATCGCCTGCAGCTCGCGCGCCGGCTCCATGTTGCCGACCAGCGCCGCCTCGATCCGCCGGCTGAGGCGGGCGAGGCGGTCGTCACTGTCGAACGGCCGCCCGCTCAGGTCCTGGATCTGGAAAACGTCGAGCGCCATGCTGTTGGCCAGCGTCACCACCTTGGCGCTGACGATCGAGGCTCCGGACAGCGACATGGCGCCGGCGATATGGGCGAACAGGCCGGCATGGTCGGGCGCGTAGATGGTCACCTCGGTCACGTCGCGCGACGGATGCGGGCGCGCCTCGACGTGCAGCGACTTGCCGTCGATCTCCGCCTGGCGCATCAGCTCGAAATGGCGGACGTGCTCCTCCGGCCCGAACGACAGCCAGTAGTCGGAGTAGCCGCGCGCCATGAACGCCTCGCGCGTCGTATCGTCCCAGCCGAGCAGGCGCGAACGCAGCCGCGCCTTGGCCCGCTCCACCCGCATGGTGCGGCGCTCCGCCGGCTGGCCGGAGGCCATCTCCATCTCTTCCAGTGCCCGGTAGTAGAGCTCGTCGAGGAGCCCGCACTTCCAGGCGTTCCAGATGTTCGGGCCGACGGCCCGGATATCGACGTTGGTCAGGATCAGCAGCATGCGCAGCCATTCCGGCGACTGCACCTGATCGGCGAAATCGCATACCGTCTTCCAGTCGTCGATATCGCGCTTGAACGCCGTCCGGCTCATCACAAGGTGCTGGCGGACCAGCCACGAAACCGTCTCCGTTTCCCACTGGTCGAGACCGAGGCGCGGCGCGAGGCCGAGGGCGATGTCGGCGCCCAGCTCCGAATGATCGCCGCCGCGACCCTTGGCGATGTCGTGCAGCAGCACGGCGAGGTAGAGCGCACGGCGCGAACGGATTTCCGCCATCGCCATGGTCGCCGCCGGATGCTGCTCCTTCAGCTCGCCGCGCTCGATGCGGCTGAGGATGCCGATGGCCCGGATGGTGTGCTCGTCGACGGTATAGACATGGTACATGTCGTACTGCATCTGCGAGACGACACGGCCGAAGTCGGGGATGAAGCGGCCGAAGACACCGGCCTCGCCCAGCCGCTTCAGCGTCTGCTCGGCGGCGGTCTCATGCGTCAGCATCTCGACGAACAGCCGGTTGGCCTCGCGGCTGTTGCGCAGCTTTGCATCCACCAGACGCAGGTTCTGCTGGACCAGACGCAGCGCCTTCGGATGGATATCGATGCCGAGGCGCTGGGCTTCGTGGAACAGCCGCAGCATCAGCACCGGATCCCAGGTCAGCGCATCGTGGCTGTCCAGCGTCAGCCGGTTGCCATCCAGCTTGAGCCCGGGCGGCGGACGACGGAACAGCGCCCGGGACAGCGACGGCAGGCGGAACTTCACCCGGGTTTTCTTGTGCTGGTCCTCCAGCACCGCGCACAGGACGCGGGTCAGGTCGCCCACCGTCTTGGTCACGCGGAAGTAGTGCTTCATAAAGCGCTCGACGCCGCGCCCGGACGGGCGGTCGGTATAGCCGAGACGCTGGGCGATGATCTCCTGGACGTTGAAGGTCAGCCGCTCCTCCGGCCGGCCGGCGACGTAGTGGAGGTGGCAGCGCACCGTCCACAGGAAGTTTTCGGCGCGGCGGAACTGGCGCGCGTCGGCATCGGTGAAGACGCCGCGCTCGACGAGGCCGCCCACCGCCTTCACCTGGTAAAGGTACTTGGCGATCCAGAACAGCGTCTGCAAATCGCGCAGGCCGCCCTTGCCCTCCTTGATGTGCGGCTCCAGCACATAGCGGGAATCACCCATGTGTTCGTGCCGGGCGTCGCGCTCGGCCAGCTTCTGCTCGACGAACGAGGCGGCGGAACCGCAGACCACCTCGTTGCGGAAGCGCTGTTCGAAGGTGCAGAACAGCGGCTTCTCGCCCCACAGCCAGCGCGTCTCCAGCAGCGACGTGCGGATGGTCAGATCGCCCTTCGAAAGGCGGACGCAGTCATCGATGGTGCGCGTGGCATGGCCGACCTGCAGGCCGGAATCCCACAGCATGTAGAGGACGTACTCGACGATCTGCTCCATCCGCAGCGTCTGGCGACCCGGCAGCAGGAACATGATGTCGATATCGGAGAAGGGCGCGAGTTCGCCCCTGCCGTAACCGCCGGTGGCGGTCACCGACATCCGGTCGGAGGGATCGATGCCGTCGGGGTAAACCGCGGTGTCGGCGAAGTCGTAGATGCAGCGGACGAACTGATCGACCAGAAAGGCGTTCGCCTGGACCACCTCGGCGCCGGACATCACCTCGGCCTCGAAGCGGCCGCGGATCTCGCCAACGCCACGGTAGAGGGCGGCTTTGAAAATTTGCAACGCATTGGCACGGCCGCGCGGCGTGTCCGGCCCCCAGCGGCCCTGCTCACGCAACTCGCCGATCAGGGCCTTGCGATTGATGATGGCGCGAGGATTGTGAATGCGGTACATGGCACACGCTAGTCCTTCGCCCTGTATATAGCCGGGCTGCAGGCCCGTGCACGGTTTTCCTGATTTTGAGGACCCATGACAGCAAGCCAGCTGCTCATCATCGACGTGCAGGCCGGCTTTATCAATGAGTGGACGACGCACGTCCCCGGCCGTGTCGCTTCATTACATGAGAGCTTCGACCAAGTTCTCGTTACCCGTCTCTACAATCCACAGAAATCCCTTTACCGCAAGTTGATCGGCTGGTCAGGTTTCGCCCTCGGCTCGGTCGACACGCAACTTGCTTTCTCGCCCGGACCATCTGCCAAAATAATCGACAAGTCCACTTACTCCTGCGTTAATTCGGAGATGGTGGACCGCTTGCGGCGGGATGGCATCGCCCGCGTGCACCTGTGCGGCATCGGCACCGACAGCAGCGTGATGATGAGCGCCATCGATCTGTTCCAGGCCGGAATCGAGCCGGTTGTCCTGGCACATGCCTGCGGATCCCCCTGTGGCCGCGCCGAACACCAGGCGGGCCTGCAGATCCTGCGCCGGCTGATCGGGCCGCGGCAGGTGATCGGCTCGTAGCGACAGGCGCGCCCAGCACGGTGCGGTGACAACTCCGGACGAGGCAGGACAGGCATGTCGAAGGCGATCGCCCCTCCCGCGCGCCTCGTGCCGCCCGCGCCGCTGGCTGATGTCGCCCCGCCGTCGTCCCGCCGCCTGCTCTGGCACTACCGCAACAACGCGCTGCGGGCATGGCCGCAGGCCGCCTATCGCGACGACGTCGTCGTTCGCGAGATGTTCGGGCGGACGACGCTGCTGCTCAACCGGCCGGACGACATCCGCCACGTGCTGGTGGAGAACGACGCCAGTTACCAGCGTACCCGCCCCGGCATCCGCATCATACGCCCGCTGCTCGGCATGCAGGGCCTGTTCCTCGCCAGCGGAGAGGACTGGCGGCGGCAGCGGCGCCGCGCCGCGCCGGCATTCGCCCCGCGGGCGATCCCCGGCTTTGCCCGGCATACCGCCGCGGCCCTCGCCGAGGCATTGCCGGAGCTCCCCGGCGACGGCAGCACCGGCATCGACCTTCTGGCCTGGTTCCAGGGGCTTGCCGTCGATGTCGCCGGCCGCGCCCTGCTTTCGCTGCCGCTGCGGGCGCAGGCGCCGCAGATCAGGGCAATCCTCGACGGCTACGGGCGCCGGTACGGCCAGCCCGGCTTCCTCGACTTCTTCCTGCCGCTGGGGCTGCCGGGCCCGCGCGATCTCGGCCGCCGGCTGTTCCAGCGCCGCTGGTTCCGGCTGATCGACGGCATCATCGCCACCCGGCAGGCGCGGCCGGCTGCTGTCGGCGGGGATCTGTTCGACGTGCTGGCGGGGCCGGATGACGGCGGCCCGCCCGATCGCGCCACGCTGCGCAGCCGGGTTGCGACCTTCCTCGTCGCGGGTCACGAGACCACTGCGGTCGCCCTGTTCTGGACCTGCTGGCTGCTGGCGCAGGCGCCGGACTGGCAGGAACGGATCGCGGCCGAGGCAGCCGGCGTCGACCTCGGGCCGGAGGGCGCCGCCGATGCGCTCGCCCGGCTGGATGTTACCCGCGCCGTCGTCAACGAGGCGATGCGGCTCTATCCGCCGGCCTTCGTCATCGTCCGCATGGCGCGGGGGCCCGACCGGCTCAGCAGCGGTGCGGTCGCCGCAGGCTCGGTGATGATGATCGCGCCGTGGGTGCTGCATCGCCACCGCCGCCTGTGGGATGATGCCGACGCCTTCTCGCCACAGCGGTTTCTGCCCGGCGCGCCGCCGCCGGACCGCTTCGCCTTCCTGCCGTTCGGCGCCGGCCCGCGCGTCTGCATCGGCACCTCGCTGGCGATGGTCGAGGCGGTGCTGGCGACGGCGACGCTCGTCCGCCGCTTTCGCCTCGGCCTCGACGACGGCCCGCCGATCCAGCCGCTGGCCATCGTCACGACGCAGCCGGACCGCCGTCCCGGCTTCCGCCTCATTCCGCGCTGACGCCGTCGCGCGCCGGTCAGCGGCCGAACAGCAGGGCGATGCGGTTCTGGATGTCCTCGGCGGCGGCGCGCGGATCGGCGGCGGCGAGGATCGGCCGGCCGACGACGATGTGGTCGGCCCCGGCCCGGAACGCCTCCTCGACATCCATCGTCCGCTTCTGGTCGTCCGCCGGCCGGTTCAACGCCGGGCGGATCCCCGGGACGACGACGAGGAGCCGCTCGCCCAGGTCCTGGCGCAGCCGGCGGGCCTCCAGCCCGGACGAGATGACGCCGTCGCAGCCCAGCTCCAGGGCGCGGCGGGCGCGGCTGAGGACCAGCGAGGGGATGTCGGTCTGGAAGCCCAGCGCCGTCATGTCGTGCTGGTCGAGGCTGGTGAGCACGGTGACGGCGAGCA
Organism: Rhodospirillales bacterium; assembly: GCA_039808105.1. Lineage (GTDB taxonomy): Bacteria > Pseudomonadota > Alphaproteobacteria > Rhodospirillales > Defluviicoccaceae > Defluviicoccus. Next base: position 4,959 of record JBDHSN010000196.1, read on the forward strand.
CCCGCAGGTCCTCCTTGACCGCGCAGGCCGCCTCCAGGATCGCATCGTTGCCGTGCACGGTGCACAGATCGGCGCCACGGCTCGCCAGCTGGCGGACGGCGGCGGCGACGGTCTGCGGGACGTCGAAGAATTTCAGGTCGACGAAAACCCGGGCGCCCCGCTCGCGCAGGGCGGCGACCAGTTCGAAGTAGCCGCCGGCCATGAACAGCTCGAGGCCAAGCTTGTAGAAGCGGACGCGCGGACCGAGGTGGGTCACCACCTGCCAGGCTTCCTCGGGACCGGAAACGTCGAGGGCAAGGATCAGCCGCTCGTCCGGCGGAATCGGCTTGGTCGACAGCAAGCCCCTATCCAGCACCATCTTTCCTCACGAAAATCACAGCATCCGGCGGTCTTCTACCACGCAGTCGGGGGTTTGTGTGAACTGCATCACTGAACCGGGCCGTCCGCCCCGGGAAGATGCCGGCTGGCAACCGGGGTGCGCGCCGGCACGGGTTGTCCGCAGGAGCCCTGGCCCGATGCCCTGCTGCGAGGTGGATTACTACCAGGTCAAGACCGAGATCCAGCGGCTGCAGACCGCGGCCGGGGTCGAGAGCCATACGGGCCGGTCGCTGACCCTGTTCAGCACGCCGATTACCGCCGGCGGCATCCTCCGCGCCGTGCTGCAATTCTCGAGCCTGTTCGAGCCTTGGTATGGCCGCCCGGTGGTCGGCCGGCTCGACGCCAGCGATCCGCTGTTTCCGGTCCTCTCCGCCTGGTTCCCGGTAGCCGAGTTCGCGCCGTTCTACGACATCGTGCGCCACGAGCGGCCGCTGCGGCTGCATTGGGAGATGCGCGATGCCGGCGCTGACGCCGGCTTC
>JBDHSN010000197.1:0-5800 GCA_039808105.1 Rhodospirillales bacterium
CAGGGCCGCGCCCACGCCGTGACCATGGCCGGCGAGGGGGCGGACATCGCCGCCCTCGACATCTGCCGCGACCTGCCCTACCCGCGCTACGCGCTCGCGTCTCCCGGCGATCTGGACGAAACCGTTCGCCAGGTGGCGGCGCTGGGACGGCAGGCGCTGCCGCTCGCCGCCGACGTGCGCAGCGCCGCCGACATGGAGCGGGCGGTCGCCGCCGCCGTGGCCCGCTTCGGCCACATCGACATTCTAGTGTGCAACGCCGGGATCGCCGACATGGCGCTCACCTGGGACATCACCGAGGAGTGGTGGGACATCATGCTGGACGTCAATCTGAAGGGCGTCTGGCTGGCAATCAAGTACACCGTCCCGGGGATGATCGCCCGCAACCAGGGCGGCCGCATCCTCATCACCTCGTCGGTGGCAGGGCTGCGCGGCGAGCCCGGCATGGCGCACTACTGCGCCTCGAAGTGGGGCGTCGTCGGGCTCGCCAAGACGCTGGCGCAGGAACTGTCGACCTACGGCATCACCGTCAACACGCTGCACCCGACGGCGGTGAACACCGCCATCATCACCGGGATGGCGCAGGCGGCGGGGATGGAGACGCAGGAACTGGTCGATTTCATCCACACCGGCCACGCGCTGCCGGTCAAGCTGATCGAAGCATCGGACGTCGCCAGCGCCGCCCTCTGGCTGGCGTCTGACGAGGCCCGCTACGTCACGGGTCACACTCTCAAAGTGGACGCCGGGAGGATGCTGAAATGAACCTGAACAGCCGCTATCGCCTGGCCGACGGTATCGCCATCCGGCCGGAACGCTTCGGTGGCCTCGCCTACAGCTACCATGACCGGCGCCTTTTCTTCCTCCATTCGCACAGCCTCACCGCGTTCGCCCGCGACCTGAACGGGACCCGCCCGCTCGGCGAGGCCATCGAAGCCTTCCGCGAGGACAACCAGCTCCCTGCCACGGCAGGAGAAGCCATGCTGCGGTCACTGGCCGCACTGGAGCGGATTGGCATTGTCGTTCCGGCATAGATGCGCCGGACTGCTTTGCTTTTAAATCCGACAGTAACGAGGAATTCTAGGTTATCGACTGCGAGAAAATGAGAATGATCAGCGGCTTTGACTGACTTCACAAGTCGGTGACATTGGTCCCACCATATGTCCAACAGTATGATAATTTGCGGGAGCAGGACCGAGCCTATTGCACAAGTGCGGTGATTTTTGTTAATAAAGACTGCCTGGAGTTGGGCCTCCAGCAGCCATTCAAGAAAAACAGACAACCTACGGCGCAAATGCAAATAACGCGCGCCGCCAGTTTGTGCCCTGGGGAGGAGCCATGTATCTCGGCAGGCAGACCTGCGTCAGGCAGGGCTTTTCTTGTGCCGGAGACGAGAGCGCAGCGGCGCGAGAGCTGTACGAGCGCCTCTACGACCCGTCGGTCTCGCTGGCGGTCTTCTTTGCCTCCGCCGACTATGACGTGCAGGTGCTGGAGCGGGAACTCGGCGGGTGGTTCGGCCACACGCCGCTGATCGGCTGCACCAGCGCCGGCGGCATCGCCGCGCCAGGTTACCTGGACAGCGGCGTCGTCGGCTTCTCCCTGCGCCGGCCCGACTTCGTCGCCGTTACCGCCACCATCGAGAACCTCGGCCATTTCTCCATTGCCGATGGCCACGCCATCGTCCGCTCGCTGCGCCAGCAGCTCGACGAGGACGCCGGCGGTCTGCTGCCCGACAATACCTTCGCCTTCCTGCTCATCGACGGGCTGTCCATGCGCGAGGAGATGGTGCTGAGTGCGATCTCCTCGGCCCTCGGCGATACGCCGCTGTTCGGGGGATCATCGGGCGGCGGCCTGACATTCCAGCACAGCTATGTCTTCGACCGCGGACGGTTCCGCACCGAGTCGGCGGTACTGGTGATGGTGCGCACGCGGGCTCCCTTCCGGCTGTTCACCATCGATCATTTCGTCAACTCGGCGACGCGGATGGTGGTGACGGAAGCCGATCCGGCGAGCCGCATCGTTACCGAGATCAACGCCGAGCCGGCCGGCCGGGAATACGCCCGTCTTGTCGGCCTCGACGTGGACAAGCTGACGCCGATGATCTTCGCCACCCATCCCGTCGTGGTGAAGGTGGGTGGGCGCTATTACACCCGCTCGATCCAGAAGGTAAATGACGACGAAAGCCTGACGTTCTTCTGTGCCATCGATAAGGGCGTGGTGCTGACGGTAGCGAAAAGCAACGATCTGCTCGACAGCGTCGGCCGCCTGTTCGCGGAGATCACCGGCGAGATGGACACGCCGCAGCTTGTCATCGGCTTCGACTGCGTGCTGCGGGCGCTGGAGTTGGAAAGGAAGCAGCAGAAGCAGGACGTCGGCCGACTCTATGCTGCCAACAACGTTGTCGGGTTCAATACCTTCGGGGAGCAGTTCCAGGCGATGCACGTCAATCAGACGTTCACCGGGGTCGCCATCGGCCGCAGCTTTTAGGGGATGGCCGCAGCCATGGCGGCCAGTTCCCTCGATCTCGCGCGGGCCGACCCGGCGAAGGTTCAAAAGATCGTCGACGTGCTCATGGACCAGGTCGAGCGCGGCATCGACATCCAGGGCAACGCCTACTCGCTGTTCCAGACCGCCATCCTGCTGGAAGACAAGGTGCGCCAGCGCACCCGCCGGCTGGAGAGCGTGCTGCACGAGCTCGAGCGCAGTCACCACGAGCTCAGCCTGGCGCAGGCGCAAACCGAGACGGCGAAGATCCGGCTGATGGATGCGGTGGAGAGCATCTCCGAGGGCTTCGTTCACTTCGACGCCGACGACCGTCTCGTCCTGTGCAACAGCAAGTTCCTCGAGTGCTGGTCCGGTGCCGCCGACATCCGCGAGGCGGTACGGCCGGGTGTCTCGTTCCGCGAGCTGTCTCGCTGGACGGTGGAGAACGGCCTCGTCGAGGTCGGCGGCGACGGGGAGGAGTGGCTGCGCGACCGGCTCTACCGGCACAGCAACCCCGCCGACCCCATCATCGTCCATCTGACCAGCGGCCGCTGGTTGCAGATCCGCGAACGGCAGACGCGCACCGGCGATACGGTCGGCATCTACGCCGACATCACCGACATCAAACGGGACGAAGAGCGGCGCCGAGAGCGGGAGCTGGCGGAAAAGTCGGCGCTGCTGCAATCGACGCTCGACAACCTGCCGCAGGGGGTGAGCGTCTTCGACAAGCAGGCACGGCTGGTCGCCTGGAACGACCGCTTCGCCGAGCTGCTGGAACTTCCCGTCTGGCTGGTGCGGCCGGGCGCCTGCTTCAGCGATTACCTGCGTTACCGCATCGAGCGGGGCGACTGCGGCACCGAGACAGACCTGATCATCGCCGCGCGGACCGAGCGCACCCAGCGCGGCCAGCCGATCAAGAGCGAGCAGATGCTCGCCAACGGCACCTTCCTCGAGGTCCGCTGCGATCCGATGCCGGGTGGCGGCTTTGTCATCACCTATACCGACGTCACCGACCTGAAGCTGGCGACGAGCCAGCTCAAGGAGGCGAAGCAGTCGCTGGAGCGGCGCGTCGCCGAGCGGACGGCGGAGCTCACCGCCCTCAACGCCAAGCTGCGCCGCGAGATCTTCGAGCGCGCCCAGGTCGAGGACGCGCTGCGGCTGGCCAAGGCCGAAGCGGAAGCAGCCAATCTGAGCAAGACCCGGTTCTTCGCCGGGGCCAATCACGATCTGCTGCAGCCGCTGAATGCCGCCCGGCTGTTCGTCTCGGCGCTCGCCGACCGCCCGCTCGGCGACAAGGAGCGGGCCTTCGCCGGCCAGATCGACCAGGCGCTGCGCAATGTCGAAGTGCTGCTGCGCACCCTGCTCGATATCTCCAAGCTCGATGCCGGGGCGGTCTCGGCCCGCCTGACCGACTTCCCGGTCGGCGATTTGCTGGGCAGGCTCATCGACGAGTTCGCACCCGTCGCCGCGGAAGCCGGGCTTGACCTGGTGCTGGTTCCCAGTACCCGGGTCGTCCGTTCCGATCCGGCGCTGCTGACGCGCGTCATCCGCAACTTCCTGGCCAACGCCATCCGCTATACCCCGGCGGGGCGGGTGCTGCTCGGCTGCCGGCGGAAGGGAACGGCGTTGCGGATCACCGTCGGCGATACCGGCGTCGGCATCGCCGACGGCGTCCTCGGCGAGGTGTTCGAGGAGTTCCGCCAGCTCGGCCCGCCGGGAGAGGCGCGCGGCAAGGGTGTCGGCCTCGGCCTTGCCATCGTCAAGCGCCTGGCGCGCGTTCTCGACCATCCCATCGGCGTGCGCTCGCAACCCGGCCGAGGGTCGGCGTTCTTCATCGATGTACCCCTCGGCAGCCGCGCCTGCGTCGCCGTTGCCGAGCCGGTGCGCACCGCACCCGCCGGCGATCTCGCCGGTACGCTGGTCGTGGTCATCGAGGATCATGAGGCGGTGCGCTGCGGCATGGGCGAACTGTTGGCGGGCTGGGGCTGCACGGTGATCACTGCCGCCGACGGCCGTGCGGCGCTGGTTGAGCTGGCGCGCGCCGCCCGCCCGCCCGGCGTCGTCATCGCCGACTATCACCTCGACCAGGGGGCGACCGGGCTCGCGGCGCTGGCCGACATCCACCATGCCTGCGGGCCGGTTCCCGCCCTCATCGTCACCGCCGATCGCCGCCGGGAGGTGCTGGAAGACGTGCGCCGGCAGGGCGTCCGCGTCCTGCACAAGCCGGTGAAGCCGGCGAAGCTGCGCGCCCTCGTCTCCCATCTGCTGTCGGCCGGCCAGGCACCCGCCGTTCCGGCGCCATAGCGCGAGGCGGTTGGTTCAGGTTCCGTCCAGCTCGCGGGCGGCAATCACCGCCTGGGTCCGGCTGTGCACCCGCAGCTTGCGCAGGATGCTGGTGATGTGCGCCTTGACCGTCGATTCCTTGATGCCGAGTTCGTAGGCGATGATCTTGTTGGATTTGCCGCAGGCGACAAGCTGGAGAACGCGAAGCTCGCCCTGGGTGAGCGTCGCCATGCGATCACGCAAGGGGGCGCGCCAGTCGCCCCGCTCGGCGGCCTCGGTGACATCGGCCGGCAGGAACACCTCGCTGTTGATCACGCGGCGCACCCCGTCGGCGATCTCATCTTTGCAGAACGACTTCGGAATGAAGCCGGCGGCGCCGTAGACGATCGCATCGCGCATGATCTCGGGGGAACTGGACGCCGAGACGACGATGATCGGCACGTCCGGCACGGCGCTGCGCAGCGCGATCAGCCCGGAGAAGCCCTCCGAGCCCGGCATGCGCAGGTCGAGCATGATCACGTCGAGATCGAGATCACGGCCGGTCACCAGCGCCAGGGCCTCGTCGAGCGAGCCCGCCTCGAAAATCTGCTGCTCGGCGAACAGGCTCTCGATCACGTGGCGCAGCGCCGAGCGAAACAGCGGGTGATCGTCGGCGATCAGGACGCGGATCATCGCCTCGTCTCCCCTGCGGCGGCAAGAAGAACCGCAGGTCGCCGGGAGATCCCCTTGGGATTGCACAGAACTCGGCCCGTCGGCATCGGCTGGACTTCCCCTCCGGCGATCCCACGTCGTCGGTAGATCCAAGCCCGGCCAGCATGCCGAATTATCCATGCCCGCTGCAAGGGTCCGGCGATGGTGGTCGACTAAGGTCGGATTTACAGATGCGCCGCGCAGCACCAAAGTCATTTACCAGTCAATGAGCGCTGGGAATGGGCCGTGGCGCAACCACGGTCGTGCAGCGCAGGGAGGCGACGGATGATTCATCAGGCGCTTGAGGAACTGAACAAGAGCATCGTGATCCGGCCGCGCTACGACAACT
>JBDHSN010000198.1:0-5793 GCA_039808105.1 Rhodospirillales bacterium
GGTCCTAAGGTAGCGAAATTCCTTGTCGGGTAAGTTCCGACCTGCACGAATGGCGTAACGACTTCCCCACTGTCTCCGACACCGGCTCAGCGAAATTGAATTCTCCGTGAAGATGCGGAGTACCCGCGGTTAGACGGAAAGACCCCGTGCACCTTTACTACAGCTTTGCAGTGATACTAGGGAGTGGATGTGTAGGATAGGTGGGAGGCTGCGAGACGATGCCGCCAGGTGTCGTGGAGCCACCCTTGAAATACCACCCTTCCGGTCTCTGGTATCTAACCGCGCCGTGCCAATCCACGGCCGGGACCCTGCATGGCGGGTAGTTTGACTGGGGCGGTCGCCTCCCAAAGAGTAACGGAGGCGCGCGATGGTGGGCTCAAGCTGGTCGGACATCAGCTGTCGAGTGCAATGGCACAAGCCCGCCTGACTGCGAGACCGACAGGTCGAGCAGAGACGAAAGTCGGCCATAGTGATCCGGTGGTCCCGCGTGGAAGGGCCATCGCTCAACGGATAAAAGGTACGCCGGGGATAACAGGCTGATCTCCCCCAAGAGTCCACATCGACGGGGAGGTTTGGCACCTCGATGTCGGCTCATCACATCCTGGGGCTGGAGCAGGTCCCAAGGGTTCGGCTGTTCGCCGATTAAAGTGGTACGTGAGCTGGGTTTAGAACGTCGTGAGACAGTTCGGTCCCTATCTGCCGTGGGTGTACGAGACTTGCGAGGAGCTGCCCCTAGTACGAGAGGACCGGGGTGGACGGACCTCCGGTGGACCGGTTGTCGCGCCAGCGGCACAGCCGGGTAGCTATGTCCGGACGAGATAACCGCTGAAAGCATCTAAGCGGGAAACTCCCCTCAAAACCAGGTCTCGCCATGAGAGCCGTGCAAGACCAGCACGTCGATAGGCCGGATGTGGACGCGCAGCAATGCGTGCAGCTGACCGGTCCTAATCGCTCGATAGAGCTCAAGAACTCCCCCGATCCCCATCCGACGACACACACGCAGGAGACAGGAATCAGGTGACAGGAGACAGAAAAGGACGCCGGCGCATCCGCGCTACAGAGCCTCTGTCCCCTGCATCCTGTTACCTGTTTCCTGACTCTGCTGCGACGGCCGGGTGGCCATGGCGAGGGTGCCCCACCCGATCCCATCCCGAACTCGACCGTGAAACCCCTCAGCGCCGATGGTACTGCGTCCTAAGACGCGGGAGAGTAGGTCGCCGCCCGGCCCTCCCAGCAGAGAACAGACGCCAAAACATACGGAACCAGCAGCCAGGAAGAACAGCGGCGCCCCCGCGCCGTCCACTTCCTGCCTCCCACACCCCCACGCCAAAACCCTCCCTCACCACCAAAGCGAGCCCCGAACCATCCGCCAGCCCCACCCTGGCCTCCGGTTCCGGCTCCCGACACCCGAACGCGGGGTGGAGCAGCCCGGTAGCTCGTCAGGCTCATAACCTGAAGGTCGCAGGTTCAAATCCTGCCCCCGCAACCAGAATTTACGAGATATATCAAATAGTTACTGAATGCCTGCCCCGGCTGGAAGCAGCCGCCTTGGTGCCCCTGTCAGCACCATGGAAGCAAGAAGGCGCGAAGAAGAGCGAAAACCCACGTGTCAGAAATATTGGACAACATTTTGTAATTGCTGGCCGTCGTCGCCGGCGTTTATGGCCGAAAGGGTCACCTTGAAGGTCCGGTCTGACAGAGGTGATCGACGAGTGAACGGGCTGAGGGATCGACGGCGGCCGTTCTGCCCAGGTGAGCGCGGTCTCGCTACGGCCGGCGTCGCGGTTAAGGTGTCAGCCACCTTGTATCGGCGATCTCGCATTCATCTCACCTATTTGTTTGGTGTCCGCTGCGTCGCAGGGGGCGTGCGCCGGACGCCTGCGTCCGTCTGACACAATGCGCATCGAAGCCGCGCCTGAGTCTCGTATCGGCTCGCGCATTGCGCGCCGCTGCAAGTCAAAGCGCCTGCGACTTCCCCCAGTCCGGGTGATCGAAATGCCGTCCATAAGCTTCGATCGCCTGAATGACCCGCATTCCTCCACCTAGGCGATCGGACCCGCTCCTCATCGCCTCAGTGCCGTCAACGATCTCCATCAGTACGACGTGCAGCTGGGCGTCGGCCTCCTCGGGCAGCCGGCAGTTGCCGGCGATATGGTCGACCCGCTCCTGGAGCCTTGCGGCAAGCGCGCCGTACTGTGCCGACGTGAACTGGCCCACGTGGATCTGGGGGAAAGCAGTCGCCATGGCCGCACGGATGTCGCTCATGCCCTGGCGCAGCGGCTCGTCCGTTGGCCACCGCTTGCCCTGGTCGAGCCTCAGCTCCTGTACCGAGGCTCCGTGACCATCATCGGACTGCGGTGTGGTCGCAAGCGCGCCTCCCGCGAGGCTTGCCCAACCAATGACGAGCAGGGCGGATGCAAGCCGTTTGCTGTTCAACACGATCTCGATCTCCTTAACGGTACTCTTACATCCCGACTCGGGTCCGGCGTTGTCGGGATCTGATGCTGGCGACCATAACGGTTGGCCGTTGACGGACCGCTGTTCACGGATGTCAGCGATTTGTCAGCCTGCATTCCGCAGAATGCGCGTCATGCCGCGTCTAAGCCGCCGAGGTCTGATCCGCTTTGCCGCATGGGGGGCCGCTGCCTTGGCTGCCTGCCCTGCCGTTGCCGACCGCAACGGCGAACACGAGGACGCGCGGCGGGCGGTCGCGCGGGGTGAAGCGCTCCCTCTGGCCGACATCCTGACGAAGGTCCGTAGTGATCTCGGCGGCGAGATCGTCGGCGTATCCTTCGAGCGCAAGCAGGACCGATGGCTCTATGAGTTCAAGGTGGTCGAGCCCAGCGGTCGCCTGGTCGAGGTCTACGTGGATGCGGCAACCGGCCGTGTGCTCAAGCGGGAGCCGGACTGATGCGCGTGCTCGTGGTCGAGGATGATCCGCGCATCGCACGCCGCCTGACATCCGTTCTGCAGGAGGCGGGTTATGCCGTCGATGGCGTCGGCAATGGCGAGGAGGCTTGGTTCCGCGGTGACACCGAGGACTATGACGCAGTAATCCTCGATCTCGGATTACCACAGATGGACGGACTGACAGTGCTGAAGAAATGGCGGGAGGCCGGCCGCGACGTCCCGGTGCTGATCCTCACCGCCCGGGGGGCGTGGGCCGAACGCGTCGCCGGAATTGACGCCGGCGCTGACGACTATCTCGCCAAGCCCTTCGTCATGGAGGAGCTGCTCGCCCGCTTGCGGGCGCTTCTGCGGCGCGCCGCAGGACGCGCCTCTCCGCTGCTCGCCATCGGCCGCGTCGTGCTCGACACGCGTCAGATGCGAATTACCGTCGACGGGGACCCGATCGCGCTATCGCCCCTCGAGTATCGCTGCCTGAGCTATCTGATGCACCACGTCGGCCGCGTGATCCCCCCCGCCGAACTGATGGAGCATCTTTACGCCCACGACCACGACCGCGAGCCGAATGCCGTTGAGGTTCTGATCGGGCGCTTGCGCAAGAAGCTCGGCGTCGATCTGATCGAGACGCGCCGCGGCTTCGGCTACGTCATTCCCGACCCAGCCTTGCCGTGACGCGCGGCTCGCTCCGGCTGCGGCTGCTTGCGGCCGGCGCCGCGTCCATCCTGATCGCGCTGGCGCTGGCGGGGCTGGGTCTGACGCTGCTTTTCGAGCGCCACGTCGAGCGGCGTGTCGTGGTCGAGCTGGAGCTGGACCTGCGGCAGCTCATCGGCCATCTCGGACGCGGGGAGAATGGCGCCCTGCTTCTGGAACGGCCGCTCGCCGATCCTCGCTTCGAGGAGCCGCTTAGCGGGCTCTACTGGCAGACTACGGAAGTGCCCGGCGGGACCGTGCTGCGTTCCCGCTCACTCTGGGACGGCACGCTCGACCTTCCGACCGATAGTTTGCGAACCGGCGAGGTTCATCGTCACACAATCGCCGGCCCCGGCGGAGCGACGCTCCTTGTTGTGGAGCGGTACATCGCCCTGCCACAGAGTCTCGGCGGCGGCTCCGTCCGGGCCGCGGTTGCCATCGATCGCGGCGAAATCCATGTTGCGGGGCGCGCCTTCGCCCGCGAGTTGGCGCCTTCGCTCGCCGTTCTCGCCGCCGTTCTCATCGCCGCCGCCTGGGTGCAGGTGAGAGTCGGCTTGAGGCCACTCGATGCGATCCGCCGCCGGCTCGCAGCGATCCGCACCGGTGCTACGGCGCGGCTCGAAACAGACTTTCCCGACGAGGTCCAGCCGCTTGCCGCCGAGGTCGACAGCCTGCTGGACACGCAGGATGCGACGATCGAGCGGGCCAGGGCGCGCGCCGCGGATCTGGCCCACGGACTCAAGACGCCGCTGACCGTCCTGGCCGACGATGCGCAACAGCTCCGGGCCCGCGGCGAGGCTGAGTTCGCTGACGAGATCGCCGCCCTTGTGGAGGGCATGCGGCGCCATGTCGAACGCGAACTCGCCCGCGCTCGTGCCGGCGTTCGCGACCGTGGCGGAGCGAGCCAGCCTGTCTCTCCCATCGCTGCACAGGTGGTCGACGTTATGCGGCGCACACCGAGAGGCAAGGAGCTCGACTGGCGCATCGACATCCCCAGCGATCTTGCCGTTTGCATCGACGCAGAAGACTTGGCCGAGATGCTCGGCAATCTCGTCGAGAACGCCGCCCAATGGGCGAGGACAAGCGTGCGTCTCTGCGGCTGGCCTGACAGCGATGCGACCGGCCTGCTGGTCGAGGACGATGGGCCGGGAGTTCCCGAGCACGAAGTCGCGACGGCGCTCGCCCGCGGAGGCCGGCTTGATGCGACGAAGGCGGGCGCCGGCTTGGGGCTCGCCATCGTCGGCGACCTCGTAGAGGCGTACGGAGGGTCGCTGGCCTTGAGGCGATCACCGCTCGGCGGCTTGAGAGCCGAGCTCCGGCTCCCCGGCCGCCGGGACAAGGTCGGCCTGGGGATGCCGGCAGGGAGCTGAGTTTCTATCGGGTCCGCTTGCGGCCGGTGATCATCGCCTTCACCAGATTTTCGCCATGCTCGATGCTCGCAAAGACGACGCCCGCCACGTGCAGAGCGATCAGGCCCAGGCTCACATAGACAAGCCCCTCGTGCAGATCTTCGACCCACTGTGCGCCCCAGAACGCGTCCGTGGTCATCATGAAGCCGGTTGCAGAGATGCCGACGAGCATCGCCAGAAGCGCTATGATCATCATGCCGCCGGCAGGGTTGTGCCCAAGGTAGCGCGGCGCCTGCAGTCGGATCGCACTGCGAAGATAGTCGGTCACTTGGCGCGGTGTGCGGACGAAGTCGCTGAAGCGGCCATGCCGCGAACCGACGAAGCCCCAGATGATCCGGAGGACGATGAGAACCGCGATGGCATAACCGGCGGTCAGGTGCAGCCACTCAGTCTCGTCCCCGGTCACGAAGGCAAGCACGAACAGGCCGACCAGGCTCCAGTGGAAAATTCGCACGAACGGGTCCCAAACCTGAACAAGCGGCGCGGTCGGTACACGAGCCTTCAGAGACGTCGCCGGCGGCATTGCGCCGCCGGCTTCGAGCACATCGTTGCGGAGGGTCATCTCACGTCACCTCACTGAACAGCGACGATCTGACCCGAGGTTGGATCGACAAACAGCTCTTTGCGGGCGCCGTTCTTGTCGAGGGCATAAATCTCGCCGCAGGCGGCCTTGAGCTTCGCTTTCTGGACCTTGTAACCCTGGGCTTCCACTTTGGCCTTCAGCGCCTCGAGCGGGAGCCACTGGGATTCGGGGGCCGTCGTGCAGGGCCGGCCAAGGCTTTCGGCT
>JBDHSN010000199.1:0-5789 GCA_039808105.1 Rhodospirillales bacterium
GGTGCGATCTGCTGCTGACCATCGGCGGCGTTTCGGTGGGCGATCTCGACCTGATGGCGCCTGCCCTCGCCGACGTCGGCTTCACCGCCGCCTTCCACCGCGTGGCGATGCGGCCGGGCAAGCCGCTGCTGTTCGGCCGCATGGGCGACACGCCGGTGCTCGGCCTGCCCGGCAACCCGGTGTCCGCCTGGGTGACCGCCCTGCTGTTCGCCCGGCCGGCGGTGGGCACCCTGCTCGGCCTCGATCCGCCGGCGCCGCCGGCCGAGGTGGCGCGTGCCGGCGCCGCCATTGCCGGTAACGACGAACGCCGCGACCACCTGCGGGCCGCCCTGTCGCGGGATGGCGCCGGCGCGCTGACGGCGACGGTGCTGTCCGGGCAGGACAGCGCGATGATTCGGCCGCTGGCCGCCGCCGATTGCCTGGTGGTCCGGCCGCCGCACGCGCCGCCGGTCGCCGCCGGCGGCGCCATCGAGATCCTGCGCCTCGGCGATGCAGGGGGGCTCGCCTGATTTCGACGGCGATGGTGCGGTGCTGTCGCCGCCGGCCGGGCTGTGGCACGATGCGGCACCACGCACCAGGAAGCGGAGGACCGATGGGCGAGAACCTGTTCGCGATGCTCGCGGCACCGTGGACCGCGCGCGGGGATCGGACCGTTCTGGAACTGCCGAACGGCGCCGCCTGGTCGTGGCAGCAGCTCGACAGCCTGTCGGCACGCCTTGCGGCGGCGCTGACCGGCAGCGGGCTGGTGCCCGGTGACCGCGTCTCGGTGCAGGTGGCAAAATCGCCCGAGGCCGTCGCCCTCTACCTCGCGTGCCTGCGCGCCGGCCTCGTCCATCATCCGCTCAATCCCGACTATACGCCGGCCGAGCTGGCCTACCTGCTGGGCGATGCCGAGCCCGCCGCCATCGTCTGCGATCCCGCCGCCGAGGCGATGCTGGGTGACCTCGCCGGCCGGGCATCGCTGTGGACGCTCGATGGTGGCGGCGGCGGCAGCCTGGTGGCCGCGGCCGCCGTCTGTCCGGCACAGACGCAGATCGCGACGCGCGCCGGTGCGGACCTCGCCGCGCTGCTCTATTCGTCGGGCACCACCGGCCGCCCCAAGGGGGTGATGCTGACGCACGCCAACCTTGCCGCCAATGCTACCGCGCTGGTGGAGGCCTGGGGATTCACCGATGCGGACGTGCTGCTGCACGCGCTGCCGATGTTCCATGCCCACGGCCTCTTCGTCGCCCTGCACTGCGCCTTCGCCAGCAGCGCCCGCCTCCGGCTGCTGCCGCGCTTCGATGCCGCGGCGGTGGTGCGGGCGCTGCCCGGCTGCAGCGTGTTCATGGGGGTGCCGACCCACTACACCCGGCTGCTGGCCGACCCGGCGTTCGGTGCTGAACCTTGCCGCGGCGTGCGGCTGTTCATCAGCGGCTCGGCGCCGCTGCTGCCGGAGACCTTCGCCGCCTTCCGCGCCCGCACCGGCCAGACCCTGCTCGAGCGCTACGGGCTGACCGAGACCGGCATGAATACCGCCAATCCGCTGGCGGGCGAGCGCCGGGCCGGCAGCGTCGGCAGGGCGCTGCCCGGGGTGGCGGTGCGGATCGCCGATCGCAGCACCGGCGCTGCGCTGCCGGCGGGCGAGCCGGGCGAGGTCGAGGTGCGCGGTGCCCACGTCTTCCCCGGCTACTGGCGGGCAACCGACAAGACCGCCGCGGCGTTCACCGCCGACGGCTGGTTCCGCACCGGCGACCTCGGCGTGCTCGACGCGGAAGGCTGGCTGCGGCTGGTCGGGCGGGCCTCCGACCTGATCATCAGCGGCGGCCTCAACGTCTATCCGCGCGAGGTGGAGCTCTGCCTCGATGCGCTGCCAGGAGTGGGCGAATCGGCGGTGGTCGGCGTCCCCGACGCCGACTTCGGTGAGGCGGTGATCGCGGTGATCGAGCCGGCGCCCGGCGGCAAGGCTCCCGACGCGGCGGCGGTAATCGCCCACGCCCGCGCCCACCTCGCCGCCTACAAGGCGCCGAAGCGTGTCTTCGTCGTCGCGGCGCTGCCGCGCAATGCGATGGGCAAGGTGCAGAAGACGGTGTTGCGCCGGCAGTTCGCCGAAGATCCGGCGGCGCCCCGCCTGCTGGTATCGTGAACGGCCCGCCGCCGTTCGCTTTCGCCACGCTGCTCGACCGCCTGGAGGAGCACGGCGATGCGCCGGCGCTCATCGAGGTCGCCGGCGAGACGCTGACGGTGCACGCCTTCGCCACGCTCGCCCGCCGCGCCCGCGCGCTCGCCCGCGGGCTGCGGGCGGCGGGGTTGGCCGATGGCGAGCGGGTCGCGCTGTGGGCGCCGAACGGCCTCGCCTGGGTGATCGCCCGCCTCGGCATCGCAGCCGCGGGCGGCATCGCCGTCGCCATCGATGATCTCGCCGAACCGGAAGAAGCGGCGGCGGTGCTGCGCTCCGCCCGCCCGGGCTGGCTGTTGACCGCCGCCGCACATCTCGCGGCGCTGCCGCCGGCGGGCGAAGGGCGGCCGGCGCGGGTGTTCGTTCTCGACGATACCGCCGACGAGCCGGCGGCTTCGTCCTGGTCGAGGCTGCTGGCCACCGGCGACGCAACGCCGCTGCCGCATCTGTCCGGCGGTGCACTGGCGATGCTCGTCTACACCTCCGGCACCACCGGGCGGCCGAAGGCTTTCGCGCTGCGCAACCGCCACATCGCGGCCAACGTCGGCGCCATCACCGGCTTCGGGCTGATCGGCGCCGGCGACCGGCTGCTGCTGCCGCTGCCGCTCCACCACGTCTATCCCTTCGTCGTCGGCCTGCTGACGCCGCTGTCGGTCGGCGCCACCGTCGTCCTGCCGGAGGCGGCGACCGGCCCGAAGATCCTGCGGGCGCTGGATCTGGCTGGCGTGACAACGATGATCGGGGTGCCCCGCCTCTACGAGGCGATCCTCTCCGGCCTCGCCGGCCAGGCGAAGGCGCGCGGTGCGCTGCAGGCCCGGCTGTTCACCGGGCTGCTACGGCTGGCGGTGACGGTGCGCCAGCGCACCGGCCTGCACCTCGGCCGGCTGCTGTTCCGTCCGGTGCACGCCCGGCTCGGCCGCCGCCTGCGGCTGCTGGTCTCCGCCGGTGCCAGGCTGGCGCCGGAGCACGTCTGGCAACTGGAAGGGCTCGGCTTCACCGCGCTGACCGGCTACGGGCTGGCGGAGACATCATCGGCCTTCACCGGCAACGTTCCGGGGGCGCAGCGCATCGGCACCGAAGGCCGGCCGCTGCTCGCCGACGGGCGGATCCGCATCGCCGCGGCCGACGCCGGCGGCACCGGGGAGATCGAGCTGCACGGCGCCAGCATCTTCGACGGCTACCTCGACGATGACGACGCCAACCGCGACGCCTTCACCGCCGACGGCTGGTTCCGCACCGGCGATCTCGGCTGCGTCGATGCCGACGGCTACCTGACGGTCAGCGGCCGCTCGAAGGAGCAGCTCGTGCTCGGCGGCGGCAAGAAGGTGTTTCCGGAGGAACTGGAGGACCGTTATGCCGGCGATCCGGCGATCAGCGAGATCGCCGTGCTGGAGCGGCAGGGCGCCCTCGTCGCCCTGGTGCTGCCCGACCTCGCCGCCATCCGCCAGTCGCCCAACAGCAGCGTCGAGGACGTCGTCCGCGTCGCCCTCGCCTCGGTGGCGAAGGGGCTGCCGAGCCACGAGCGCCTGTCGGGCTTCGTTCTCGTCCGTCAGCCGCTGCCGCGCACCCGGCTCGGCAAGTTCCGCCGCTTCCTGCTGCCGAAGCTCTACGACCAGGCGCGCAGCGGCGGCGGCCCGGCAGCGCCCAAGCCGCTGTCCGACGACGACCGCGCCCTGCTGGAGCAGCCCGCCGTCGCCGCCGCCTGGCGGGTGCTGCAGGACCGCTACGGCGATCGCGGTCTGACGCTGGACGCCGACCCGCAGCTCGACCTCGGCATCGATTCGCTGGAATGGCTTGGCCTGGGGCTGGAGCTGGAGAGCGCGACGAAGGTGGCGCTGGCCGAGCAGGACTTCGCCGGCGTGGTCCAGGTGCGCGACGTGTTGCGGCTGATCGCGGCGCGGGCGCAAGGCCCGGCGCCGACGGCGGACAGCCGCGCCGCCAGCCTCGCCGAGGACGAAGCGCGCTGGCTGTCGCCGCCCTCGGCGGGCCAGCGGGTGGCCGGGACCGCGCTCTACGGGCTCAACCGGGCGCTGGCGCGGCTGTTCTTCCGGCTGCAGGTGGAAGGGCTGGAGCACCTGCCGGCGAGGCCGCCCTTCGTCATCGTCGCCAATCATGTCAGCGATCTCGATCCGCCGCTGCTCGGCGCGGCGCTGCCGCTGACCCTGATGCGCCGGCTGTACTGGTCGGGCGACCGCGGCCGGCTGTTCGGCAGCGCGCTGTCGCGCGCCTTCTGCCGCATCGCCCACATCTTCCCGGTGGACGAGCGGGCGCCGGGATCGACGCTGGCGATGGCCGAGCGCGCGCTCGCCCGCGGCAACGCGCTGATCTGGTTCCCGGAGTCGTGGCGCTCGCCGGACGGCGAGCTGCAGCGGTTCCTGCCCGGCATCGGCCGGCTGTTGACCCGCCAGCCGGTGCCGGCGGTGCCGGCCTTCATCCGCGGCACCTACGAGGCGATGCCGCGCGAGGCCGGCTGGCCGCGGCCGCACCCGGTGCGCATCGTCTTCGCACCGCCACTCGACCCCGCCGCGCTGGCCCGCTCGGGCGAGGGCGAGACCGCCGAGGCGCGGATCACCGAAGCGCTGCGCCACGCCGTCGCCCGCTTGGCCGAGCAGACCCGAGCCTAACCTCACGCCCGTGCCGGCTTGGCAGCCCCGCGGCGAAAGGGTACTACTATACCCTTAATGGGGTGCGTAGACGTCGCGCGTCTCCGCTGGGCAGGAGCGACCCTGACGCCGGTTCCTGGTACCGCTGGTTTCGCCGTAGCCGCGCGAGTGGCGGCGCCGCTGGTGCGCCGCATCGGCGATGCGGCCCTCGCCGAGCATGACCGCTGGGTGCTGTGGCTGCCGGTGCTGGTCGGGGCTGGCGCCGGCGGCTACTTCGGCTGCTCGCGCGAGCCGCCGCCGTGGCTCGGCGCGGCGGCCCTGCTGCTGGCGCTGGCGCTGGCGGTGGCCGCTTTCCGGCTCGCCCGACGGCGCTCGCTGCTGCTGCCGGTGGGCGCGCTCGCCGCCGTCGCGGTTGCCGCCGGCTTCGCCGTGGCGCAGGGGCAGTCGCTGCTGCTGGCGACGCGCATGCTGGCGGCGCCGGTGGGGCCGGCAGTCATCGAGGCCCGCGTCGCCGCCGCCGAGAGCTTCCCCGACGGCCAGCGGCTGACCCTCGCCGATCCCGTCCTTATCGGCGGCGGCAGGACCGCGCTGCCGGAGCGCGTCCGCCTGCGGCTGCGCGGCGGCCAGCCGCAGCTCCGTCCCGGCGACCGCGTGCAGGTCCGCGCCATGCTGATGCCGCCGCCGGCGCCGGTGTTCCCCGGCGACTACGACTTCCAGCGGCAGGCCTATTTCGACGGGCTGGGTGCCGTCGGCTACTCCGCCGGCCGGGCGCAGCTGCTGGACACGGCCAGCGATGCCGACGCCGGTCCGGCGCTGCTGTTCGCCCGCTGGCGCTTTGCCGTGGGCGAACGGGTCAGGGCCAGCCTGGACGGCGCCACCGCCGCCGTCGCGCTGGCGCTACTCACCGGCGAGCAGCAGGCGATCCCCGCGGACACCATGCAGGCGATCCGCGATTCCGGGCTGGCGCACCTGCTGTCGATCTCGGGGCTGCACATCGGCCTTGTCGCCGGCATGGTGTTCATCGTCGT
>JBDHSN010000200.1:0-5725 GCA_039808105.1 Rhodospirillales bacterium
ACTAGCCGCTTCGGGGCGAGCGCCCGCTCGTACGCCGCGAGTGCGAGGTCGGCGACGGTCAGCACGTCACCGAGTGCCACCACCATCAGCAGCGGCGTCGGACTGATGAAGCTCACGTAGCTGCCGGGTTCGTACTCAGTGAACATCTCGACCGAGCGCAGCGTGACCTCGTTCTCCCACGACGGTGCGTGTGAGCGCCTCGTCTCGGTAAACCACCTCCAGCTGTCCGGCGTCGGCAGCGCGCAGGGTGCCGCTGGGTCCTCGGCCACCACGGGTATCATGACCGGTGGCTCTCCTGCCATGCGGGCGCGTCGGTCGTCGGCGAAGACCTTGCGCATCGCGGCCAGATGGTCGGGACGGATGAGGCGGCGCCCATTGTCGTGGCCGCTGACGAGCGGCACCTGGGCGACCACGCACTTCACCCGTCGGTCGACCGCGCCCACCACGAGAACATGCCCGCCGCTGTAGCTGGTCCCCCAGATGCCGATGCGCTCTGGGTCGGTCTCCTCCAGGGTTTCGGCATAGGTGATCGCGTCGCGGTAGTCATGGACCTGCTGCCACGGGTCGACCTCCTGGCGAGGAGTGCCGTCACTGGCGCCGAAGTTGCGATTATCGAAGACGATCGATGCAAATCCCGCAGCCGCGAACGCCTCGGCGAAGCGGTCGAGATACATCTCCTTCACGGCGGAAAAGCCGTGCGCCATGACGATGGTCGGCACCTTGCCTCGCCGCTCGTCGGGCACATAGTGCCAACCGCTGAGGGTCACCCCATTTTCGGTTTTGAACTCGATGTCTCTGCGCATGATCATGCAATCCTCCCGCAGCAGCACCTCCGCTCTCGTTCTCGGGTCATGCTGGCGGCACGGCCGGCAGATGAAGCGATGCGCGGAGTCCGCCGGCCCCGCGTGATCGGAGAAGGACCAGCTTTCCACCATAAGATCTGACCAGGTCGCGGACGACCCCGAGGCCGAGACCGCTGCCAGCCACGTTTTCGTCGAGTCGCGTGCCGGGCGAAAGTGCCGCTTCGATCTGGTCCGGCGTGAGGCCACAGCCGTCGTCCTCGACGCTGATGACAAGTGTCTCGCGTTCCTGCCCTGCCGTAACGGCGACCGTCTGCTTCGCCCATTTGCACGCGTTGTCGAGCAGGTTGCCGAGCATCTCCTCCAGGTCCTGCCGATCGCCAGCGAAGGCGAGCCCGGCGGGGACCTCGCTGCCGATCGCCAGATCGCGGTGGGCGTGGACTTTCTGCATCACCCGCACCAGCGCCGCGGCGCATTCGGCGACGTTGGTCGCGATCCCCGGCAGCCCGCGAGAAGAAGCGGCCCGCGCGCGCGCCATATGGTGATCGATGTGCCGGCGCATGGCGGCGACCTGCGCGAGAATGAGCTTGGCAACCTCGGCGTCTTGGCGTGCGCCCTGTGCCCCGGCCAGTCTCTCTGCCTCGTTGGCGAGGACCGCGAGGTTTGTTTTCAGGCCGTGCGCCAGGTTGCCGGCCTGCTGGCGCGCCCGCTCGACCACTTCGTCCGCATGTTCGAGGAGCGCGTTCAGGTCGTCGATCAGCGGCTGCACCTCGCTGGGCATCCGCCGCTCGAACCGCCGCTTGCGGCCGGCGCGGATCTCGGTCAGCTCGTCGCGCAGCCAGCCCAACGGCCTCAGCCCGAGCATCACCTGCACGACGGCGGCGAGGATCAGTATCCCGGCGAGAGCGGCGAGCGAGAGCGTCAGCGTCCGGTTGAACGCGGCGAGAGGCGCCCGCAACGCTCCCAGATCGTCGGCCACGACGATCTGCACTGGATCCGGTCGGTCCGGCAGCAGCAGCGAGCGCTCGAGGACCAACAACGATTGCCGCTCCGGTCCCGCAATCCGCCATTCGTGAATGCCTCCGTCATCGGTGATATCCGCCGGCAGTGCCAGCGCCTGATCCCACAGCGATCGCGAACGCAGCACGACTCGCCCATCGGCCGACACTTGCCAGTAGAGGCCGGAAAGAGGGCGGACGAAGCGCGGGTCCGACAATCTCCGGGCCAGCACTGGCTCGCCCGCGGCATCAATCTGCAGGCCCGCCGCCAGCTGATCGAGATGATGGCCGAGTTCAGTTGCGAACCGGTCGTGGACGTGCCGGGCGAACAGCTCGGCGAGAACCAGGCCCGCGATCACCAGGGCAGCGACGATCCAGATGGCAGCGCCCACCAGCAGGCGCAGGCGAAGCGAGCCGGACGCGGGTGTCACGGCTCGTCCTCCGGCGGGATCTCCAGACGGTATCCGAGGCCGCGGACGGTCCGGATCAGATCCACTCCCAGCTTCTTGCGTAGCCGGCCAACGAACACCTCGATGGTGTTGGAGTCTCGGTCGAAGTCCTGCGCGTAGACGTGCTCGGTCAGCTCCGTCCGCGACACCACCTCTCTCGCGTGGTGCATCAGGTAGGAGAGGACCCGAAACTCGTAGCCGGTCAGGCCCATCGGCAAGCCATGGACGGTAACCGTTCCAGCCCGGGTGTCCAGCACCACCGGACCGGCACGCAGTTCGACCGATGCGTGTCCCTGGGCGCGCCGGATCAGCGCCCGCAGACGAGCCAGCAGCTCCTCCATGTGGAAGGGCTTGGCGAGATAGTCATCGGCGCCGGCATCGATGCCCTGCACCTTGTCATGCCAGTGATCGCGCGCCGTGAGGATCAGTACCGGGATGCCGAGGCCCGCCTCACGCCAAGAACGTAGCACACTGAGACCGTCCCGCCGCGGCAGGCCGAGATCGAGCACGATCGCATCGTAGGGCTCGGTCGCACCGAGAAACGCCGCCTCTTCGCCGTCCGCCGCGACATCGACCGCATAGCCGTCGGCGCCCAGCCGTTCGCGAAGTTGGCGCTGCAGGATCGGATCGTCTTCAACTACCAGGATGCGCATCGCGCTCGTCAGTCCTCCCGGTCGTGGCCGTGTCCCTCGCGACGGCGTTCGCGAAAGCGGCCACGCTGGCCGAGAAGGTCGCCGGTGACGGCATCATAGTCGAGCTCGAGAATGCGCCCGTCCGGCGTCAGCAGCTTGACCTCGTAGCGGGTGCGGAACCGCCGACCGCGATCGGTGAGCTTCCCCTCGCCGTCCTCCTCGTACTCTGCGTCGAGGACGGTGCCGCCGAACCGGGCCGTAGCCCGCTCGACGATCGTCGACAGCGGCAGGATGCGGCCGGCCGCGACGTCCTCGCGCGCCCGGTCCTGGTCGTCGGCCACCGCCGGGAGTGCCAGCACGACCGCGACGATCGCAGCAAACCGGTGAGGGCGCACGTCGCGCATGGGCGATTGTCGCGCGTGCAAACTGAACCTCCGATGAACGGCCGCCTCAGCCGCGGTTCAGGTAGCGGACGGTAAACTGACACCCCGAACCTGACGAAGGAGAGCCTGGGATGCTGTGGAAGACGGCCCGACAGACCCTCGTCGCCGCCATCGTCATCGCTGTGCTGGCGGGGGCCTGGCAGCTGGTGGCAGTGCCGGAAACGGCCGCTGTGACGGCACATCATCAGAGCGAAAGGGCGGACCATGACGACTGACTCGCGCCCCGCACCGGCGCGCCGCAAGCCGAAGGCGATCGAGTTCACCCTTCTCTTCGGCTGGCACGCGATCCTCTCCGGCGCGTTCGTCGTTGCCTACTTGAGCGGCGACGAGGACACTTACGCCATGCACCAGTTCGCTGGTTACACGGTCCTCGCGGCTGTCGCCGTCCGCCTGATCGCGGCGATGCTCGCGCCCGAGGGCAGCCCGCTTCAGCTGCGCCGCCCGGCGTTGGGACCGGTTCGGAACTGGATCTCGGGGATGCTCGGCGACGGGCACGAGCCCCTCCCACGCCGGCCGTTACTGGCGCTGGCGGCGGTTGTGCTCCTCCTTTTCGTCGGTGTCACGGCCGGAATCGGTGCCATCGCTGACTTCATGCCCCGGGTGGACGACCTTCACGGAGCGCTGGGCGAGCTGGCGCCGTGGATCGTGCTGGCGCATGTGGCGATGGTCGCGGCGATCCATCGCCGTGGTAAACGGCGTGCGACGGGAAGCGGCGCCTCGTTCGCCGGCCCCTCCTCGCTGCGGGAACCGCGGGCGGGAGTGAAGACAACGGCAATGCTGGCGGCAGGCCTGGTCTGCCTGAGCGGCGCCGCGCTCGCTGGTGATACGGCCCGCGACGCCATTCTCGCTTCCTATGCGCGACAGGCAACAGCCGAAAGGCCGGGCTTCGAAGGCTTCTCCGCGGCCCGTGGCGAGCAGCTCTATCGCGGCCCGCACGCCGGCGGCAATCCGCAGACGCCCGCCTGCGCCTCCTGCCATACCGCCGATCCGCCTGCGGCAGGCCGTCACGTGAAGACCCGCCGCCCCATCGAACCGATGGCGGTCTCGGCCAATCCCCGCCGGTTCACCGATGCTGCGAACGTGGAGAAGCGCTTCGCCCGCGACTGCCCGAACGTCCTCGGCCGGCCCTGCACCGCGCAGGAAAAAGGGGATTTCATCACCTTCCTGAGCGCCCGCTGAAAGGACCGACAAATGAGAGCAGGTTGCGTCGCGATCCTCGCCGGTACGTTGCTCGCGTCCGGTGCGGCCGCGGCCGGCGGGATCGAGCGGGTACCACCCTTGGGCGACACGGCGACGGCCGAAGAGTGCGGCGAGTGTCACATGGCCTTTCAGCCGGCGCTGCTGCCGGCGGAAAGCTGGATGCGGATCATGGACGGGCTGAACGACCACTTCGGCGACGATGCCAGCCTACCGGCCGACGTGACCGCCCACATCCGCGCCCATCTCACGGCGCACGCCGGCCGCATCGGCGATGCGAGGATCGTCCGGATCACCGAGCAGCCCTGGTTCGTCCGGGAACACCGATTTCACCCTTCCGTCTGGAAACGACCGGAGATTGGGGTCAGGAACAACTGCCCCGCCTGCCACCCGCGCGCCGAGCAGGGCAAGTACGACGACGACTGACAGGCCCGCGCGCCCCCCGTCGATGGATCGCGAGCACGAACGCGAGACGAGCGCTTCCTGATCGGTCACCTTTCGAGAGCCGACACGAACACTGAACCGTGCCCCGAGGTGGGACCTCATCGCAAAGCGCTGTAACATTCTGAAATGTCACGTTTTTCGATGATGGAGCGAAGCTCTAGACTGGCTTGTTCGCGCGCACCGTGATGCTCAGCAGGCTGATGCAGCTGCGGCGGAACGCGGCGAGGCCGGCACTGTCCAGATGCGGGATGAGGACGTCGTCGGGCATGTCGATCGGCTTCGCTTCGGCGACGTCGATTGCCTCGAACCCCGCCTCTTTGATGAGCCGCAGGTATTCGTCGCGGGGGAGTGCGCCTGCCACACAACCGACGTAGAGTGCGGCGGCCTTGCGGATCGGCTCCGGAAGCATGCCGGTCGCGACGATGTCCGACACACAGAAATATGCGCCGGGCCGCAGTACCCTGTAGATTTCGGCAAACGCGCCCGCCTTGTTCGGAACGAGGTTGAGGACGCAATTGCTGACGACGACGTCGATCGATGCGTCGTCGATCGGCAGCGCCTCGATCTCGCCCGCGCGGAACTCGACGTTGTCGTATCCGAGCTTCGCCGCGTTCTCCCGAGCCCGTGACAGCATCTCGGGCGTCATGTCGACGCCGATGATCCGCCCGGATTCACCGACGATGCGCCTAGTGCATTGACATAAACGGATGATTCACAAGCCGGTGCGGCTGTGCGACTCTGTCGGCATGGCACAGACGGTGA
>JBDHSN010000201.1:0-5623 GCA_039808105.1 Rhodospirillales bacterium
GCGGCGCCGACCTGCGGCGGCGCCGGCTGCGGCCGCCACTGGGCCAGCGCATCGGCGAGGCGACTGAAGGCAACGTCGTCGGCAGGAAGGCCAAAGCGCAGCCGGTGCGGCTCGCCGGCAAAGCGGCGCACCAGCACCGCCGCATGGGCCAGCGCCTCGAACAGTTCCGCCGCCCGCCCGTGTTCGATGAGACGGAACAGGGTGGTGCCGCCGATGATGTTGAGGCCGGCACGCAGCAGCAGGCCGTCGAGGCGACCGGCCGCTGCGGTCAGCCGTACGCGGGTGGCCCGCACCCAGCTTTCGTCGGCCAGCGCCACCGCGCCCACGACAGCCGCCGGACCGCTGACCGCCCACGGCCCGATCGCCCGGCGCAGCTGCTCCGCCAGCGGCTCGCCGGCCAGCGCGAAGCCGAGGCGAAGCCCCGCCAGGCCGAAGAACTTGCCGAACGAACGCAGCACCAGCAGATCACCGCGGCCGGTGTGGCGGGCGAGGCTGATCTCCGGGCAGACATCGGCGAAGGCCTCGTCCACCACCAGCAGCCGGCCCTCCGACAGCGGCAGCAGCGCCTCCGGGTTGCACTGGCGGCCGTCCGGGTTGTTGGGGTTGGCGACGACCACCACCGCGGCATCGGCGGGAACGTCGTCAATGTCCGCGATCTCGGCGACGCAATGGCCGGCCGCCGCCCAGCTGGCGGCGTGCTCGCGATACGTCGGCGTTACGACCGCCACCCGCCGTGGCGGCAGCAGCCGGGGCAGCAGCTGGATGATGCTCTGCGATCCGCCCGCCGGCACCACCGCCGCCGGATCGGCAACGCCGTAGCAGGCCGCCGCCGACTCGCGCAGCCAGGCGTAGAGGGAGGCATCCGGCAACCGCCGCCAGTAGTCGCGCGCCAGTTCCGGCAGCGGATAGGCATGGGGATTGATGCCGGTGGACAGGTCGAGCCACCGGTCACGGGTGATGCCGTACAGTTCAGCGGCCGCATCCACCTCGCCGCCATGCTCCGACAGCGGCAGCGCGTTGGGATCGGACGCCATGGCTTCAGCCGAGGCGGTAATGCTTATGTACAGGAGCCCGGACCTCCCAGGTGCATTGCAGTCCGGCCGGAAAGCTCACTATGTCGCCGGCGCCGAATTCCGCTACTTCGCCGTCCGCCGTCGTCACCCGCACATCGCCCCGCAGCAGGTAGCAGGTTTCCGCCGCATCGTACGTCCAGTCGAAGATCGACGGCTCCTTGTCCCAGGTGGGACAGGCGGCGAAGGCGGCGACGTCCGCGGGTGTCGGCTTCTCGACCCTGATCTTCATCGCGACCTCGTGCGTGCGATCCATGCCGCGAACTGGGGATCGCGTGCGGCAATTCAATGGCAGCATCACTCTAGCATGTCACTGAACGCTTGCCAGTGCCGTGTTCTCGAATTGCGGGGCTTCGGCCTCGACTTGCCGGTGCTCCGTCGCTACCTCAGGTCCGTTCCGCACCACACACGCTCATCGCTCCCATGCGCACCCGCCGGCCGTTTCCTTCGCTGCAAGAACAGACCACCCCCGGCCCCGGGAGCGATCCCCTCGGCTTCAGCCGACGGCAGGCACTGCGCGGCCTCGCTGGCGGTATCCTCGCCACCGGGACCCTGCTACTGCCGGGGGGGCGCGGCGCCGCGACGGCCGCGCCTGGCCCGTCCCGCCTGCCTGCCGCCCTGCCGCCGGCGGTGCGCTTCGACGTGTTGCGCGGCAACGATACCATCGGCAGCCACCAAGTGGATTTCCAGGGAAACATCAACGACTTCTCGGTGCGCACACGCATCGACATCGCCGTCCGCCTGCTCGGCGTCACCGTCTTCGTCTTCCGCCACGACAGCACCGAGCAGTGGCGCAACGGCCGCTTGCAGACCTTCGAGAGCAAGACGACCGACGACGACAGCGAATTTTTTGTCTCCGGCCGCGCCACCGCCGACGGTTTCAGCATTTCTCACCGCAAGGGCAGTGAGCTGGCGCCGGCCGACATCATGGTCGCCAGCTATTGGACGCCGTCGATCGCCCAGCAGACCCAGCTCATCGACCCGCAGCGCGGCCGGCTCAAGCCGCAGCAGCTGCTGGGCACCGACTCCCTGCAGGTCCCTGTCGCCGGCAAGCCGGTGCAGACGACCCGCTATCGGGTCACCGGCGTCACCGAGGGCTGGGTCGCCTACGATGCCGGCGGCCGCTGGCTGGCGGCGGTGGTCAGGAAGAAAGGCACCGACATTGTCTACCGCCTGCACGAATAGCCGGGCCGGCGGGCATCCTGCCCGGGCTCGATGCCGGACGATGCGACCGGCTGCCGCCGTTCCGTGATCGCCATCCGGGATGCAGCCGCGGCCGACGAGGGAGCGTGGCGCCGGCTGTGGCGCGGCTACGTCACCTTACTATGACGCCGACGTGCCGGCGGCGGTGACCGATGCCACCTGGCGCCGGATCGTGGAGAGCGACACCGCGCTGGCCTGCCGGCTCGCCGAGGTCGACGGCAGCATCGTCGGCTTTTCGATCTGCGTGCTCCATGCGGGGACCTGGACGGTCGCCCCGGTGTGCTACCTGGAAGACCTGTTCGTCGATCCCACGGCGCGCCGGCACGGCGTGGGCGCGGCGCTGCTCACCGACCTCATCGACCGCGGCCGGGCACTCGGCTGGTCCCGCCTCTACTGGCACACGCGCAGCGGCAACGCCGCCGCCCGGCGGCTGTACGATCGGTTCGCGGCTGCCGACGACTTCGTGCGCTACCGGCTGTTTCTCGACTGAAGTGGCGCCGCGACCGACCGATGGTCCTGCACCACCGTCGCCTGTCCAGCCTGTGAACGGGGAATGCCGGATGCGTGTCCTGCTCATCTACGCCCACCCGGTAGAGGGCAGCTTCTGCTCCGCTCTGCGCGATGCGGCCGCCGCGGCGCTGCGACGGCGCGGCGATGACGTGCATGTCACCGACCTTTACGCCGAAGCTTTCCAGCCGGCGCTGAGTCGGGAGGAACGGGTGAATTATGAGGCGCCGGATGCCGGGTGCGAGGGCATTCGCGCCTACATCGAGCGGCTGCACTGGGCGGAAGGGCTGGTGGTGGTCTTTCCGACCTGGTGGTACGGCATGCCGGCGATCCTGAAGGGCTACTTCGACCGCGTCTGGATCCCCGGGGTCGCCTTCGATCTCGACGGCAGCGGCAGCCCCATCCGCCGGCGGCTGCAACACATCAGGCTTCTCGTGGTGGTCACCACCTTTGGCTCGCCGCGATGGTTCATCAAGCTGTGGATGCGCGATCCCGGCAAGGCGGTGCTGACCCGGGGCCTCGGCCGCCTGCTGACGCCGAAGGTGCGGCAGGTCCACCTCGCCCAGTACAACATGGACAAGGCGACCGCCGCCAGCCGCGCGCGGTTCGTCGCCAAGGTCGAGCGCACCCTGCAGCGTTTGTAGCGCCGGCGGCGAAAGCCAGCGACGGCTTGTTTTTGTGGCCCAAAAGGGGGTAAACTAATCAACCCTGATGGGCTGGTCCGCCGATGATCTGGCTCCGAACCCGTAGCGCTGGCGCTCTGCTGCTCACCGCCATCGCCCTTGCCGGATGCACCCACTCCCGCGTGGTGCAGCAGGAAGAGCCGGCGCCGGCGCATCTTTCGACGCTGGTCGTCGGTGACTTCACCGCAGACGATGCCGACCATGGGCGGGAGGTGCGCCGCTTCCGTCGCACCCTGATCGCCCGCCTGCGCCAGACCGGCGCCTTCGAGCGGGTCCTGCCGGCGACGCCCGCACCCCTGCCGCCGGATGCGGTGATCCTTGCCGGCCATGTCCACCGCATCGGCGACGGCTCGGAGGCGCTGCGCTTCATCGTCGGCTTTGCCGGTGCTCCCCGGCTGCGGGTCCGCTTCACCATCGAGGATGCGGCAGGGGTTCGCCTCGCCGCCTTCGCCGAAGAGGCGCACAGCGCCGATGGCACCGGCTATGCCGCCCACTGGGATCCCGTCTATCTCGACGACGTCGTCGACGATCTTGCCGGACGCACCGCGGCGGACGTGGCCCGCTGGCGGCAGGGCAAGCCGCTTGATCCGGGCCTGCTCGACTATGCCTTCTACGACGATTGGCTGGGCTTGAAGGGCTTCGGCAGTCTGGACCCGACGCGCTGGAAGGTCTTCGAGGCCGCTACCTGGGACTTCCTGCCCTAGCCTTTGCAACCTGTGCCCGGCTGTTGGGCAACTTTGCGGTGCATGCTTGCCAAACCGGCAATGCCGACACAGTCCCGCCGGATGGCGTTCGACAAGCGATTGGGAGAAAGCCGATCAGGCAGCCCAGCCGCAGTGGCCCCTGGTTTGCATAGAAGCGTGCGAGGACGCAGGCGGACAGGGTGCGGCCATCCTTTCGTGTTCGCTGCAGTCCTCCATGCGGCGACCCCGGCGTTGAGAAGTGACCACCTCCGGGTGTGCCGCGGGCGTTCCCGATGTGCAGTACCCAGCGAGGTCCTCTGGGGATCGTCGATGCTGTTGGTTCCACAGCTATGGGTCTAACGATGAACGTGATGTCCTCCTTAGCTCCGCGGAGCCCCTCGATCACCGAAGGCGCCAGCATCGCCGCCGCCCACGAGCGCGCCACCGCCGCGACCCTGGCCCTGGTCGGCATCTACGAAATCAGCAAGATCCTGGCGGCGACCACCAGCCTGGAAGGCTCGCTGCGCGCCGTCCTCAATCTGATGTCCTCCTACCTGGAGATGCGCCGCGGCGTCGTCGCCATCGTCGGCCAGACCGGTGCGCTGTCGGTGGTGGCGGCGGCGTCTTTGTCGGCGCGCGCCATCGAGAAGGGCGAGGCCGATCTGCCGGAGGAAATCGCCGCGCGCATCCTCTCCGGCCAGATGCCGTTCGTCAGCGAGGACGTGGCCGAGCATCCGCTGCTGGAGGATTACGTCGGCGCGTCGGGTGCGCTGGACGATGAGCGTGTCTCCTTCGTCGCCGTGCCGATCAAGACGGTCGGCCGTCCGTTCGGCGTCCTCGCCGTCGCCCGCGTCTGGACCGAGGACTCGGCCATCAGTTTCGGCGAGGACATCCGCTTCCTGACCATGGTCGCCAACCTGATCGCGCAGACGGTGAAGCTGCATCGCCGCGATGAAGCCGCCGCGGTGGAGGCAACGAAGCCGCTGCCGCCGGCGCCGTGGACGCGCGGTCTGAAGCGTGGCCTGGTGCCGGCCAGCATCGACAACATCGTCGGCCACTCGAAGCCGATGCAGGAAGTGTTCGCCCAGATTCACCTGGTGGCGCCGACCCGCTCCACCGTGGTGCTGCGCGGCGAGAGCGGCACCGGCAAGGAACTGATCGCCCGCTCCGTCCACCTCCTCTCGCCGCGCAAGGACAAGCCCTTCGTCAAGGTGAACTGCGCGGCGCTGCCGGACTCGCTGCTCGAATCCGAACTGTTCGGCCATGAGAAGGGCGCCTTCACCGGCGCCACCCACGACCGCAAGGGCCGGTTCGAGCTGGCCGACGGCGGCACCCTGTTCCTCGACGAGATCGGCGATGTCTCGCCCTCGTTCCAGGCAAAGCTGTTGCGGGTGCTGCAGGAGCGCGAGTTCGAGCGGGTCGGCGGCACCCGCACGATCAAGGTCGATGTCCGCCTCGTCTGCGCCACCAACCGCAA
>JBDHSN010000202.1:0-5620 GCA_039808105.1 Rhodospirillales bacterium
TTCGTGCGCATCGGCACCGGGCCGGTCGGCGGCACCTACTTTCCCATCGGCGGCAGCATCGCCAACATGATCTCGGCGCCGCCGGGTACCGCGGCGTGCAGCCGCGGCGCCTGCGGCGTGCCGGGGCTGATCGCCGCCGCCGTTTCCACCAGCGGCTCGCCCGACAACGTCCGGCAACTGGCGGCCGGCAGCATCGAGCTGGCGCTGTGCCAGGCCGACATCGCCCGCGAGGCCTTCGCCGGCGAGGGCGACTTCGCCGGCCATCCGGTGCGCGGGCTGCGCGCCATCGCCAACCTGTTCCCGGAAGCGCTGCACGTGGTGGTGCGCGACGGCACCATCCGCACCCTCGCCGAGCTGCGCGGCAAGCGGGTCTCGCTCGGCGAGACCAGCTCCGGCACGCTGACCGCCGCCCGCATGGTGCTGCGCGCCGCCGGCCTGCGGCCGCGCGACATCATCCCGCGCTACGAGCGGCTGAACCGGTCGATGGAGATGCTGATCGGCGGCGAAATCGACGCCTTCTTCATCGTCGGCGGCGCGCCGGTCGCCGCCGTCGCCATGGCCGGCGAGCGCATGCCGATCGCCCTGCTGCCGGTCCCCGCCGCCGAGGCCGAGCGGATCATCGCCAGCCATCCGTCGTTCATCGCCACCACCATCCCCGCCGGCACCTACGCCGGCGTCGGCGAGACGCCGACCATCGCCGTGCGGGCGCAGCTGGTCACCCTCGCCACCCTGCCCGACAGCCTCGTCTACGGCATCACCCGCGCGCTGTGGGACCCGCGCAACCGCCGGCTGCTGGACATCAACCCCATCGGCCCGCAGATCCGCCTCGAGACCGCCACCGAGCATCTGGCCGTGCCGCTGCACCCCGGCGCCCGGCGCTTCTATGCCGAGCAGGCGGCGCCGTCACCGGGAGAACAATCCGATGCCCGCATGCCGCTTTCTGACCGATAACGCCGCGGCCATCGCCCTGCCGATCACCCCGGTGCGGGCGGAGGGGCTGCCGGCGCTGCTCGACGCGCTGCCGCCCGCCACGGCAGGCTGGGTGCGCAGCACCGGCTTTGCCGCTGCACCCGGCAGCCACTGCCTGCTGCCGGGCGACGGCGGCTTGGCCGGGGTGCTGCTCGGCATCGGCGGCGAGCCGATGGGGGACTGGGCCAGCCTGCCCGACAAGCTGCCGCCGGCGACCTACCGCATCGAGCCGCTGCCGTCCGCCGACGAGGCGGATGCCGCGGCGCTCGGCTGGGCGCTGGCGACCTACCGCTTCGAGCACTACCGCGACGCGCGCACCGGCTTCGCGACACTGGCCTGGCCGGCGTCGGCCCGCCGCGCCGCGGTCGAGCGCACCGCCCGCGCCATCTTCCTCGTCCGCGACCTGATCAACACCCCGGCGTCCGACATGGGGCCGGAGGAGCTGGCCAACGCCGTCGCTGCCGTCGCCCAGCAGTCCGGCGCCGGCTGCACCATCATCGCCGGCGACGAGCTGCTGGAGCGCAACTATCCCGCCATCCACGCCGTCGGCCGTGCCAGCAGCCGCGAGCCGCGACTGGCCGACCTCACCTGGGGCGAGCCCGACGCGCCGAAGCTGACGCTGGTCGGCAAGGGGGTGTGCTTCGATACCGGCGGCCTCGACCTCAAGCCGGCGGCGGCGATGAAGCTGATGAAGAAGGACATGGGCGGCGCCGCCATCCTGCTCGGCCTCGCGCAGATGATCATGGATGCCGCCCTGCCCGTCCGCCTGCGGCTGCTGGTCCCGGCGGTGGAAAACAGCGTCGCCGGCAACGCCCTGCGGCCGCTCGACGTCATCCGCACCCGCAAGGGGCTCACCGTCGAGATCGGCAACACCGACGCCGAGGGGCGGGTGATCCTCGCCGATGCGCTGGCGGAAGCGGCGAGCGAGCGCCCAGAAGTGCTGATCGACGCGGCGACGCTGACCGGCGCGGCGCGGGTCGCCCTCGGCACCGAGGTGCCGGCGCTGTTCTGCAACGACGAGACGCTCGCCGAGGCGCTGCTGGCGGCCGGCCGGGCAAGCGGCGATCCCCTCTGGCGGCTGCCGCTGTGGCAGCCCTACCGCCGCCACGTCCTCGGCAAGACCGCCGACCTCAACAACGCCTCCGACCACCCGTTCGCCGGTGCGATCACCGCGGCACTGTTCCTCGCCGAGTTCGTCGAGCCCGCCTGCCCGTGGGCGCACCTCGACGTCATGGCGTGGAACCTCGACAGCCGCCCCGGCCGCCCCGAAGGCGGCGAAGCCATGGCCCTGCGCGCCCTCTACGCGGCGCTGGCGGGGCGATTCGGCGGGTGAGGCAGTTTTCCCCCTGCACGGAATTGGCGAATCCAACAGTCAGGAAGGCGAAGAAGAAGCTCGAACATAAAGTGAACAACATTCTTGTGCCACAACTCGTTAGACGGCACTCTCTAGACCGATAAGGGGCGCGACGGGGAGGTGGCAGCATGACGGAACAGCTTCGCCATTGCGGAGACCTGAACCTGGAGAAACAGAACCAAATGATCGTCCTCCTGGCCGTGCACAGCGCGGGCGTAGTTAGGGGGCAAATGTGATCACGGCTACTAAATCCTACGTCCGACCGCATCTTGGCAGCGGCCAGTGTGACCTCTTGGGTGAATTTCAGTCGATTTTGCCAAGCGAGAAGGCGTTGGCAGCCGCAACTCTGGCACTTGGGGCCGCGGATCTGGGCCCTCTGTCGCCTCAGGAATTGGTTCTGGCGCGAGCGGCTGCGCACCATAGGCCACCACGCGAAACGATCGCGAAGATCAGGGATCTCATCGAGAAAGGTCGCGATCCCCTAGGCGATGCTTTCTGTACGCTGCGCACGCCAGAAGAGCGCCGTAGCCAAGGCGCAACCTACACGCCGATCCCCATCGTGAGCACCATGGTCAACTGGGCCTCCGGCCACCCCGCGCCCGATCGAATCATTGATCCCGGTGTTGGATCCGCGCGCTTTCTCGGCCTTGCGGCGAAGGCATTTCCGAACGCGCAGTTGGTTGGCATCGACGTTGACCCGCTAGCGACCCTCATGGCGCGCGCTAATCTGATGGTCGGTGGTCATCGTGATCGTGCCCGTATCGTGCTAGGCGATTTCAGGCGGTTTTCAGAGACAATCGACGGCAGGACGCTCTACATCGGCAACCCGCCCTATGTGCGCCATCATCAGATTGCACCGGAGTGGAAGGACTGGCTGTTCACCGAGGCTCTAAAGCTCGGGTTGAGCGCAAGCAAACTCGCCGGACTGCATGTCTACTTTTTCCTTGCGACGGCACGCAGAGCCAAGCCTAAGGATTACGGTGTCTTCATAACAGCGGCTGAATGGCTCGATGTGAACTATGGAGCGCTCGTACGCTCGCTAATCCTCAAGCATCTCGGTGGGCAAAGCGTTACGGTCATTGAGCCTACAGCACAGCCATTTCCCGACGCTACGACTACGGCCGCCATCACGACCTTTGAAATCGGCTCCCAGGCTCCTTCAGTCGTGTTTCAACGCGTTGCCGAGTTACACGATCTGGGCAAAGGCCGCACAGTGTATCAAGACCGTCTCGCCGCAGAATCTCGCTGGTCCCACCTCACACGCGCAACGGAGAAGCCGCCGGAAGGCTATGTGGAGCTTGGCGAGTTGTGCCGCGTCCACCGCGGCACCGTGACCGGAGCAAACAATGTCTGGATTGCCGGCGAGCATAGTATCGGCCTGCCAACTTCAGTCCTGTTTCCGACGGTCACCCGGGCGCGAGAGGTGCTCCAAGCAAGTGGCCTGCTCAGTGACGTCAAGTGGCTGCGATGTGTGATCGACCTTCCGCCCCATTTTGACGAGTTAGACACAGTCGAGCGCGAGGCAGTCCTCAAGTTTCTCAATATCGCGCGCGCTATGGGTGCGAACAAAGGCTATATTGCGAGCCATCGCAAGACTTGGTGGTCGGTAGGTCTGCGCGCGCCAGCGCCAATTATCTCGACCTATATGGCGCGCCGCCCCCCCGCCTTTGCGATTAACGAGGCAGGTGCTCGACATATCAACATCGCACACGGCCTTTATCCACGTGAACATCTCTCAGAAGCAGTGAAGAAGGCACTGGTTTCCTATTTGCAGACGAACATTTCTCAGCGCTCAGGCAGAACTTACGCTGGCGGCCTTACAAAATTCGAACCGCGTGAGATGGAACGTTTGATCGTGCCCAGCCCCGCTCTTCTCGCGGCGGGAGTGGTCCAGTGATTGATCCGCCCGTCTGGACGAGAGAACAACTCGATGTCGAGCGCGCCAAATCGATCGCCATGTTTTCAAGAGAACGGTTGGAAGAGCCATTAGAAGATTATCTGGAGGCCTTCGATCAATTTCAGGGATATATCGAGGAAGTTCTAGAAGCAACTGTCGACTTGACAGATTGGCAAACATCGGCGCTCGACGTACTCGGCGATCAGCGCCTGCTCGAAGCATTCCGCTATCTGGCTGCACCACCAATCTCGGCGGACGATCTCAAGGTATTAGCTAACGCCAGCTCTTTAAGTTCACACCACCTACGCAACTCGCCTGCCGATGTTCAGCGGCTAATCAGCATCGTCCGCCAGGTACTCGATCGGCGGCGCTTTGTATGGGTTGTCGAGAGGCGCGAACCCACGGAGGCAGAGCGTAACGCGGCGGTGCTGGCCTCGGCTGCTCTTATGGCGGCGAGCCGAACGCAGACAAGTCGACGCACAAAGGGCAAAGAGCAGCAAGAAGCAGCGGTAAAGGAGGCGCTAAGGGTGCTCGGTTTCGCAGAAGTGACGAGCCGGCGGATTCCGACCGTTTCGCACGCGCCCAATGCCGGCGAATTTTGTGGGGAAAGCGTACTTGGGACGCGCAAGGCCGACGTCATTGTGCGACTGTGGGATCAGCGTGTCATGCCGATCGAGTGCAAAGTCTCGAACTCCTCGACTAATTCAGTGAAGCGCCTGAACAACGATGCGGCTGCAAAGGCAGTCACCTGGAAAGTTGATTTTGGCCTACGCCAAGTTGTGCCGAGCGCCGTGCTGAGCGGTGTCTATAAGCTGCACAATCTCATCGACGCGCAAGCTCGTGGTCTGACGATCTTCTGGGCACATGACCTGAAGCCGCTTACAGAGTGGATCGCGCACTGTTGCACGGACCGGGGGACAACGACACGGAGTTCCAGCTAATCAGCTCGCCGCCGGGGCCGGTACCCTCCCGTAGGCGTCCTGGAAGCGGACGATGTCGTCTTCGCCGAGGTAGGGGCCGGACTGCACCTCGATCATCCGCAGCGGGATCTTGCCGGGGTTTTCCAGGCAGTGGTTGGTGGCGTGCGGGATGTAGGTGGACTGGTTCTCGGTGACGTAGAAGTGGTCCTCGCCGCGGGTCACCTTGGCGGTGCCGGAGACGACGATCCAGTGCTCGGCGCGGTGGTGGTGCATCTGCTCGCTGAGCTTGTGCCCCGGCGCGACAACGATCTCCTTCACCTGGAAGCGCGGCCCGTTCTGGATGCTGCGGTACCAGCCCCACGGCCGGAACACCTGGCTGTGGACGTAGTGCTCGGTGCGCCCAGCCTTCTCGACCGTGGCGACGATCTGCTTGACCTCCTGCGCCCGCTCGCGCGGCACCACCAGCACGACGTCGTCGGT
>JBDHSN010000203.1:0-5616 GCA_039808105.1 Rhodospirillales bacterium
GGACGCGGCGGTGCTTCTTTATCTGGGCGATGGCGCGCCGCCGCTCGTCGCGGACGCGGGCGTATTCGGCCATCGGCAGGATGTCGGCACGCTCAATCAGCCTGGGGGTCAACTCTTTACCTTTCAGATTGGCGGACGCGGGCGGGCTCACGGCTCGTAGGCGCGCGCCAGCAGCTGGATGGGATGCTGCACCGGATCGGCCACGACGGGGGCCTCTCCGTCGAGACGCTCCATCCCCTGGATGATGTGCTCGCGGGCGAGCGGGCACTCCGAGACGACGAAGGCCGAGGCGTTCTGTTTCGCCTGCTTCGCCACCGGCTTGCCGACCTTGAGGGCGACCTGGAAGTTCTCCTTCATCACCCCCCACGAGCCGCCGTGGCCGGAGCAGCGCTCGATCACCTTGATCTCGGTCTCCGGCAGCAGGCGGAGCATCTCCGTCGCCTTCTGCCCCATGTTCTGCGCCCGGGCATGGCAGGCGATGTGCACGGTGACGCCGCCCTTCAGCGGCTTCATGCCGCCGGCCAGACCCTGTTTGCGCTGGATGTCCACCAGGTACTCGGAGCAGTCGAACACGGCGCGGCTGAGCACCTTGATGTCGTCGTCGTCCGGCTCGATCAGCGGCCATTCGAACTTCATCATCAGGGTGCACGAGGGTACCAGCGAGATGACGTCGTAGCCCTTTTCGATCCAACGCCGCAGCTCCGCCGCGGTCTTGCGCGCGCCGTCGGCGACGCGGGCGATGTCGCCATACTCCAGCTGCGGCATGCCACAACACCGCGGGTAGACCACCTCGGTCTCGACGCCGTTGCGCGCCAGCACCTTGCGTGCGGCAACGCCGATCTCCGGGCTGTTGTAGTTGGCAAAGCAGGTGGCGTAGATCACCGCCTTGCGGCCGTAGGCCGGTGCCAGCCGGTTCACCTCCGGCTTCTCTCTTGCGCGCGCGGTGAACGTCTTGCCGTGGTATTGCGGCAGCGCCGCCTCGCGATCGACGCCGGCGACCTTCTCCATCACCGGCCGGGTCAGCTTGTTGGTGCAGCTCGTCGCCCAGTTGGCGACAGGGGCCACCGGCGCCGCCAGCTTGCCGTTGCGATCGGTCTCGGTGAGCTGGCGTTTGATGAACGGCAGGCCGCTGGCACGGAACTCGGCCGCCCGGTAGCGCAGCATCAGATGCGGGAAGTCGAGATCGAAGGCGTGCGGCGGCACATACGGGCACTTCGTCATGAAGCACATGTCGCAGAGCGTGCAGGCATCGACGACCTGCTTGAAATCGCTGCTGGCAACGCCTTCGACCTCGCCCTCGTCGGTGGCGTCGACGAGATCGAACAGGCGCGGGAAGCTGTCGCAGAGGTTGAAGCAGCGCCGGCAGCCGTGGCAGATGTCGAACACCCGCCGCACTTCCACGTCGATCTTCTCCGCGTCGTAAAACTCCTCGTCGCGCCACCTGATGGGATGGCGCGTCGGGGCTTCGAGACTGCCTTCACGCATCTCCGCCTCCGCGACCGGCATGCATGATGCCGGCGGGGCGGGCGCCTGCTCTCCTGAACACAAGCGAGAGGCACATCCGCCGCCGCTTCCCGGGAGGCCACCGGTCCGGGCCTCCCGTCACCTACCCTGGGCGGCGGCGATCAGTCGAGGTGGTCGAGTGCCTTCTGGAAGCGGCCGGCGTGCGACTTCTCCGCCTTGGCCAGCGTCTCGAACCAGTCGGCGATCTCGTCCATGCCTTCTTCACGCGCGGTCTTGGCCATGCCCGGGTACATATCGGTGTACTCGTGGGTCTCGCCGGCGATCGCCGCCTTCAGGTTGAGACCAGTGCCACCGATCGGCAGGCCGGTTGCCGGATCGCCCACCTTCTCCAGGAACTCGAGATGGCCGTGGGCATGCCCGGTCTCGCCCTCGGCGGTCGAACGGAACACCGCGGCGACGTCGTTGTAACCCTCGACGTCAGCCTTTTGCGCAAAGTAGAGATAGCGGCGGTTTGCCTGTGACTCGCCCGCAAATGCGGCCTTCAGGTTTTCCTCGGTCTTCGAGCCCTTCAAGTCGGACATTATCCAATCTCCCTCGGAACGGCGTGACGTGGCCGTAGCAAGGCCACGTCCGATGGTTGGATCATCTTCTGAGGAAATGGATATTAGAACGGGCAAGCCGGCTGTCAACGAAGGTTTAGCGACATTCTAAAAAGTCGCGTAACCTACTGATCTTGATTACGACTCGCATGATCGAGGCGCACAATGACATCGACGCGGCGGACCCGGGTGCCTTCCGGCGCCGGCGGAAGGTCGGAGACGACAATCCTATCTCCAGGAATATCCTCGATGCGACCCGACCGCTCGAAAAAGAAATGATGGTGCTCGCTGATATTGGTGTCGAAGTAGGAGCGGCTGGTATCGACAGCGATCTCCCGCAACAGACCTGCTCCGACGAACTGGTGCAGCGTGTTGTACACCGTCGCCAGCGACACCTCGATATTGGCCGCCATCGCCTCTTCGTGCAGGCCTTCGGCAGTCACGTGTCGATCGCCTTGCTCGAACAGCAGGCGGGCGAGGGCAAGGCGCTGCCGCGTCGGCCTGAGTTCGGCGCGCCGTATCAGTTCCAGCGCGCGGCTGAAGGGTCGGTTGCTCGTCATCGTTACCCATATGGCGATTGTTCTTACCGCTTGCCACATCCTAACAGAATATCTCAGGCAAAAAAGAGGGGCTGCTCGCCATAATGTTGTGCGAATGCAGCAGTGCGACGAGGAATTCAGTCGCCGGTCAGGATACGATCGACCAGCTGCTGTACCTTTGGCACGAAACCGCCGCGGTAGAACGGATCGGAGGCGAAGCGGTAGGCGTTGTGACCGGCGAACATCAAATTGTCGTCGACGTCGCCGGAGTGGGCGATGTCCTGCAGCGTCTTCTGGATGCAGTAGGACCGCGGATCGGCGAGCTTGCCGGTGGTTCCTTCCTCGTTCTCCGCCCAATTGGAGAATCGGCAGGCGGAAAGGCACCCCATGCAGCCTTGCTGGTCGGTGCGGATCTGCGCTGATTTGGCAGGGGTGACGAAGATCATCGTCGAATCCGGCGTGCGCAGCGACTCGACGAAGCCCGCTTCCATCCACGTTCCCACCCGCTGATAGTCGGCGGGGGTGACGTAGAAGGTGCGGCCGCGGGCGCCGAGGCGCAGCGCCTGGGTGTGCTCACCGACCGGCTCGCGGGTGTAGGCCACCTGCCGCTCGTTGCGCGCCATCAGTTCGCGCAGGAAGCCGTTCTGCACTGCCGACGAATAAAAGCCGGTGGGACTGAACCGGTTGAGGAAGATGTCGCCCTCGCGCAGCGCCAGCAGCCGGCGCTTCCACGCGTCGGAGACCGGGCTTTCCTCGGTAATCAGCGGCCGGGTGCCGAACTGGAAGGCGATTGGCCCGAGATCGGGATTATCGACCCAGTCCTTCCACTCGCGCAGGTACCAGACGCCGCCGGCCATGAAGATCGGCACGTGATCAAGCCCGTAGCTGCGCATCTCCCGCCGCAGTTCGATCACCCGCGGCAGTGGCGGTTCAGGCCGGGTCGGATCCTCGGAGTTGCTGAGGCCGTTGTGACCGCCGGCGAGCCACGGGTCCTCGTAGACGACGCCGCCGAGAACGTTCGGATGACGGCTGTAGCTGCGCCGCCAGAGCGCCCGAAAAGCGCGCGCCGAGGAGACGATCGGATAGCAGTAGACGCCGAAGGCGCCGCCGATTTCCGCCATCCGGTAGGGCATGCCGGCCCCGCAGGTGATGCCGTGGATCAGGCCCCTGGTGCCCTCGAGAATGCCGTGCAGGATGCGCGGCGTCGCCGCCGCCTCCCACAGCACATTCATATGGATGCGGCCGTTGCCGCCGGATTCCTCGTACGCCATGCGCGCCTGGGCGATGCCGCCGCGGATCGCGTAGGCCACCAGTTCCTCGTAGCGCTCGCGCCGGGTGCGACCGCGATAGACCTGGGCGATGACGCGGCCGTCCTCGTCGAACGCATCGGAGTTGACGCCGGAAAAGGTTCCGACACAGCCGGCGGCGGCGAAGGCGCCGGCGCTGCGGCCATTGGACACGGAGACGCCCTTGCCGCCCTCAACGATCGGCAGCACCTCACGGCCGGAGATCTGCAGTGGACGCAACAGCTATTGAACTCCTGTCCCGACGGCCCTGGTGGGCGGGGTCCGCGCACCGCGCCGGTTGCCTGCCGGCGCTTGGCACAGTCCGCTCCCGAGACGCACATATAGAGAAGCCCGGCGGAAAGACGACCCCCCGAAGCGGCTTTTCGACGCTCCGGGGTAATCCGGCTGCCCTCAAGCACCCTCTGCGCTGCAACCCGTAAGCATCGCCACCGGCCCCGCCGGCAGCGTCGGGCGCTGCCCCCTTCAGCTTGCCGCCTTTGCCTTCTCGCTGAGATCCTGCCCGGTCTTCTGATCGACCGCCCGCATCGACAGCTTGATCTTGCCGCGATCGTCGATGCCGATCAGCTTGACCTTCACGGTATCGCCGACCTGGACCACGTCGGTGACCTTGCCGACCCGCTCACGGGCCAGCTCGCTGATGTGAACGAGGCCGTCGCGGGTGCCGAGGAAGTTCACGAAGGCGCCGAAGTCGACCACCTTCACCACTTTGCCGGTGTAAATGGTGTTCAGCTCGGGCTCGGCAGCGATCGAACGGATCCAGTCGATGGCGGCATCCGCGGCCTTCTGGTCGACGGCGGCGACCTTCACCGTGCCGTCGTCCTCCAGGTCGATGCGCGCGCCGGTGACCTCGCAGATCTCGCGGATCACCTTGCCGCCGGGGCCGATGACCTCGCGGATCTTGTCCTTGTTGATGTGGATCACGGTGATCCGCGGGGCGTTGCTGCTGAGGCCCTCGCGCGCCGCCGAGATGCCCTTGGCCATCTCGCCGAGGATATGGGTGCGGCCTTCGCGCGCCTGCTGCAGCGCCGACTCCATGATCGCCTCGGTGATCGAGGTGATCTTGATGTCCATCTGCAGCGCGGTGACGCCCTGCTCGGTGCCGGCCACCTTGAAGTCCATATCGCCGAGATGGTCCTCGTCGCCGAGGATATCGGAGAGGACGACGAAGGCGTCGGACTCCTTGATCAGGCCCATGGCGATGCCGGCCACCGGCCGCACCAGCGGCACGCCTGCATCCATCAGCGACAACGACGCGCCGCACACCGTCGCCATCGACGACGAGCCGTTCGACTCGGTGATCTCCGAGACCGCCCGGATGGTGTAGGGGAAGTCGGCCTTCGCCGGCAGCAGCGGCCGGATCGCCCGCCACGCCAGCTTGCCGTGGCCGATCTCGCGCCGGCCGGTAAAGCCGAAACGGCCGGCCTCGCCTACCGAGTACGGCGGAAAGTTGTAGTGCAGCAGGAAGTGCTCGCGGAACTCGCCGGCCAGGGCATCGACGATCTGCTCGTCCTGGCCCGTCCCCAGCGTCGTCACCACCAGCGCCTGGGTTTCGCCGCGGGTGAACAGGGCACTGCCGTGGGCGCGCGGCAACAAGCCGACCTCGACGGCGATCGGCCGGACGGTGCGGGTGTCGCGGCCGTCGATGCGCCGTCCGTCAGCGACGATGCTGCGGCGGACGACGTCCTTTTCCAGGTCCTTGAACAGCTC
>JBDHSN010000204.1:0-5606 GCA_039808105.1 Rhodospirillales bacterium
CGGCTGGGGGCGGTGCCGCTGATCAACGAGAACGACACCGTCGCCACCAACGAGATCCGCTTCGGCGACAACGACCGCCTCGCCGCCCGGGTGGCGGCGATGATCGAGGCCGACACCCTCGTTCTGCTGTCCGACATCGATGGCCTCTACACCGCCGATCCGCATGCCGATCCCGACGCCCGTTTCCTGCCCGAGGTTCACGACATCACGCCCGAGATCGAGGCGATGGCGGGCACCGCCCGCTCGGCGGTGGGCACCGGCGGGATGACCACCAAGATCGTCGCCGGCCGCATCGCCCTTGCCGCCGGCTGCCGCATGGTCATCGCCCACGGCGAGGCGCCGCATCCGCTGTCGCGCATCGAGGGCGGCGAGCGTTGCACCTGGTTTCTGCCGACGGCGAACCCGCAGGCGGCGCGCAAGCGGTGGATCGGCGGCAGCCTGCACGCCGCCGGCGCCCTTGTCGTCGACGATGGCGCCGTCGCCGCTCTCAGCAGCGGCAAGAGCCTGCTGCCGGCCGGGGTGATCGGCGTCGAAGGCGAGTTCACCCGCGGCGCCGCGGTTCTCGTCCGCAGCCGCGACGGCCGCATCCTCGGGCGCGGCCTCGTCGCCTATTCGGCGGCGGATGCCCGGATGATTCTCGGCCATAAAACCAGTGAAATAGAGGCTTGCCTCGGGTACCGTGGTCGCGACGAGATGATCCACAGGGATGATCTCGCGCTGGAGCGAGAGAACACGCGATGGACACGCTGACCGCCGGCACGGTGCCCGAAGCCGCCGGCGAAGACGGACTGTGCCAGTTGATGCATCACCTTGGCACCTCGGCGCGCGCCGCGGCGCAGGTGCTCGCCGGGGCATCGTCGGACGCCAAGAACACGGCGTTGCGCCAGGCGGCAGCGAACATCCGGGCGCGCGAGCGGGATATTCTCTCGACCAACGCCCGCGACATGGAGGCCGGCCGCGGCAAGGGGCTCAGCCCGGCGCTGCTCGACCGGCTGGCGATGACGCCGTCCAGGCTGGAGGCGATGGCCCGCGGCCTGGAGGATATCGCCGCGCTGCCCGATCCGGTGGGCACCGTCATCGCCGGCTGGGACCGGCCGAACGGCTTGCATATCGAGCGGGTGCGCACGCCGCTGGGCGTCATTGGCGTCATTTACGAGTCGCGGCCGAACGTGACAGCCGATGCCGGCGGGCTGTGCCTGAAGTCCGGCAACGCCGTCATCCTGCGCTGCGGCTCCGAGAGCTTCCTCACCTCGGCGGTAATCGCCGAGTGCCTGACCGCGGGCGTGATGGCGGCGGGGCTGCCCGACACCAGCATCCAGCTGGTGCCGACGACCGACCGCATCGCCGTCGGCGAGATGCTGAAGATGGTCGACAGCATCGATGTCATCGTCCCCCGCGGCGGCCGCTCGCTGATCGAGCGGGTCAGCGCCGAGAGCCGGGTGCCGCTGTTCAAGCACCTCGAAGGCATCTGCCACACCTACCTTCATGCCGCCGCCGATCCGCAGATGGCGCGCAAGGTCACGCTCAACGCCAAGATGCGGCGGCCGGGGATCTGCGGAGCAACCGAGACGCTGCTGGTCGATCGCGAGGTGGCGCCGGAGCTGCTGCCGCCGGTGCTCGACGACCTGATCGCCGCCGGCTGCGAGATCCGCGGCGACGCCTTCACCTGCGCGATCGATCCGCGGGTGCGGCCGGCGACGGCGCAGGACTGGGATACCGAGTATCTCGACGCGATCCTGTCGGTGCGAACGGTGACCGGGATCGACGAGGCGATTGCCCACATCCGCGAGCACTCGTCCGGCCATACCGAGGCGATCATCACTGACGATGCCGCGGCGGCGGCGGCGTTCCTCAAGGCGCTGGACAGCGCCATCGTCATGGTCAACGCCTCGACCCAGTTTGCCGATGGCGGCGAGTTCGGGATGGGCGCCGAAATCGGCATCGCCACCGGCAAGCTGCATGCCCGCGGCCCGGTCGGCGTCGAGCAGCTCACCAGCTTCAAGTATGTCGTCCGGGGCACGGGCCAATGCCGGCCGTGAGCCCTTCCCCGCAGGCTTGTCCCGCCCCTTACGTCCGGATCTGAGCCTTGCCGGCACGCAGGATCGGTCTGCTGGGGGGCTCCTTCAACCCCGCCCACGAGGGACACCGGCACATTTCGCTGCTCGGATTGAAGCGGCTGCGGCTGGACGAGGTCTGGTGGCTGGTAACCCCGCAGAATCCGCTGAAGAGTTCGCGCGAAACGGCGCCGTTCGAGGAGCGGATGCGTGCGGCGGCAAGGGTTGCCCGGCACCCGCGCATCCGCATCACCGACATCGAGCGGCGTTTCGGCACCCAGCACACGGCTGATACTTTGACTTTGCTGTTGCCGCGGTTTCCCAAGTGCCGGTTCGTCTGGCTGATGGGAGCGGACAACCTGCAGCAGATCAGCGAATGGAAGGACTGGCAGCGGATCTTCCGGACGGTTCCCATTGCGGTTTTCTCCCGTCCTCCATATTCTAAAGCAGCGTTACTGGCGCGTTCGGCGCGGGTCTTTGCCGACTCGCGGGTCCCCGAGCCGCTGGCGCGCCGGATCGTGACGATGCAGCCGCCGGCGTGGGTGTTCATGCACACGCCGACGCACGCTGGATCGGCGACGCGGATCCGGGCGCGGAAGAAGGTGGCCACCGCCGCGCGCAAGCGGGCCAGGGTCGCCGTGGGCCAATGATGGAGAGGGAGAGGCCGGCCATAGGCGTGACGACCAACCCGACGACGAAGACACCGCCGTCCGTCGATGAAGTGTTGCAGGCGGTGCTGTCCACTCTCGACGATGACAAGGCGCAGGATGTGGAGGTCATGCCGCTGGCCGGCAAGACCTCCATCGCCGACTACATGGTGGTCGCATCGGGAACGTCGAAGCGGCATGTCGGGTCGATGGCAAGCCATCTCACCGAAGTTGTCGAGGCCCTCGGCGTTCCGTTCGTCGCCGTTGAGGGCGCCGTCCATTGCGACTGGGTGCTGATCGACGTCGGTGACGTCGTCGTCCACCTGTTCAGGCCGGAAGTGCGCGAGTTCTACGCGCTGGAGCGCCTGTGGGGATCGCCGGCGGTCGCCGGCGCGCGCCGGGCGGCGCGGGA
Organism: Rhodospirillales bacterium; assembly: GCA_039808105.1. Classification (GTDB taxonomy): domain Bacteria; phylum Pseudomonadota; class Alphaproteobacteria; order Rhodospirillales; family Defluviicoccaceae; genus Defluviicoccus. Next base: position 3,114 of record JBDHSN010000204.1, read on the forward strand.
ACCCGCGACCGGCAGCTGACGCAGGGGCCATCCCGCCGGTCCGCTGCTCCCCGGTTTCAGCGGCTTCACCGGGACAATGGAATAGCACGACCACCGCGCAGGCGCGGCGCAGAGGCATGCCGCGGCTCAGTGCAGGGAAGGGAGAGAGCGTCTCCTGATGTTGGCCGGAAAGGGCGAGCGGAGGGAGAGTCTCAGCCGGTAGCGGACGGTGAGCGTCCCCCCGCCGCGCCCGTCCGGGATCCGTCCCCGCGCCGCCAGGGCAATCCGGCCGTCGCCGCGCGCGCCGGTTGCACGGCGGCGACGCGGCTGGTTTTGCCAGATCCCCGCAGGCGTCATGCCGCCGCCGCCGGCACGCCCACCTGCGGATCGCGCAGGGTATAGCCACGTCCCCACACCGTCTCGATGTAGTGCTCGCCGCGGGTAGCCGAGGCCAGCTTCTTGCGCAGCTTGCAGATGAAGACGTCGATGATCTTCAGCTCCGGCTCGTCAAGGCCGCCGTACAGGTGGTTGAGGAACATCTCCTTGGTCAGCGTCGTCCCCTTGCGCAGGCTTAGCAGCTCGAGGATGCCGTACTCCTTGCCGGTCAGGTGCAGCGGCTTGCCGTCCACCGAGACGGTGCGCCCGGCGAGGTTCAGCGCCAGCTTGCCGGTGCGGATCTCGGACTGGGCGTGGCCCTTGGAGCGGCGGACGATGGCATGGATGCGGGCGATCAGCTCGCGCCGGTCGAAGGGCTTGGTCAGGTAGTCGTCCGCGCCGGAGGTCAGGCAGTGCAGCTTGTTCTCCAGTTGCGACATGCCCGAAAGGATCAGCACCGGGGTCGCGATCCGCGCGGCGCGCAGCCGGCGCAGCACCTCGCTGCCGGGCATGTCCGGCAGTGCCAGATCGAGCAGGACGATGTCGTAGTCGTAGAGCTTGGCGATCTCGATCGCGTCTTCGCCGAGGTCGGCGGTGTCGACCACCATGTTCTCGGCCTTGAGCATCAGGGTGACGCTGCGGGAGATCGTGCTGTCATCTTCGACGAGGAGAACGCGCATGGTGTGAAGCCCCCAATTTTTTGCAATCGGAACGTGTTAACATCGAATGCACGCATACTCATAGTCTCATTTGGGGATGTAAGCAACCATAAAGTTTAGTTCATATGTATACACGCGTAATGAGTGAGATTTGCGTCGATAGGGAGGGCGCTGGCGTTGGCGAACGGCCCTTCAACCGGCGTTAACCGCCAGTGCGCCATTGTGCCGACGAAAACCTCAGCGCGCGGCCCCCGCCCATGCTCAGTCTCCCCATGCCCTCGCTCGCCGAACGGCTCGTCAGCCAGATCGAGACGCTGCCGGAGGTGGTACCGTTCGGCCGGGTGTGCGGCGTTACCGGTCTGCTGGTCGAGGCGGAGGGGCTGGCGTCCCTTCTCGCCGTCGGCGACCGCTGCCGGATGGTCGGTCGCGACGGCAGCGTCGTGCACGCGGAAGTCGCAGGCTTCCGCGATGGCCGCTCCTTGCTGATGCCGTACGGCGCGCTCGCCGGCATCGGTCCCGGTTGCCGGGCGGAGGCCGGCGGCGGCGAAGATGCAGTGTGGCCCGACCGCGGCTGGCTGGGACGGGTCATCGGCCCGCTCGGCGAGCCGGTCGACGGCGCCGGTCCGCTGCGCGCCGGCCCGCTCCGCTATCCGTTGCGTGCCGCCCCACCGCCGGCGCATGGCCGCCAGCGCATGGCTGGCAAGCTCGACCTCGGCGTTCGCGCCATCAACGCCTTCCTCACCTGCTGCGCCGGCCAGCGCCTCGGCGTCTTCGCCGGATCCGGTGTCGGCAAGTCGAGCCTGCTGTCGATGCTGGCCCGCTACACCGAGGCCGACGTCATTGTCATTGGCCTGATCGGCGAGCGCGGCCGCGAGGCGCGCGAGTTCGTCGAGGACAGCCTCGGCCCCAATGGCCTCGCCCGCAGCGTCGTCGTCGTCGCCACTTCCGACCAGGCGCCGCCGCTGCGCCGCCACGCCGCCTATACGACGATGGCGGTGGCGGAGTGCTTCCGCGACCAGGGCGCCCGCGTCCTCTGCCTGATGGACAGCGTCACCCGCTTCGCCATGGCGCAGCGGGAGATCGGGCTGTCGGCGGGCGAGCCGCCGACCACCAAGGGGTACACCCCCTCGGTGTTCGCCGAACTGCCGAGGCTGCTGGAACGCGCCGGCCCCGGAGCGGCGGGGCAGGGCAGCATCACCGGGCTGTTCACCGTGCTGGTCGACGGCGACGACCACAACGAGCCGATCGCCGATGCGGTGCGCGGCATCCTCGACGGCCACATCGTTCTCGATCGCCACATCGCCGAACGCGGCCGCTATCCCGCCATCGATATCCTGAAGAGCGTCTCGCGCGCCCTTCCCGGTTGCAACGCGGCGGACGAGAATGCGCTGATCGGCCGCGCCCGCCGGCTGCTGTCGGTGTGGGAGGAGATGGCCGAACTCATCCGCCTCGGCGCCTATCGCGCCGGGACGGATGCCGA
>JBDHSN010000205.1:0-5589 GCA_039808105.1 Rhodospirillales bacterium
ACGGCGGCGAGCGGCTCGGCGAGGGTCACCGTCAGGGTCTTGGAGTCGATCCGGCGCAGCAGCGCCTCGGTGGTATCACAGGCGATCATCCGGCCATGGTCGATGATGGCGATGCGGTCGCACAGCGCCTGCGCCTCCTCCAGGTAGTGGGTGGTCAAAAGGATGGTGGTGCCGGCGCGGTTGAGCTCGCGCACATAGGCCCACAGGTGCCGGCGCAGCTCGACATCGACCCCGGCCGAGGGCTCATCCAGCACCAGCACCGGCGGCGCATGCACCATCGCCTTCGCCACCAGCAGCCGCCGGCGCATCCCGCCCGACAGGCTGCGGGCATAGGAATCGGCCTGGCGGGTGAGCCCGACCGCATCGAGGATCTCCGCCGTCCGCCGGCGGGCGCGGGGAACGCCGTAGAGGCCGGCCTGCAGCTCCAGCAGTTCGCGCGGCGTGAAGAACGGGTCGAGGTTGAGTTCCTGCGGGACGACGCCGATGGCGCGCCGCGCCGCCCGCATCTGCCCGACGATGTCATAGCCCCAGATCAGCGCCGTCCCGCTGCTGCGTACGACAAGGCCGGCGAGGATGTTGATCAGGGTGGACTTGCCGGCGCCGTTCGGCCCCAGCAGCCCGAAAAACGCGCCCTTCGGTACCTGCAGGTCGATGCCATGCAGCGCATGCACCGAGGGCTGCCCGTCGCGCCCGGCGTAGGTTTTGGCCAGCGCGCGTGTCTCGACGGCGTAGTCCGGTCCGGTCCCTGCCATGAGCTTCTCGCCCCTGTTCCAAGGGGTTGGACGGCCCCGGCGCCACCTGCCGCGACGGTCGCGGGTAACCGTTGATTGTCGTGCGGCAATCGCTATCATCCGGCCGTTCGCAAGGTCAATGTTCCGCGATGCCAGACGCCACGCCAATTGCCGACGACGATGAAACCTTCGTGGTCACCACCCGCTCCATCGGCTGCGATGGCGGCGGTGGCGCCCTCGGCCACCCGCTCGTCTACCTCGCCATCGGGAGCAACGGCGAGGTGACCTGCCCCTACTGTTCGCGCCAGTACCTGCTGGCGGACGGCGCCCCGTCGGCGCACGAACACTGAGCGAAGCCGGCACGGGCCCGGTTGCCGCCGCCGCTGCGGAGGCGGTTGCTCCGCCGCGCCAGGTCTTCCTGATCGACGGCTCCGGCTTCATCTTCCGGGCCTACCACAAGCTGCCGCCGCTCACCCGCCCCGATGGCACGCCGGTCGGCGCGGTGCTCGGCTTCGTCAACATGCTGGTGAAGCTGCTGCAGGAGACCGAGGCGGACCACCTCGCCGTCATCTTCGACGCTGGCCGCCAGACCTTCCGCAACGACATCTACGCCGACTACAAGGCGCACCGGCCGCCGCCGCCGGACGAGCTGATCCCGCAGTTCGCGCTGATCCGCGACGCGGTGCGCGCCTTCGAGCTCGCCTGCATCGAGAGCGAAGGCTGGGAGGCGGACGACCTCATCGCCAGCTACGCCAAGGTCGCCGTCGCAGCCGGCGCCGAGGTGACCATCGTCTCCTCCGACAAGGACCTGATGCAGCTCATCCGCCCGGGCGTCGTCATGTACGACCCGGTCAACAACCGGCCGATCGGCGAGGACGAGGTCCGCCAGAAGTTCTGCGTCGGGCCGGACCGGGTGATCGACGTCCAGGCGCTCGCCGGCGATAGCACCGACAACGTTCCCGGCGTTCCCGGCATCGGCGTCAAGACGGCAGCGCAGCTCATCGAGACCTACGGCGACCTCGACACCCTGCTCGCCCGCGCCCACGAGATCCGCCAGCCGAAGCGGCGCGAGGCGCTGCTCGCCCATGCCGAGGCGGCGCGCATCTCCCGCGATCTGGTGCGGCTGCACGACGATGTGCCGCTGCCGGTGCCGCTGTCGGCGCTGGCCAAGCACCCGCCCGATCCGCAGCGGCTGACCGCGTTCCTGCAGGAGCAGGCGTTTCGTTCGGTGGTGACCCGGCTGCAGAGCCGCGGCATGCTCGGCCCGGCCGGCGCACCCGCCGGCGCTGCGGCGGTGGCGGCGACCCCGGCCGCCGAAGTCACCGTCGAGGCCCGCTACGAGGCGGCGCAGGACGAGGCCGACCTGATCCGCTGGATCGCGGCGGCGCGCACACAAGGGACCGTCGCCATCGACATCGAGGCTACCTCCCTCGATCCGATGCGCGCCGGGATCGCCGGCATCTCGCTGGCGCTGGCGCCGGGCCGCGCCTGCTACATCCCGCTCGGCCACTGCGCCCCCGACATGCTGCAGCCGCCGCCGCGGCAGATCCCGTGCGAGCGCGCCCTGGCGCTGCTGAAGGACCTGCTGGAGGACGATGCCGTCCTGAAGATCGGCCACAACATCAAGTTCGAGGCGCACCTGCTGGCGCGCCACGACATCACGCTGGCGCCGATCGACGATACCATGCTGCTCTCCTACGTGCTCGCCGGCGGGCTGTCGTCGCACGAGCTGGACGAGCTGGCGACGCAGCACCTCGGCTACCAGAAGACGCGGGCGCGCGATGTCGCCGGCAGCGGCAAGACGCAGATCACCTTCGACCAGGTGCCCCTGGAAGTCGCCGTGCGCTACGCCGCCGAGGATGCCGACCTCACCTTGCGGCTGTGGCGGGAGCTGAAGCGAAAGCTGCTCGGCGAGCGGCTGGTGACCGTCTACGAGACGCTGGAGCGGCCGCTGCTGCCGGTGCTGGCGGCGATGGAGCAGGCCGGCATCTGCGTCGACGAACCCGAATTGCAGCGGCTCAGCCGCGAATTCGCCGATCGCCTGAGCGGGCTTGAAGCGGAGATCCACGGTATCGCCGGCCATCCCTTCAACATCGGCTCGCCGAAGCAGCTCGGCGAAGTGCTGTTCGACGAGCTAAGCCTCGGCGGCGGCAAGAAGGGCAAGACCGGCGCCTACGGCACCGGTGCCGACGTGCTCGAGACGCTCGCCGCGGAAGGCCACCCGCTGCCGCAGAAGGTCCTCGACTGGCGCCAGCTCGCCAAGCTGAAGAGCACCTACACCGACGCGCTGATCGGCCAGATCAACCCGCACACCGGCCGCGTCCATACCAGCTACCAGCAGGCGGTGGCGGCGACCGGCCGGCTGTCGTCGTCCGATCCCAACCTGCAGAACATCCCCATCCGCACCGAGGAGGGCCGGCGCATCCGCCGCGCCTTCATCGCCGCCCCTGGCTGCCTGCTGCTCAGCGCCGACTATTCGCAGATCGAGCTGCGGCTGCTGGCGCACGTCGCCGACATCGGCGCACTGAAGCAGGCGTTCAGCCAAGGTCTCGACATCCATGCGATGACCGCGAGCCAGGTGTTCGGCGTGCCGGTCGAGGGCATGGACCCGATGGTCCGGCGCAAGGCCAAGGCGATCAACTTCGGCATCATCTACGGCATCTCGGCGTTCGGCCTCGCCCGCCAGCTCGGCATCGGCCGCGGCGAGGCCGGCGCCTACATCGACGCCTACTTCGAGCGCTATCCCGGCATCCGCGACTACATGGACCGCACCAGGCAGCAGGCGCGGGCACAGGGCTGGGTCTCGACACTGTTTGGCCGGCGCTGCTGGACCAAGGGGATCAACGAGAAGAACCCCGCGGCACGCAGCTTCGCCGAGCGCGCGGCCATCAACGCGCCGATCCAGGGCGGCGCCGCCGACATCATCAAGCGGGCGATGATCCGCGTCCCGCCGGCGCTGCAACGCGCCGGCCTTGCCGCCCGCATGCTGCTGCAGGTCCACGACGAGCTGCTGTTCGAGGTGCCGGTGGCGGAGGCGGCGGAGACGGCGGCGGTGGTCAAGGCGGTGATGGAGAGCGTCGCCTGCCTCGACGTCCCGCTGGTGGCGGAAACCGGCACCGGCCGCACCTGGGAAGAAGCGCACTAAAGGCCGGCGTCGGTTTCGGCTGGCTAAGCGTCAGAGCTCGTTGCCGCCCCAGATTTCGCGTTCGCAGTAGGATTCCGAGGCGAACTTCATGCACGCCGCCATCTTGTCGCCGGTGCCGCTGAAGTCGGCCTGGTTGAATTGCGGCGGCGGGTCGGGCTGCAGGCCGCAGGCGGCAGTGGCGAGGACGACCGCCAAAGCGCCGGCCCGGGCGACCAGCGCTACCGCGTTCCGCGGAGTCGCCGCCATGGTTTTCTGCCTGTCCAGTCGAAGATACCCTTAGGTAGGAGCCAGGAGCGGCCGCCGCACCCACGCCCGGCGCAAAAAAAGCCGGGCGTGCAGCCAGATCGTGGCTGCCGGCCCGGCCGGCAGGGCGCCGGGGGCAGCGGCTGTGCTGGCCGCGGCCGCCCGGCGGATGCGTTTGCGCTTAGGCGGCCAGCGTCTTGCCGGTGGCGCCGAGGTCGGTGAAGGCCTCGGTCAGGCGCTCGACCATGCCGACCTCCGCCGCGCGCAGCCACTTGCGCGGATCGTAGTACTTCTTGAACGGCGTGCCGTCCTCGGGGTCGATCTGGTACTTGAACGCCTTCGGGTGATCATCGACGAACTTGCCGACCGGCTCCGAGAAGGCGAACTGGGTGTCGGTGTCGATGTTCATCTTGAAGACGCCGTAGCCGACGGCCTCGGTGATCTGCCCCTTGTCCGAGCCGGAGCCGCCGTGGAACACGAGGTTCAGCGGGTTCGGGCCGGTGTTGTGGCGCCGCGCGATCAGATCCTGCGAGTTCTTCAGGATCTCCGGGCGCAGCTTGACGTTGCCCGGCTTGTAGACGCCATGGACGTTGCCGAACGACGCGGCGACCGAGAACATGCCGATGTCGGACAGCTTGTCGAACGCCTGCAGCACGTCTTCCGGCTGGGTGTAGAGCTTGGCGTTGTCGGCGCCTTCCTTGAACTCGGAGCCGATGCCGTCCTCTTCACCGCCGGTGACGCCCAGCTCGATCTCGAGGTTCATGCCCATCTTCGCCATGCGCGACAGCACGCGCGCGCACTGGTCGAGGTTCCAGTCGATCGGCTCTTCCGACAGGTCGAGCATGTGCGAGCTGAACAGCGGCTTGCCGGTCTCCTTGTAGAAGGCCTCGCCGTGGTCCAGCAGGCTCTCGACCCACGGGATCAGCTTCTTGTTGGCGTGATCGGTGTGCAGGACGACGCAGACGCCGTAGTGCTCGGCCATCATGTGCACGTGCCGCGCGGCGGAAACCGCACCCAGCACCTTGGCGAGGCTGCCGTCGGGAAAGCCCTGGCCGGCGTAGAATTGCGCGCCGCCGTTGGAAAGCTGGATGATGACGTCGGACTTGTTCTTGGCGGCCGACTCCAGTACCGCGTTGATGGTGTTGGTGCCGGTGACGTTGACCGCCGGCAGCGCGTAATTGCCGGCCTTGCAGGCGGCGACCAGCGTCTCGTAGTCCTTACCGGTGACGACGCCCGGCTTCAACCGGGTATCGGTTGCTACACTCATGTCCAAACTCCTCCCCGATGGGTTGAGGGTGTCCCGGCGTGCCATGATCGCCGGGCCGAAAGCAAAGAACCCTGTAATCCCGGTTTATATCAGCTTGCGCCGCGCGAGCGAGCCCGAACAGCGCTCCGACAGCAAATCCCCCAAAACCCTCTCCCTTGAGGGTCCCGGGGGGAGCGGGAGGGCGGGACGACGCCGGCGCAGGC
>JBDHSN010000206.1:0-5529 GCA_039808105.1 Rhodospirillales bacterium
ATGGTCCACCGCCGGCTCGTCGGCGGCGAGGTCGAGGGTGGTGAAGACCTCGCCGAGGAATAGCCATGAGCCGAAGCGGCGGGAGACGAGGTTGGTATGCTTGCCGATCCAGCCGAGGCCGGCGCGCATCGCCAACGGCTTTTCCATCACCGGCGCTGTATCGACGAACACCCGCACCTCGCACGCACAGCTCTCGCTCAGCCAGCGCGCGAACGCCTTCAGCCGCTTCTTGATGACTTTGTGGTAATCGCGGCCGCGGGCGTAGACGCTGATGGCGCCACGCTCCGGCTCGCCCGCTGCGCCGCGGGGATCTCCAGCCGGGCCGTAGTTGACGCCAAGGCAGATGACGCTGCGCGCCTCCGGCCAGATGGCGAGCGGATCGGCGCGCCGCTCGATATCGCGCGCCATCCAGGCCATGTCGCCGTGCCGGCCGTCGCCGATGTACTGGCGCAGGTTGGCGGCGTCGGCGGGATGGGCGGTGGAGCGGGCGAAGCCGATGGCATCGAAGCCGAACGCCAGCGCCTGGGTGCGGATGCGGGCGTTCAGGTCGGCGCCCGCGCTGCGATTACCGCCGGCGGGGCTGTCCGCTGCGCGCTCAGCCGTCGTCGTCGGCGTCCTCGATGCGGGTAAGGTCGCCCAGCGCCTGGGCGATGGGGCCCAGCAGCGCCTCGTCCGGGGTGCCGCTGCGGCTGGCGAGGGCCACGTAGCGCGCGACACTGGCACGCATCGGCGTCGCCAGTGCCGGCGGATCGGCGAGGAAGTCGGCCGACAGCACCGCGACGCTCTCCTTCGCCGCCGCCACCGAGTCCGCCTCGCGGTCGTCCTGCTCGAGCGCAGCGCTGAGGTCGAGCAGCGCCTTCGCCAGGGCGACGTGGTCCTGTGGTGTGCCGCCGGCCCGCCGCTTTTCGGCAACCAGCGCTTGCGCCTGTTCGACGACTGGAGAGGAAGAAGGGTTCATGGTCGCATCCAGATCCCAGTGGGCACCGGGACGGCGCCCCGCCTGCTCTCCGTATTTAAAGCCCGGTCTGCCGCCTGCCAAGCCGGTGTGCGGCAACCGCCGTTTCGTCAACCGCGTCCGCGGTAGGGGGGAACGCCCTGATCCGGCAGCCACAGCCCTGTCGGCGGCGCGCCGGTCTGCCAGAACACATCGATCGGGATGCCGCCGCGCGGGTACCAGTAGCCGCCGATGCGCAACCACTGCGGTGCTGCGGCATCGACGATCCGGCGGGCGACATCGAGGGTGCAGGCCTCGTGAAAACCACGATGGTCGCGGAAGCTGGCGAGCAGGAGCTTCAGCGACTTGCTCTCCACCAGCCGGTCCGCCGGCACGTAGTCGATGACGAGGTGGGCGAAGTCCGGCTGGCCGGTCACCGGGCACAGGGTGGTGAACTCGGGACAGACGAAGCGCACCAGGTAGGTTGTCCCGGGGTGCGGATTGGCCACCGTCTCCAGCACCGCATCCTGCGGTGTCGCCGGGATCGCGACCCGGCTGCCGAGCTGGCTCATCGCCGGTTGTCGGTATCGCCCGGACGATCGTCCGGAGTGTCGCAATGGGCAGACTGGCCGCAGAAATAGTGGCCGGCGTTGTAGAGGCTCTGGCCGATGAGCCGCGGCCAGTCCTCGCCGCTGCTGCAGCCGCCGGCGGCAAGGACGAGAACCGGCAGTAGCAGCCGGCCGGCGCTCATGCCTCGGCCCCATCCCGCTGCTGAGCGACTTCCGGCAGGATGCTCCACGGCTCGATATCTCCTTGCGCCCAGTCCGCCCGGACCCGCGCGGCGAAGCTAGAAAAGCCGCCGGCGGCGATGGCCGCGCGCATCCCCGCCATCAGCTCGGCATAGTAGGTAAGGTTGTGCCAGGTGAGCAGCATTGCGCCCAGGATCTCGCCGCTGCGCACCAGATGGTGCAGATAGGCGCGGCTGAACTCGCGGCTCGCCGGACAGGCGACGCTCTCGTCGAGCGGCCGCGGATCATCGGCATGGCGGGCGTTGCGCAGGTTGACCGGGCCGAAGCGGGTGAACGCCTGGCCGGTGCGGCCCGAGCGCGTCGGCAGCACGCAGTCGAACAGGTCGATGCCGCGTGCGACCGCCCCCAGCAGGTCCTCCGGCTTGCCGACGCCCATCAGGTAGCGCGGACGATCTTCGGGCAGCAGCGGAGCCGTGACGTCGAGGACGCCGAACATCGCCTCCCTGCCCTCGCCCACCGCCAGGCCGCCCACCGCGTAGCCGTCGAAGCCGATGGCGGTGAGCGCCGCCACCGATTCGGCGCGCAGCTCCGGCAAAACGCCACCCTGGACGATGCCGAACAGCCCGTAACCCGGCCGCTCGATGAAGGCACCGCGGCACAGTGCCGCCCAGCGCATCGACCGGCGCATCGACCCGGCGACCGCCGCTGCCGGCTCGCCGAAACGCGGGCACTCGTCGAGCACCATGCTGATGTCGGCGTCGAGCAGGTGCTGGATGGCGACCGCCGAGGCCGGCGTCAGTCGCTGCCGGCTGCCGTCGATGTGGCTGCGGAAGTCGACGCCGTCCTCGTCGATCCGCCGCAGCTCGGCCAGCGACATCACCTGGAAGCCGCCGGAGTCGGTGAGGATCGGCCCCGGCCAGCGCATGAAGGCGTGCAGCCCGCCGAGGCGGGCGATACGCTCGGCGCCCGGCCGCAGCATCAGGTGGTAGGTGTTGGCCAGCACCATCTGCGCGCCGGTCGCCGCCAGCATCGCCGGCGTCATCGCTTTGACGGTGGCAGCGGTGCCGACCGGCATGAACGCCGGCGTCGCGATGGTCCCGTGCGCGGTGGTCAGCACGCCGCGGCGCGCCGCACCGTCGCACGCGTTGAAGGAAAAGCCGATCCCGCTCACCGCGCGCCGTCCCCGGCTGCCGGCGAAAGCAGGCAGGCGTCGCCATAGGAGTAGAAGCGGTAGCCGGCGGCGATGGCGTGGGCGTAGGCCGCCTGCATCCGCTCCATTCCGGCGAAGGCGCAGACCAGCATGAACAGCGTCGAGCGCGGCAAGTGGAAGTTGGTGATCAACCGGTCGACGACGCGGAAGCGGAAGCCGGGGGTGACGAACAGCCGCGTCTCGCCCGACCACGGCGCGAGGCCGCCCCCCTCGTCCGCCGCGGTCTCCAGCAGGCGCAGCGTCGTCGTACCGACGGCGACGACGCGTCCACCCTCGGCCCGCGTCTGGGCGATCAGCGCCGCCGCCGCGGCGCCGATCGTGCCGCGCTCGGCGTGCATCGCGTGCTCCTCGATCCGCGCCGTCTTGACCGGCAGGAAGGTTCCGGCACCGACATGCAGGGTCACCGCCGTGCGGCGGACGCCGGCCGCCGTCAGCGCCGCCAGCAGCTCCGGGGTGAAGTGCAGGCCGGCGGTCGGCGCGGCGATCGCGCCCCGCTGCTCGGCAAACACCGTCTGGTAGTCCGCCCGGTCCTGCGGATCGGGCTGCCGCCGGCGGATGTAGGGCGGCAGCGGCGCCGCCCCGTGCTCGTCCAGCACCTCGTCCAGCGTTGCAGCATCGACGGCAAAGTCGAGAACGACGGCGCCGTCCTGCTCCTTGCGCTCGACCCCGGCGGCAAAGCCGCCGGCGAACTCCAGGACATCGCCCGGCCGCAGCCGCCGGCCCGGCTTGGCCAGAGCCCGCCAGCGGCCGTCCGCCAGCGGCTCGATCAGCGTTGCCTCGATGGCGACGGTGCCGCGCCGCCCGTGCAGCCGTGCCGGCAGCACCTTCGTATCGTTCACCACCAGCAGGTCGCCCGGCCGCAGCAGGCGCGGCAGGTCGCGCACCACCCGGTCGTCCGTTGCGTCACCCACCACCAGCAGCCGGGCGGCATCGCGCGGCCGTACCGGCCGCTGGGCGATGCGCTCGGGGGGAAGGGGGAAGTCGAAATCGTGGATGTCCATCGGCGGCGCAGCCTAGCCGATGCCGCGGCGCAGCTAAACCCCGCCTTGACGGCTGCGGCCTGCTACCGACAACATCGCCGGCAACTGGCGGCCGAGGGAAGGAAAGCGGCGATGCATGTCACCTTCGTTCATGTCCGGGTCAAGCCGGAGTTCCTCGAGACATTCCTGACGGCGATCCGTGCCAATCACGAGGCCTCGGTGCAGGAGCCCGGCAACCGCCGCTTCGATGTCCTGCAGGATCCCGCCGATCCGGCCCGCTTCTGCCTCTACGAGGCCTATGCCAGCGAGGCCGACGCCAAGGCGCACAAGGAGACGCCGCACTACCTCGCCTGGCGCGATGCGGCGGCCGAGATGATGGCCGAGCCGCGCACCGCGGTGACCTGGCGCGGCCTGTTCCCCGCCGGTTGACCGCCCGCACCATGTTTCCGTCCGCGCCGGCGTCGATCGCGCCGTTTACCATCGCCCGCCTGCCGCGCATCGTCTTCGGCGAGGGCGCGCTGGCCGACCTGCCGAAGGAGGCCGCGGCGTTCGGCCGCCGCGCCCTGCTCGTCACCGGCGCCCGCTCGTTCCGCCGCGGCCCGCACTGGCCGGTGCTGTGCGCAGGCCTGCGCACAGCCGGCTTCGCCCTGCGCGATGTCGCGGTGGACGGCGAGCCGTCGCCGGAGCTGGTGGACGAGGCGGTCGCGGCCTTCGCCGGCGACGGCATCGAGCTGGTCATCGGCATCGGCGGCGGCAGCGCCCTCGATGCGGCGAAGGCGATCGCCGGGCTGCTGCCGCACCGCCACTCGGTGATGCGCCACCTCGAAGGCGTCGGCCCGGAGGAGCCCTACCGCGGTCCGTCGCTGCCGCTGATCCTCGTCCCCACCACCGCCGGCACCGGCTCGGAGGCGACCAAGAACGCCGTTCTCAGCCGCCACGGCCCCGCTTCCGGCCCCGGGGCGGCGTTCAAGAAGTCGTTCCGCGACGAACAGCTCGTCGCCCGCGTCGCCCTCGTCGATCCGGCGCTGCTGGCGAGCTGCCCGCGCGAAGTGGTCGCTGCCAATGGCATGGACGCCTTCACCCAGCTGCTCGAATCCGCCGTCTCGATCAAGGCCAACCCGCTGACCGAGGCGCTGTGCTGGTCGGGCATCGAGGCGTTCGCCGCCGGCTTCTTCGCCGCTCTCGGCGGCGGCGACGGCGAGGCGGCGCGCGCCGGCCGCTCGCGCATGGCCTACGCGGCGCTGCTGTCGGGGATCTGCCTCGCCCAGACCGGCCTCGGCTCGGTGCACGGCCTCGCTTCGCCGCTCGGCGCGCAGTTCCCCATCCCGCACGGCGTATGCTGCGGCACCCTCGTCGCCGATGCCACCCGCATCAACCTGCGCGCCCTGCGCGCGCGGGCCCCGCACAGCCCGGCGCTCGCTGGTTACGCCCGGGCCGGAGCGCTGCTGGCCGGCGCCGAACCCGGCGCCAACCTCGACGCTGCCGACCGGCTGGCCGACCTGCTGGCGGAGTGGACCGAGCGGCTGGCGCTGCCGCGCCTGTCCGCCTACGGCATGACCGAGGCCGACATCGGCGCCGTCCTCGCCGACAGCCGCGGCAGCTCGATGAAGACCAACCCCATCGTCCTGACCGACGCCGAGATCGAAGAGCTGATCC
>JBDHSN010000207.1:0-5520 GCA_039808105.1 Rhodospirillales bacterium
GAGGTGCAGCTCATCCAGCCGATCGCCATGGACGAGGGCCTGCGCTTCGCCATCCGCGAAGGCGGCCGCACCGTCGGCGCCGGCGTCGTCGCCAAGATCATCGAGTAGCCGGATACCTTCGGCGCAGCGGGGCGCGAGAGACGTACGAGAGGGACATGGACAACCAGAACATCCGCATCGGGCTGCGCGCCTTCGATCATCGCGTGCTGGACCAGTCGGCGCGCGAGATCGTCAACACCGCCCGGCGCACCGGTGCGCGGGTGCGCGGGCCGATCCCGCTGCCGACCCGCATCGAGCGCTTCACCGTGCTGCGCTCGCCGCACATCGACAAGAAGTCGCGCGAGCAGTTCGAGATCCGGACGCACAAGCGGGTGCTCGACATCGTCGATCCGACGCCGCAGACGGTGGACGCGCTGATGAAGCTCGACCTCGCCGCCGGCGTCGACGTCGAGATCAAGCTCTGAGGATCGAAGGATGCGCACCGGTCTGATCGCGCAGAAGCTGGGGATGTCGCGCCTGTTCCGCGCCGACGGCACGCACGTGCCGGTCTCGGTGCTGCTGGTCGACGGCTGCCAGGTGGTGGCCCAGCGTACCGAGGAAAAGGATGGCTATACCGCGCTCCAGCTCGGGCTCGGCAAGGCGAAGGTGAAGAACGTCACCAAGCCGGTGCGCGGCCACTTCGCCAAGGCCGGCGTCGAGCCGAAGAAGAAGCTGGCCGAGTTCCGCGTCGATGCGGGCAGCCTCGTCGAGGTCGGCGCGACCCTTTCGGCCGCGCACTTCGTCGAGGGCCAGAAGGTGGACGTTACCGGCATCTCCATCGGCAAGGGGTTTGCCGGCGGGATGAAGCGGCACAATTTCGGCGGCCTGCGCGCCACCCACGGCGTCTCCATCAGCCACCGCAGCCACGGCTCCACCGGCAACCGGCAGGATCCGGGCCGCACCTTCCCCGGCAAGAAGATGGCGGGGCACATGGGCGACCGGCAGGTAACGGTGCTCAATCTCGAGGTGGTGCAGACCGACGTCGAGCGCGGCGTCATCCTGGTGAAGGGGGCCGTGCCCGGCAGCAAGGGTTCCTGGCTGCTGCTGCGTGACGCGGTGAAGCGGCCGGCGCCCGACAACCTGCCGACGCCCGCGGCGATCCTCGCACCGCCCGCCGGCGGCGGGGCCAGCCCGGCAGCGCCAGCGGTGGAGACCGGCGGCGAAACGCCGGCCGGGGAGTAACGGCGATGCAATGGGATGTGGTCAATCTGGCGAGTGAAACGGTGGGTACCGTCGATCTTGCCGACAGCGTGTTCGGCGCCGAGGTGCGGCCCGACATTCTCACCCGCTGCGTCAACTGGCAGCTGGCCAAGCGCCGTGCCGGCACGCACGCCACCAAGACCCGCGGCGAGGTCGCCCGCACCGGCAAGAAGCCGTACAAGCAGAAGGGTACGGGTCGCGCCCGGCAGGGTTCGACCAAGGGTCCGCACATGCGCGGCGGTGGCATCGTCTTCGGCCCGCGGCCCCGCGACCATGCCACCGAGCTGCCGGTGAAGGTGCGTCGGCTGGCGCTGCGCTCGGCGCTGTCGGCGAAGCGTGCCGAGGGTACCCTGGTGGTGCTGGAGGCCGCCGAGCTGGACGAGGGCAAGACCAAGCTGCTGGCGGCGAAGATCGGCCAGCTCGGCTGGCGCAAGCCGCTGATCATCGACGGCGAGCGGCCGCAGGAGAACTTCGCCCGCGCTGCCCGCAACCTCGCCGAGGTGGACGTGCTGCCGTCGATCGGCGCCAACGTCTACGACATCCTGCGGCACGAGACGCTGGTGCTCACCCGCGCCGCGGTCGACCGCCTGACGGAGCGCCTAGCATGAGCAAGCCCTATCCGAAGCGGCCGGTGACGGTCGGCCTGGAGCGCGCCTACGAGGTGATCCGCCGGCCGCTGATCACCGAGAAAGCGACCCGCGTCTCCGAGCATAACCAGGTGGCCTTCGTGGTTGCGCTGGATGCGACCAAGCCGGAGATCAAGGCCGCCGTCGAGATGCTGTTCAAGGTCAAGGTCGAGGCGGTCAACACGCTTCGCCAGAAGGGTAAGACCAAGCGCTTCCGCGGTCGTCCGGGCACCCGTCCGGATATCAAGAAGGCGTTCATCACCCTGGCCGAAGGCCAGTCGATCGACGTCACCACCGGGCTGTAGAAAACCATGGCACTCAAGCAGTTCAAGCCCACCACCCCCGGCCAGCGCGGTCTCGTGCTGATCGACCGGACCGGCCTGTGGAAGGGCAAGCCGGAGAAGGGGCTGACCGAAGGTCTGCGTGGTCACGGCGGGCGCAACAACGCCGGCCGCATCACCGCGCGGCGGCGCGGCGGCGGCCACAAGCGCCGCTATCGCATCGTCGATTTCCGCCGGCAGAAGTTCGATGTGCCGGCGAAGGTCGAGCGGCTGGAGTACGATCCCAACCGCAGCGGCTTCATCGCGCTGATCCGCTACGAGGATGGCGAGGTGGCCTATATCCTGGCGCCGCAGCGTCTTGCCGTCGGCGATACCGTCATCTCCGGCCGCGCTGTCGACGTCAAGCCGGGCAACGCGCTGCCGCTGCAGAACATTCCGGTCGGCACCATCATCCACAACGTGGAGATGAAGAAGGGCAAGGGCGGCCAGATCGCGCGGGCGGCCGGCACCTATGCCCAGCTCATCGGCAAGGACCAGGGCAACGCCCAGCTGCGACTGCACTCGGGCGAGTTGCGGATGGTGAAGGCCGAGTGCATGGCAACCATCGGCGCCGTCTCCAACCCGGACCAGCAGAACATCAAGCTGGGCAAGGCCGGGCGGTCGCGCTGGCTCGGCGTACGGCCGAGCGTGCGGGGCGTGGCGATGAACCCGATTGATCATCCGCACGGCGGCGGTGAGGGCAAGACCTCCGGCGGCCGGCATCCGGTCACGCCGTGGGGCAAGCCGACCAAGGGCAAGCGCACGCGCAACAACAAGCGGACGGACGCGCAGATCATGCGCCGCCGTCACCGCGCGAAGTAGGCGAGGAGGTCTGACGTGCCCCGATCGGTCTGGAAGGGCCCGTTCGTCGATGGGTATCTGCTGAAGAAGGCGGAAACCGTCCGCGGCGCCAAGCGTAACGAGGTGATCCGCACCTGGTCGCGGCGCTCGACGATCATTCCGCAGTTCGTCGGTCTGACCTTCGGTGTCTACAACGGCAAGAAGTTCATCCCGGTGCTGGTGACGGAGAACATGGTCGGCCACAAGTTCGGCGAGTTCTCGCCGACGCGGACCTTCCATGGCCACTCCGGCGACAAGAAAGCGAAGAGGGGCTAGCCATGGGCAAACCAGCGCTGGAACGGCCGCTCGGCGACGACGAGGCGATGGCGACCGCCCGCAACCTGCGGGTCAGTCCGCGCAAGCTCAACCTCGTCGCCCAGCTCATCCGCGGCAAGCTGTGCGAGCGGGCGCTGGCCGAGCTGGCGTTCTCCCGCAAGCGCATCGCCGGCGATGTGCGCAAGGCGCTGCAGTCGGCGATCGCCAATGCCGAGAACAACCACCAGCTTGACGTCGACCGTCTCTACGTGGCCGAGGCCACGGTCGGCAAGGCGCTGGTGATGAAGCGGTTCACGCCGCGGGCGCGGGGCCGGGCGGCGCGCATCGAAAAGCCGTTCTCGCACCTGCGCCTGGTGCTGCGCGAGCGGGCGGAGGTCGAGTAATGGGTCAGAAAGTCAATCCGGTCGGGCTGCGCCTCGGCGTCAACCGCACCTGGGACAGCCGCTGGTTCGCCGACGAGAGCTATGCCGACCTGCTGCAGGAGGATCTGAAGATCCGCGAGTTCCTGCACAAGAAGCTGGCGCAGGCGGGCGTGTCGCGGATCGTCATCGAGCGGCCGGCGAAGAAGGCGCGGATCACCATCCACACGGCGCGGCCGGGTGTGGTGATCGGCAAGAAGGGCGCTGACATCGAGAAGATCCGCCAGGAGCTGGCCAAGCTGACCCGGGCCGAGGTGCACCTCAACATCGTCGAGATCCGTAAGCCGGAGATCGACGCCAAGCTGGTGGCCGACGGCATCGCCCAGCAGCTGGAGCGCCGCGTCTCCACCCGCCGGGCGATGAAGCGGGCGGTGCAGTCGGCGATGCGGCTCGGCGCCCAGGGCATCCGCATCAATTGCGGCGGCCGGCTCGGCGGCGCGGAGATCGCCCGCTCGGTGTGGTACCGCGAGGGCCGGGTGCCGCTGCACACGCTGCGTGCCCACGTCGACTACGGCCAGTCGGCGGCGCGGACGACCTACGGCGTCTGTGGCGTCAAGGTGTGGATCTACAAGGGCGATATTCTCGCGCACGACCCGATGGCGGTCGAGAAGCGGGCCATGGACCAGCAGGCGGCGCGCTGACGCGGCCCCCGGCAACGATACGGAACGACCATGCTTTCACCGAAACGCACCAGGTACCGCAAGCAGCACAAGGGCCGCATCCACGGTGCCGCCAAGGGTGCCACCGAGCTCAACTTCGGCGCCTTCGGGCTGAAGGCGCTGGAGCCGGAGCGGATCACCGCGCGGCAGATCGAGGCAGCCCGGCGGGCGATGACCCGGCACATGCGCCGCGCCGGCCGCGTGTGGATCCGCCTGTTTCCCGACGTGCCGGTGTCGACCAAGCCGGCCGAGGTGCGGATGGGCGGCGGCAAGGGTGCGCCGGAGTACTGGGTCTGCCGGGTGCATCCCGGCCGGATCATGTTCGAGATCGACGGCGTGCCGCGTGACGTGGCCCGCGAGGCGCTGACGCTGGCGGCGGCGAAGCTGCCGATCCGCACCCGCTTCGTCGCCCGCCTGGGCGAGGAGGAGTAGGAGCGTGAAGGCGACAGACCTTCGTCACCGGAGCGACGACGAGCTCCAGGACCAGCTGCTGCGGCTGCACAAGGAGGCGTTCAACCTGCGCTTCCAGCAGGCTTCCGGTCAGCTTGAGAACACGGCGCGGCGGCGGCAGGTGCGCCGCGAGATTGCCCAGGTGAAGACGGTGCAGGCGCAGCGCAAGGTCGCCGCGGCCGCAACGCCAAAGGCGTAAGGGCGGAGGGATCATGCCAAGACGGATCCTGCAGGGTGTGGTGGTGAGCGACAAAGGCGACAAGACGGTCGTCGTCCGCGTCGAGCGCCGGGTGATGCACCCGATCTACAAAAAGTTCATCAAGCGCTCGAAGCGCTACATGGCGCACGACGAGAGCAATGCGCTGAAGGCCGGGCAGACGGTCCGCATCCGCGAGTGCCGGCCGATCTCCAGGCGCAAGTGCTGGGAGGTCCTGGCGGAAGGGGCCGATGCGGGCGCGGCCAGCACCCCGGCGCAGGAATAGGCGGCAATGATCCAGGTCGAAACCAATCTCGACGTGGCCGACAATTCCGGCGCCCGCCGGGTGCAGTGCATCCGGGTGCTGGGTGGTTCGCGCCGCAAGTACGCTTCGGTCGGCGACATCATCGTCGTCTCCATCAAGGACGCGATCCCGCGCGGCCGGGTGAAGAAGGGCGAGGTGATGCGGGCGGTGGTGGTGCGCACGGCCAAGGA
>JBDHSN010000208.1:0-5475 GCA_039808105.1 Rhodospirillales bacterium
CGAAACGGGATGGGAATGTTCGATCAGATTCTTTTAACCAGAATGACGCAAAGCAACCGCCGCTGTCAACGCCTTCCGTCACGCGGCGATCGGCGGCGATGGCGTCCGGGAACCTGAACGCGGGCGCGACGAAGCTGCGGATCGCATGGGGCCGAGCCGGTACGACGCTGCCGGTGCCGCCCTCCCCGACCCCCCGCGGTATCGCCAGCTATAGGCGGAAGTGCGCGGCGGACAGACTCCATCTGCGCCGTCTATCTTACTGATTGGCCGCTTCGATACCGTAGCGCACTTGCTACTAGACTATTTACAATCACTGATCTTTGCTATTGGCACGAATGGAGCTCATCTATCACCCAGTGGCCGTGAGGTAGTCGCGGATCGGCAGCTTGTGCGAGGCGAAGAGCGTGCCCGACGTCGGCTAGAAGTCCTTGATCAGGTAAGCTTCTGGATGCCTTTCTTGGTTCCGATCATGCGCTCCGCCCGGTCAATCGCGAGGTCTAGCGCGGGGAGTATCTTTGCCTCATCAGGCACTGATGGCGGCGGTTGTCCAGGCATAAATGCACGTACTGAAACGAATGTCGTGTTTACTAGATACAAATCATCTGAAGATAGTATTGCTTTTAGCGAGTCAAACCGCTTGTCGCGGCCTAGCGCTTCTCTGACGCTTACTCCGCATGAAGCTTTCCTGTACGTATCACTAACAAGAGTGCGCCACTCGGAGACTTTTTTTCTATCTCTCTGTTTCAGGCGTATGGCTGGGATAATCTTTCTAGCCTTAAGGTACCCAATAGCTATGCTTATACCTATCAATATTCCAAGATTTAGGTCGAAGCTAAGCGCCCATCTGATGTATTCTGGCAGATGGTCATAGCTGGGGTCTACCAGCTCGCTAACAGCCCAGTCGCGAAGCGACGTACGCACGTAATCTGCCGCGACGGCAACGGCAGACGGTAGCGCGATGCCAAATAATGTCGCGGTTTTTCCAGCCACCCGCGGGCCACCCCAAGAAGGACGGCAGCGTTCCTACCACGCATCACCGCGCCCTTCCACTGGTGGCGTTTGCGCCATAATTCCGGATCAGTCCTTCCGGGGCGGCGATTTCAGCTGCCTTTGGCTTGGCAGGGCGCATCGCGATCGCCCTGGCGTATCCCCGGCAAATATGGTTGCACATCTCAAAAAACGTCCCATATTTAGATTATGGTCGCACTTCGTCACCAGAAACGCTTTCTTCTGCATTCGGGCAGCCTCAAAACCGGCTCGCTTGCCCCTCGGGCGTGACCGTCGGGGTCGTCTTTCCCGCCGGGCCCGAGGGCCGATCCTCCTCCCCCAACCGCTGATCTTTTGACTGCTGGCGATGCCCGCCAGCAGCGGATCCGTGCTGTCCACGGCTCCGCGCAAGGAGGTTCCCGAATGCCGTCTTCCGAGCGTTGCCCCCATTGCAACACCCGTGTACCGCCGACCGGCGACCGCTGCCCGCTGTGCGGTGCTCCCGTTTCGCGCAGCGGCTGGCCGGACGTTGCTGCCGCCGCCGCAACACCGATCGTCGCGTTGCCATCGGCCACCAGGCGACCGACGCGCCGTCCTCCAGACGGCCCTTCCGGACCGCCCGCGGCCGCCTAGCGGCTTCCCAGATCCGGCTGCCGCTCGAGCGCGGCAGCCGCACCCCCTTTTCGCGCACCATCAGGGAGCAACGATGATGAAGGTCAGGCAAATCATGAGCCGGCCGGTCGAACTGGTCGATCCCACCACAACCCTTGCCGCAGCCGCCGCAACGATGCGGGACAACGATGTCGGCTGCCTGCTGGTCGGCAGGAACAACCGGCTGCTCGGCCTGGTCACCGATCGGGACCTCGCGATCCGCGTCCTTGCCGATGCGCGATGCGCCACACACGAGCCGATCTGGACGGTGATGTCCAGCGACCTTGTCTGCTGTTTCGAAGACGATGCCGTTGCCAAGGCGGCACGACTGATGGCCGAGCACAGCATCCGTCGCCTGCCGGTGTTGAACCGGCAGGACGGGTTGGTCGGCATCGTCTCGCTGAGCGATGTGCAGGGCGGACAAACCCGCAACAAGCCCTGGCAGGTGACCTACTACAAGGAGTTCACCGACAATCGCGGCAACGTGCACGAGGTGCCGCTGGCAACGATCTACGTTGCGAGACCGGATAGCGTGGAGGACGCCACCGCTGCTGCCGGGAAAATCATGTCGCAGGATTGGTGTGATCGTCTTTGGAAAGGCGCGCCCGATGGTTGTCGGGTGGAAGGAGCAGGCAAAGCCCAGGCCCTTCCTCCTGTCCGTCGGCCACTGTTTGCCCACTCCCACCGGCGGCGGCCCATCGGCGTGAGCAGCACCGGGCTCAACAGTGCGATTCACGCCCCCGGGCACCACGGTACCGGCGCCAGGGATCGGCATCTAAGTACCGGATAACTCCCGACGGCGATTCCTGGCCACCGCCGATCCGCCCGATCAGAACGGCTTGACGACGGCGAGGATGACGATGGCGATCATCAGCAGCGTCGGCACCTCGTTAATCACCCGGAAGAAGCGGGCGGTGTGGGTGTTGCGGTCTAGCTCGAAGTCGCGGCGCCACTTCGCCATCAGCCCGTGCACCCCCGCCAGCACCAGCACCAGCATCAGCTTGCCGTGCAGCCAGCCGAGGTGGCGGATGCTGCCCAGCTCCCAGATCAGCCACAAGCCGAGGACGAAGCTGGCGATCATCGCCGGGTTCATGATGTAGCGCAGCAGCCGGCGCTCCATCACCTTGAACGTCTCCGAAGCGGGCGAGCCTGGGCCTTGCGCGCAGTGGTAGACGAACAGCCGCGGCAGGTAGAGCAGCCCCGCCATCCACGAGATGACGGCGATGATGTGCAGCGCCTTCAGCCAGATGTAGAGATCCACGGGGGGCTCCTCACTCCTCAGTTGGCCGGCGTGCGGCCGTCGCCGGCGGAGCGGCACGGGCAGCGCCCGAAGCCGGACGGACAGCGGCGCGCCCCTTCCAGGCAGACGATGCCGTCGTTGGGCAGCACCTCTTCGACCACGTCGGCCAGCCCGGCGATGAACTCGCCGGCGGTCCCCACCGTCGGCACGCGCACATATGCCGGTACGCCCATCTCGGCCGCCCGCTTGCGATACTCGATGTCGAGCTCGACCAGCGTCTCCGAGTGTTCGGAGACGAAGGCGATCGGCACGACGACGGCGGCAACGCCATCGGCGGCGGCGGTCTCCAGCGCCTCCAGGGTGGACGGGCCGATCCACTTCAGCGGGCCGACGCGGCTCTGGTAGCAGATGACGTGATCGAGATCCTCGCCGTCCACCGCCTCCAGCACCGCGGCGCAGGTGCGCTCCACCTGCCACTGGTAGGGATCGCCGCCGGCGACGATCCGCTCCGGCAGGCCGTGCGCCGAAAAAAGAATGCGAAAGCCGGTGGGGAAGTCGGCGCGTTCCAGCTCGTTGCGCAGGCGGCGGGCCACCGCGGCGACGAACCCCGGCTGCGTCGGATAGCAGCAGACGGCGACGCTCGGCGCCTTCAGCCCGGCGCCGGTCGCCGCCCGTTGCCAGTCGTCCAGCGACGATGCCGTCGTCGTCGTCGAGTACTGCGGGTAGAGCGGCAGCAGCACCACCCGGTCGGGGGCGAAACGGGCGACCTCGACGGCGACGGCATCGCTCATCGGGTGCCAGTAGCGCATGCAGACGAAGACGCGGACCTCAATCCCCCGCTGGGTCAGCCGCCGTTCCAGCGCTTTCGCCTGTTCGAGGGTCTGCGGCAGCAACGGCGAGCCGCCGCCGATCTCCCGGTAGATACGGCGCGCCACCGGCGCCCGGCGCCGCGATATCAGCCTTGCCAGCGGCCGTCGCAACGCCCCCGGCAGGCGCATGATCGCCGGATCGTTGAACAGGTTGAACAGGAACGGCTGCACCGCCTCCTGGGAATCGGGCCCGCCGAGGTTGAACAGCACGAGCGCCACGCGGTCGCCCATCATCGCCTCTCGCCGTGGTTACGCCGTTGCAAACGCGCGCAGCCGCTCGGCGATCCGGGCGACGTGATCCGGCGGCGTCTCCGGCAGCACGCCATGACCGAGGTTGAAGACGAAAGGCCCGCGGCCGAGACTCTCGACCAGCCGGTCGGTCTCCCGGTCCAGCGCCGCCCCGCCCACCTTCAGCAGGACGTTGTCGAGGTTGCCCTGCACCGCGCAGGCCCGCTGCAGGACGGTGGCCTGCTCCACCGGCACGGCGGCATCGAGACCGACCGCATCGACGCCGGTCGCATCGACATACTCGCCGTAGAGCAGGCCGGCACCGCGCGGAAAGCCGATGACCGGAATGCCCGGATGCAACGCGTGCAGCCGGCGGACGATCTGCGCCGTCGGTGCGATCACCCAGCGGCGGAACTCCTCGGCGGCGAGCAGCCCGGCCCAGCTGTCGAACAGCTGCACCGCCTCGGCACCCGCCCGGATCTGCGCCGACAGATGCCGGACGGTGGCCTCGACCAGCACCGCGATCAGCGCGGCGAAGCCTTCGGGATCGGCGTAGGCGAGGGTGCGCGCGCGGCCGCCGTCGGTACCGCCCCGGCCCTCGACCATGTAGAGCGCCATCGTCCACGGCGCTCCGGCAAAGCCGATCTGCGCCACCCCGGCCGGCAGGGCAGCGGCGATCTGCGCCACCGCCGCGTAGACCGGCGACAGAAACGCCTCGACCGGCTCCGCGCTCAGCGCATCGATGTCAGCGCGGCCGGCGAGCGGATCGAGCACCGGCCCCTGGCCCTCGACGAAGCGGACGTTGCGGCCGAGCGCATCGGCCACCACCAGGATGTCGCTGAACAGGATGGCGGCGTCCGGCTGAAAGCGGCGCAGCGGCTGCAGCGTCGCCTCCACCGCCAGCTCGGGGGTATAGCAGAAGCGCAGGAAGTCCGGCTGCTGCCGGCGCAGCCGCTGGTATTCCGGCAGATAGCGGCCGGCCTGGCGCATGAACCAGAATGGCGGCCGGCCAACCGGCCGACGGTGCAGAGCGAGCAGCAGGCGCTTTTCCATCGGCAGCAGCGGAACCCGGTGACGACGCGAGCGGCGAAACTTATGCTCTTCGCCAGCTACAAAAAACAGAGAATTAGAATCTTATGGTAGTTGCTGTTGGCGACGGGATAACGGGGATTATCCACTGGCCCGCGGTTGTCCCGGAATCGCCGCGGAAAAACGGTATGGCGGCGATGGTGTGGATAAAGCCCTGGCAACGGCGGCAAGCCCCGGCTGCGCCTTGCGTTCCTCACGCGCCCGTGAGCCTGGACAACCGTCACATCGCGGCACCGCTGAGGGTGATATCCCGGCTTTTCCCAGGCGGGGGATCAGTGTGTCCCCAGCGTATGGGCAGCGGGAGGAACCGGCGGCGAGCGGGGATCAACGGCCGTCCGCGGCATCCGGGTGGTGGAAATCCCCTGCTTGTCCCCAGGCGGCGGTGGATATCCGGAGGCCGGCGATGAGCGG
>JBDHSN010000209.1:0-5459 GCA_039808105.1 Rhodospirillales bacterium
CGGAATACGCCTGGACCGACGAGCACTGGCCGGGCGTCGGCATCGAGGGCCAGGTCGTCTACGAGATGCACATCGGCGCGTTCACGCCGGAGGGAACATGGCAGGCGGCGGCGGCAATGCTGCCGAAGCTGGTGGACCTCGGCGTCACCGTGCTCGAAGTGATGCCGGTGGCCGATTTTCCCGGCAAGTTCGGCTGGGGCTACGACGGCGTCGATATGTTCGCGCCGACCCGCCTTTACGGGAGGCCCGACGATCTGCGCGCCTTCATCGATGCCGCGCACGGCCTGGGTCTCGCCGTCATCCTCGACGTCGTCTACAACCACCTCGGCCCGATCGGCAACGTCCTGCACGAGTTCGCCGAGGACTACTTCACCGACGAGTACAAGACCGACTGGGGCAAGCCGCTCAACTTTGACCAGCCCAACTGCGAAGGGGCGCGGACGTTCTTCATCAGCAACGCCCGCTACTGGATCGAGGAGTTCCACTTCGACGGCCTGCGCGTCGATGCGACGCAGAACATCTACGACTTCGACGACAGCCACGAGCACATCCTCGCCGCGGTGACCCGCGTTGCCCGCGAGGCGGCCGGCAGGCGGCGGATCATCGTCGTCGGCGAAAACGAGCCGCAGGACGTTCAGCTGATTCGTGCGCCCAAGCAGAACGGCTTCGGCATGGACGGCATGTGGAACGACGATCTGCACCATGCAGCGATGGTGGCGCTGACCGGGCGCAAGGAGGCCTACTACACCGACTATCACGGCAACCCGCAGGAGTTCGTCTCCGCCGCCAAGTACGGCTTCCTCTACCAGGGCCAGCGCTACAAGTGGCAGAAGCAGCCGCGCGGCACCCTCACCTTCGGCTTGCCGCCGGCGCACTTCGTCGTCTTCCTGCAGAACCACGACCAGATCGCCAACTCGGGCGTCGGCGAGCGCATCCACAAGCTGACCAGCCCCGGCAAGCTGCGGGCGCTGACCGCCTATACCCTGCTGCTGCCGGGCACGCCGATGCTGTTCATGGGGCAGGAGTTCGGCTCGTCGGCGCCGTTCCTCTATTTCGCCGACCACCCCAAGGACCTCGCCGAACTGGTGCACGAAGGACGCAAGGAATTCCTGCAGCAGTTCCGCAGCCTTGCCACCCGGCAGATGCAGGAGCAGGTGGCACGGCCGGCCGACCCTGAGACTTTCGCCCGCTGCAAGCTCGATCCCGACGAGCGCGAGCGCAACGTCGAGTTCGTCCGTCTGCACACCGACCTTTTGCGCCTGCGCCGCGAGGAGGAGGTGTTCCGCCAGCAGCGGCTGCACGGCGTCGATGGCGCCTGCCTCGGGCCGGGCGCCTTCATGCTGCGCTTCTTCGGCGATGACGAGGACCGGCTGCTGCTGGTCAACCTGGAGACCGACCTGCACCTCGATCCCGCGCCGGAGCCGCTGCTGGCGCCGCCGGCGGGAATGACCTGGGAGGTGCAGTGGTCGAGCGAGGACCCGGCCTACGGCGGCTCGGGGACGCCGGCGGTGTACTCGGCGGAGAACTGGTGGCTGCCGGGCAGCGCCTGCGTGGTGATGCGCCCAGCCGTGGCCAAGGTGGACGACGCCGAAGCGGAAGCGGCAGACGAGGCCGACACGGCGGTGAAGCCTGCCGCCGAGGACGAGACATCGAAGGCAGAGACGAAAGGCAAGGCCAAGGACGACGACGGCAAGGTCCTGGAGACGGCGCAAGCCGCACCCGGAGCCACCGCATCGGCTGCTTGAGGCCGAAGAAGCCGCAGAAGACGCAGAAACCGAGAAGGAGTGCCAGCAATGGCCGATCCCGTTCGTGTCCTCACCTGGAATGCCGGGGAAGACCCCGACCCCGAAACGCCGCCGGAATGGCTGGTGGCGAACGGGCTCGGCGGCTTCGCCTCGGGCACCGTCACCGGCGTCATCACCCGACGCTACCACGGCCTGCTCGTCGCCACCCTGCCGGTCCCCATCGGGCGCATGGTGATGCTGCAGGGACTGACAGAGATGCTGACCCTGCCCGACGGCCACCGCATCCGCATCGGCGCGGATCAGGTCGGTGAGGAGGGCGTCGTCGCCGATGCCGGCCATCTCAGCGAGTTCCGCCTGGAACTCGGCCTGCCGGTCTGGCGCTTCGATGTCGATGGCATCGTCGTCGAGCGCCGGCTGATCATGCTGCACGAGCAGAACACCGTCCTGCAGACCTGGCGGCTGGTGCAGGGCGATGCGCCGGTGCGGCTGTCGCTGCGCCCGTTCCTCCACGTCCGGCCGCTTGAGGACCGGGTGAGCGGCGGTGGCGAGCGCAGCTACCGGGTCATCACCGACGGCAGCCGCCATGAGATCGCCGTCGGCCACGACCTGCCGACACTCAAGCTGCAGATCTCCGGCCAGCGCTCGCGCCTGGTTCTCGACGGCGGTGGCCGCTGCGAGGTGTTCTACGCCTGGGAGGCCCGACGCGGCTACGACTGCCGCGGCGGCGTCTGGTACCCCGGCCACTTCCAGGTGACGCTCGAGCCCGACAAGCACGTCATTCTCACCGCATCGACGGAGGCGTGGGAGAAGGCCACCGCGCTGCTGCCGCGCGAGGCGATCAGCCAGGAGCTGAACCGGCGGCGCTCGCTCATCGCCGCCGCCCGTCCGGCGCTGCGCGACGGCGCCGCGGCCGAACTGGTGATCGCCGCCGACAGCTTCGTCATCACCCCGCCGCGGCACGAGACGGCGGAAGCCGGCGCCGGCGGCGATCCGATCCGCACGGTGATCGCCGGCTACCACTGGTTCACCGACTGGGGCCGCGACACGATGATCAGCCTGGAGGGGCTGACGCTGATGACCGGCCGCCAGCGCGAGGCGCGCGGCATCCTGCGCACCTTCGCCGGTCACATCCGCGACGGGCTGATCCCCAACCTGTTCCCCGAAGGCGAGAGCGAAGGCGTCTACAACACCGCCGATGCGACGATGTGGTTCTTCCACGCCCTCGACCGCTACCTGGAGGAAACCGGCGACCGCGAGCTGCTGCGCGACCTGCTGCCGAAGCTGGTCGACATCGTCCGCCACCACCTGGCAGGAACCCGCTTCGGCATCGGTGTCGATCCCGCCGACGGCCTGCTGCGCCAGGGTGCCGAGGGCTACCAGCTCACCTGGATGGACGCCAAGGTCGATGGCTGGGTGGTGACACCGCGCCGCGGCAAGGCGGTCGAAATCAATGCCCTGTGGTACAACGCGCTGCGGCTGATGGCGGCGTGGACCAGCGAGGAAGGTGGCGCCGAAGATCTGCCGCCGCTGCCGGCGCTGGCCGATCAGGTTTACCGCACGTTCAACGAGCGCTTCTGGTCGGCGGAGCTCGGCTTCCTCAAGGACATTGTCGATGGCGAGCACGGCGACGACGCCAGCCTGCGGCCGAACCAGGTTTTCGCCATCGCCCTGCCCAATCCGGTGCTCGACGCCGCGCACTGGCAGCCGGTGCTGGAGGCGGTGGAAAAGCATCTGCTGACCCCCGTCGGCCTGCGCTCGCTCGGCCCGGGCGAGCCCGACTACAAACCACGCTACTGGGGCGATCTGCGCGCCCGCGATGCCGCATACCACCAAGGGACCGTCTGGGGATGGCTGATCGGCCCCTACGTCGATGCCTGGCTGAAGCTGCATCCCGGCGACAGGGCGAAGGCGCAGCATCTCCTCGACGGCTTCGTCCGTCACCTCGACGAGGGCTGCGTCGGCTCGATCAGCGAGATCTTCGATGCCGAGGCGCCGTTCGCGCCGCG
Source organism: Rhodospirillales bacterium (assembly GCA_039808105.1). Taxonomy (GTDB): domain Bacteria; phylum Pseudomonadota; class Alphaproteobacteria; order Rhodospirillales; family Defluviicoccaceae; genus Defluviicoccus. The sequence goes on from JBDHSN010000209.1 coordinate 3,752, forward strand.
CGGCTGCATCGCCCAGGCGTGGAGCGTCGCCGAGGTGCTGCGTGCCTGGCAGAAGTGTTCCGCCTGAACTGGTGATGTCCGGGTAAGGAACAATTCCGGCACCGGTAACGTTTGATGAAGTGAATCCACTGAGATTTTCAGCGAGGGAATGCGTCATGAGTCTTGCGACTGCGACGACGGAAGAAGCCGCCAGCGCCATTAAGGACGCAGCGCGACAGGTTGAAGATCAGCTCCGCTCCAGCGGCAACGAGGCCTATGAGCAGGCGCGCGCGCAGGCGGAGCGGGTCGCGGCGGAGCGTCGTGACGGCATGGCCAGCTACGCGCGCGATCTTGCCGATGCGTTCGACGATGCTTCGAACACGCTGCACGAGCGGGGACGCGACACCGCCGCGCGCTTCGCCCGCCGCGCTGCCGAAGAGCTGGACGCCATCGGCGGGCGCGTCGAAGGCCAGAACGTCAGCGATCTGCTGCACAACGTCGAGGGCTTCGCCCGCCGCCGGCCGGGGCTGTTCCTCGGTGGTGCCTTTTTGCTCAGCTTCGCGCTGGTGCGTTATCTGGGCCGCCCGACCATCGACCACGTCGACGACCGCAACACGGATGACATCACCGCTGCCATCTAGGAGGGCGCGTTGACCAACAGCGACACCCGGCCCATCGCCCAGTTGCTCGGCGATCTGATCGAATCGGTCAACAAGCTCATTCACCAGGAGCTGGAGCTGGTCCGCGTCGAGACGGCAGAGAAGGCGCGCGAAGCCCTGATGGGAGTCATCGGCATCCTCGGGGGCATGCTGGTGGCGCTCGCGGCGTTGCTGGTCCTGGTACAGGCAGTGGTTGTCGCCCTCGCCAACCACATGCCCCCCGAGATCGCCGCGCTGATCGTCGGCATCGTGCTCGCCATCGTCGCCTTTTTCCTCGTTCGCGCCGGTCGCGCCGCCCTTGATGCGAAGAACCTGGCGCTGCCGAAAACGGTGGAGTCACTGAAGCGCGACAAGGAGATGGTGGCGGAGACGGTGGGATGAGCGAGGCTTCGGAGATCATGCAGGAAATGGATCGCACACGCGAAGAGATCCGGCAGACGCTCGGCGCCATCGCCGAACGCTTCACGGTGGACAGTCTGATGCAGCAGGTGGTGACGCCTGCGAAGGAGGGTACGGTGGAACTGGGACGCGCCTTGGGTGATGCAGCACGCGCCAATCCGGTCGCGGTCGGTCTGACGGCGATCGGCCTGGGCTGGCTGATGTTCGGCTCGCGCCCGGTCGATGGCGAGACCCGCCGGCGGCTGGAGAAAGCGGCACGGCCTGCCCTCGCGGCAGGACGGTCCGCGGCACACGATGTCGCCGACACGGCGGGGCGCGTCGCCGGCAAGGTCCGGCGCAGCGCCGATCGGCTGAGCGAGCGCGCCGGCGAGGCGGCCGGGCGGGCCCGCGCCGCGGTCCACGATCTGGGTGAGGAAGCCGCGGAACGCGCCCACGACGCCGGCGAGCGGCTGCGACGACGGGCTCGCCATCACGGCGGCCGGGCGTCGTCGTCGGCACGACACTCGGCGGATCGCGCTTACGGCGCGGTCCGGGACACCGTGGAGGACGCTGAGGAGCGGATTCGCGACCGCGCCGATGCGGCGCGGGGGTACGCGCGCGAGCGCGCCGGCCGGGCCCGTGATTACGTCCGCGAGACGGCCGACGAGGCGCGCGACTATGCCCGCGACAAG
>JBDHSN010000210.1:0-5374 GCA_039808105.1 Rhodospirillales bacterium
ATCGGGCCCTGCGCCGGGTGTTGCAGCGTCAGGCGGCCGACGGTCGGCTTGTAGAAGCCGGTGAGGCAGTTGAAGACGGTGGTCTTGCCGGCGCCGTTGGGGCCGATGATGGCGGTAATCCGCCGGTCGTCGGCGGTGAACGAGACGTCGTCGACGGCGATCAGGCCGCCGAACCGCATCGTCAGGTGCTCGACGGTCAGCAGTGCCACCGGTTGCGGGGCCGGCGAGTCCGTCATCCGCGGCTCTCGGCGGCCGGCGCCTCCTCCCGGCGCCGCGGCCCGAGGCGGATCGTCGGATCGCGGAAGGCGAGCAGCCCGCGCGGCCGCCAGATCATGATCAGCACCATCAGCCCGCCGAAGGCCAGCATGCGGAAGTCCGCAAGCTGCCGCACCAGTTCGGGGCCGCCGATCAGCACGATGGCGGCGACGACCACCCCGAGCTGGCTGCCCATGCCGCCCAGCACGACGATGGCAAGGATGATCGCCGACTCGATGAAGGTGAAGCTCTCCGGGCTGACGAAGCCCTGGCGGGTCGCGAAGAACGAGCCGGCGAAGCCGGCGAACATGGCGCCGATGGCAAAGGCGGTGAGCTTGGTGTTGGTGGGATTGATGCCGAGGGAGCGGCAGGCAATCTCGTCCTCGCGCAGGCCCTCCCAGGCGCGGCCGATCGGCAGCTTGCGGATGCGCAGGGTGAAAAGGTTGGTCAGCAGCGCCAGCGCCAGGATCAGATAGTAGAGAAAGAGAACCCGGTGCATCGGCGAGTAGGCAATGTCGAAGAAGCCGCTGAACGTCTGGCCGCCTTCGCTCGCCGGGCTCGCCGCGAACGGCAGGCCGAAGAAGGACGGGCGCGGAATGCCGGAGAGCCCGTTCGGCCCGTTGGTCAGCTGGTACCAGTTGATCAGGATCACCCGGATCATCTCGCCGAAACCGAGGGTGACAATGGCGAGATAATCGCCGCGCAGGCGCAGCACCGGGAAGCCGAGCAGCATGCCGAAGGTGGCGGCGAACATGCCAGCGAGCGGCAGGCAGATCCAGAAGCTCAGGTCAAAGTTGAGGGAGAGCAGCGCGTAGGAATAGGCGCCGACGGCATAGAAGGCGACATAGCCGAGATCAAGCAGGCCGGCGAGGCCGACGACGATGTTCAGCCCCCACCCCAGCATGATGTAGGTGAGCACCAGGATCGAGACATCGAGCACATAGCGGTCGCTGATCGGCGTCAGCGGCAGGACCACGGCTGCCAGCACCGCCAGCGGGCCAAGCCACTTTGCCGAGTCGCGAAACGCCCGGGCGACGGGCCCGGCGGTACGGCGGGCCTGCGGCTGCCGGTGACGGCGGTGCATCAACAGCGTCAGCGCCAGCCGGCCGACGAAAACTGCAGCGACCGCGATCGCCACCCAGCTCCACCGCGTCCTCAGCTCCAGCCCCGAGGACACCTGCACCGTCTCGAAGCCGACCAGAGGCACCGCGACGATCAGCGCGATCAGCGCCGCTGCCGCCGCCTCGCGCAACGCGGTCAGCAGGGCGTGGTGCGGCGCCGGCCCCGGGTGGGCGACAGGCAGCGGCGCGCGCACCGGCGCCGGTGCCTTCGTCGTTACCGGCACCGATGCGCTCATACCTTCTCCGCCTCCGGCCGGCCGAGCAGGCCGGTGGGCCGGAAGATCAGCACCAGCACCAGGATCGAAAAGGCGGCGACGTCCTTGTATTCGATGGTGAAGTAGGCGGACCAGAACACTTCGATCAGGCCGATCAGGACGCCGCCGAGCATCGCCCCGGGCAACGAGCCGATGCCGCCGAGAACCGCAGCGGTGAACGCCTTGATGCCGGCGAGAAAGCCGATATAGAAGTCGATGACGCCGTAATAGAGCGTCACCATCATCCCGGCGACGGCAGCGAGCGCGGCGCCGATGACGAAGGTGGTCGAGATCGTCCGATCGACGTCGATGCCGACGAGAGCGGCCATCTTCATGTCCTGCTCACAGGCGCGCTGCGCCCGCCCCATCGGCGTGCGCGCGATGAACAGCGAGAACGCCGCCATCAGCGTGACCGTCAGCAGCATGATGCCGATCTGCAGGTAGCTGATCTGCACGGCAAAGCTGTCGTGCCCCATCAGCGTGAAGCCGCCGGGCAGCACCGGCGGCAGCGACTTGACCCGCGCCCCCTGCAGGATCTGGACGTAGTTCTGCAGGAAGATGGACATGCCGATGGCGGAGATCAGCGCCGTCAGCCGGGGCGAGCCGCGCAGCGGCCGGTAGGCGATGCGCTCCAGCGTCCAGCCGTAAACAGCGGTGAAGAACATCGCGCTGAGCAGGACGATCAGCAGCGCCAGCGGCAGCCAGGTGATGCCGAGCAGCCCCAGCGCCACGAAGGTGATCAGCGAGATGAAGGCGCCGATCATGTAGACCTCGCCGTGGGCGAAGTTGATCATGCCGATGATGCCGTAGACCATCGTGTAGCCGATGGCGACCAGCCCGTAGATGGCGCCCAGCGTCAGCCCGTTGATCAGTTGCTGCAGGAAATATTCCACGATCCCGATCCAGGACGAGCTCACGTTGCGTGGGCCGGCCTACCCACCCCGAAACCGCAGATGTTCCCGCGCACGACGCCAAGGCTGCCGCCGCCGATGTGCGCGCCCCGCCGTACCGCTGACCCCGTTCGAGACTCCGGCCCCAATCGCGCTGCGGAGCTTTGCCGCCCCGTCTTGCGCGCCGCAAGGTGTCACCAGCGGCTCGCATCCTGTCAAGAGAAAAGCCGCCAAGCCGCCGCGCGCTCCGTCTTGCGCTGGCGCGGCGCGGCGGCGCTGTTGGCCGGCGAGCCCGCCTGTCAATCCACCTTGTCGTGGTGGCCGGAGCGCTCCGGCCCGGCGACGACGCCGGCATCGTGCAGCCGGCCGACCTCCGCCTCGCTCAGGCCGAGCTCGTCCAGCAGGATCTCGTCGGTGTGTTCACCCAGCATCGGCGCGCGCTGCGCCGATGCCCGCTCCAGCAGGCTGAAGTCCAGGGGCGTTCCCGGCGTCAGGTAGCTGCCGATGCCGGGCTGCTCGACCATGGCGAACATCGGGTTCTTGGGTGAGCAGTCGGGATCATGCTCGACCGCCTCGCGAACCGTCCGGTAGGGCGCCCAGGTAACGCCGTGGCTGTTGAACACCGAGCGGACCTCCGCCAGCATCCGCGTCGCGAACCACGGCTCGAAGATGCGGGCAATCTCCCGCCGGGCGCGGAAGCGATCGCCCTCCTTGCGGAAGTCCAGACGCAGCCGCTTGGCCAGCACGCCCAACTCTTCGTCGAGGCCGGTCGCCGCAACCAGGCTCTTCCACTGGTTTTTGGTGAGCCCGACGATCATCAGCCGCTTGCCGTCGAGGGTGCCGAAGTCGCGGCCGAAGGCGCCGTAGAGGTAGTTGCCGTCCTTCGGCCGGTCGCTGTCGTTGACCATCACCTCGGCGATCTTGCCGAGGTGCCCCAGCATGGCCAGCGCCACGTCCTTCAGCGCCAGCCGCACCAGCTGGCCTTCGCCGGTGAGGCGGCGGTGCCGCTCAGCCGCCAGCAGGCCGACCACCGACATTTGCCCCGCGATGCAGTCCCACGCCGGCAGCAGGTGGTTGACCGGGCGGGGGAAGACGGTGGGGCCGGTGACGAACGGCAGCCCGGTCTGCGGGTTGACGGTGTAGTCGACCTCCGAGCCGCCGTCCGGACGGCCGACGAGGTTGACCATGATCAGGTCCTCGCGACCCTTTCGCAGCGTCTCGTAGTCGAGCCAGCCGCGGGCGGGGAAGTTGGTAATGAACAGCCCGGTGTTCTCGCCGGGGGCGCAGATCAGCCGGGTGATCAGTTCCTGCCCTTCCTGCTTGCGGAAGTCGACGGCGAGCGAGCGCTTGCCCTTGTTCATCCCCGCCCAGAACAGGCTGTGCTGGCCGTCGAGGGTAACCGGCCAGCGGGTGTAGTCGAGGCCGCCGCCGATCGGATCGAAGCGGATGACGTCCGCGCCCAGCTGTGCCAGTGTCATGCCACCGGAAGGCATCGCCACGAAGGCCGAGCCCTCGATGATCCGCATGCCGCTGAGAACCCCTGGCGCCGTCATCGCTGCAATCCTCTTTTTGGATTATTTGTAAGGGCCGCATGCTAGGCCCCGCGATGCGCCGTTGTCACGGCACCAACGGTTGCGCTCCAGGTATGGGGCACCTGCGACGAGGTCGGGCAACCGGCCGCCACCGGCTAACCCCGCCGCGCTCCCCCCGGCAGCGGCCCACCCGCCGCGACCTCTTCGCCTCCGCCTCGCGACCCCGCGGGGCCGCCCGGCTGCCGCCGGCTCGCGACGACGACCTCGCGCCGCCGTCATCGCGAGGCGGGCGCAGCCCGCCGTGGCGATCCAGCAACCCCGCCGCCGCCTGGATTGCTTCGCTGCGCTCGCAATGACGACGGGGCGATCCGCGTGCCGGGACGCTCTCAGACCAGCGAATGGAACAGATCCCGCCAACCCGGGTTCACGCTCTCGATCAACGCCAGCTTGTCGCGCCGCGAGCCCGCCTTGATCTGCTTCTCGCGAGCGATGGCGGCCGTCATCTCTTCATACATCTCGAAATACACCAGCGCCTTGCAGCCGTAGCGTGACGCAAATCCCGGCGTCATCCCTGCCCTGTGCTGGTAGACCCGCGCGATCAGATCGGAAGTCACGCCGGTATAGAGCGTGCCATTACGCCCGCTGGCCATGATGTAGACCGCCGGCTGCTTTACTCTCGACAACGCAAACCCTCTGAAGTCCGCGCCCCCGCCAGCCTGGATCGCTTCGCCTCCGGCTCGCGATGACGGGGGGCGGTCCGACTTGCCGCCGGCTCTCGACGACGACGCGGCGCCGCCCGGCTGCCTCCGCCTCGCGACCCCGCGGGGGCCACCGGCCGCCGCCGGCTCCCGATGGCGGTGGGCCGCCCGGTTGCCGCCGGCTCGCGACGACGATCTCGCGCCGCCGTCATCGCGAGGCGGGCGCAGCCCGCCGTGGCGATCCAGGGGCCCCGCCGCCGCCTGGATTGCTTCGCTGCGCTCGCAATGACGCAGGTGGGGCCTCGCCGCCGGGGCTCTTGCGGCGAGGCCTGCGGTGGTCTGCGCCGTTACATGCTGCGCCGGTACTGGCCGCCGACCTCGAACAGGGCGCGGGTGATCTGGCCGAGGGAGAGGACGCGCACCGCGTCGACCAGCACGGCGAAGAGGTTGCCGCCGCCCGTCGCCGCCTGCTGCAGCCGGTGCACCATCGCCTCGGCCTCGTCGGCGTTACGCGCCTGGAAGGCGCGCAGCCGGTCGATCTGGCTCCGCTTCTCCGCCTCGCTGGAGCGCACCAGCTCCGGCGTCGGCATCTCGCCGCCGGCCGGGTTGACGAAGGTGTTGACG
>JBDHSN010000211.1:0-5300 GCA_039808105.1 Rhodospirillales bacterium
CCGAGCGGGACGACCTCGCCCTTGTCGTTGCGGACGTAGAGATTGCGGATGTCTTCCGGCTGCAGGCGGAAGGGCGCGTCGGCCTGGATGTAGACCTGGAAGACCTGGTTGAACTTGTTGAACAGGTTGACGAACGACGAGCCGAGATAGCCCTGCAGCGTATCGAAGACGGTGCTGAGGGACACGCCGAGCGATTCCGCCTTGGTGCGGTCGATCTCCAGGTAGAGTTGCGGGCTGCGGGCGCTGAAGGTGGTGGCGAGGCCAACCAGGCCAGACTGCTGCGAGGCGGTCCGGATCAGTTCGGCCGTCGACTTGTCCAGCTCCTGCAGGCCCAGGCTGGCGCGGTCCTGCACCATCATCTGGAAGCCGCCGGACTGGCCGAGGCCGCGGATCGGCGGCGGGATCAGCACGAAGACGGCGGCGTCCTCGATCTGCGAGAACTTCTTGCGCAGGCTGGCGACGATATGGTCCTGGCTCAGATCGGCGCCCCGCTTGCTCCAGTCGGTATAGCGGATGAACGTCGTCACCGCGGTGGACAGGTTGGCGCTGTCGAGGATCGAAAGCCCGCCGATGGTCACCCATCCCTGCACGCCGGGCTCCTTCGAGACGATCTCGTTGATTTTCTCGACCACCGCGCGCGCCCGCGGCTGGGCGGCGCCGTCAGGGAGCTTGGTCGCGACGATGCAGTAGCCCTGGTCTTCCGTCGGGAAAAAGCCGGTGGGCGTGCGGGTGAACTGCCAGCCGGCGACCCCGATGATGATGAAGAACACCAGCATCATCAGACCGGTGCGGTGCGCCATCCAGGAGACGATGCCGATATAGAACCGCTCGACCACGGCATAGCCGCGGTTGAACCCGCGGTAGAAGGCGTTCGGCCGCCAGCCCGGCGGCTTGGGCTTGAGGTAAAGGGCGCACTGGGTGGGTTTCAGCGTCAGCGCGTTGAGGGCGCTGATCAGCGCCGTTGCGGCAATGACCAGCGCGAACTGCCGGAAGAGCTGGCCGGTAATGCCGGGGAGAAACGCCGCCGGTACGAACACCGCCGTCAGCACCAGGGTGATGCCGATGACCGGGCCGGTCAGCTCCGACATCGCCTTGATCGCCGCGTCTTTTGGCGTCAGGCCTTTCTCGATGTAGTGCGACGCATTCTCAACGATGATGATGGCGTCGTCGACGACGATGCCGATGGCGAGGATCAGCGCGAACAGCGTCATCAGGTTGATGCTGAAGCCGAGCGCCGCCATCGCCGCGAAGGCGCCGATGATGGTGACCGGCACCGTCGTCGCCGGCACCAGCATCGCCCGGAAGTTCTGCAGGAAGACCATGATGACGATCAGCACCAGGATCGCCGCTTCGAAAAGCGTGTGGTAGACGGAGTTGATCGCCTCCTGGACGAAGGCGGTGGTGTTATACACCGAGAGCCATTTGACCCCTTCGGGGAACTTCTCGCTCATCTTGGTGACGGTGCCGAGGATTTCCTTGGCCACCGCCAGATCGTTGGCGCCGGGCAGGGTGTAGACGATGAGGTGGGCGGCGGGCTTGCCGTTGACCTGCGAGAAGATGTTGAACTTCTGCTGGCTGAGCTCGACGCGGGCAAGATCCTTGATGCGGACGATCTGGGCGGTCTCGCCACGGACGCTCTTGACGATGATGTTCTCGAACTCTTCGGTAGTCGACAGTCGGCCGAGCGCATTGACGGTGAACTGGAAGGCCTGGGTCTTCGGCACCGGCGGCCCGCCCAGCGCGCCGGCTACCACCTCGACGTTCTGCTGCTGGATGGCTTCCTGCACATCAAGGGTCGTGAGCCCGTAGTACTGCAGCTTGTTGGGGTCTAGCCACACCCGCATGCTGTACTTGCCGGCGCCGGAGACGTTGATCTGTCCGACGCCTGGCAGTCGTGCCAGCGGATACTGCATGTTGATGATGGCGTAATTGGCCAGAAAGGTATCGTCGAGGGCCGGGTTCTCGGAATACAGGTTGACGACGAGCAGGATGTTGGTGCTGACCTTTTTTACCGTTATGCCTTGGGCATTCACCCCCCGCGGCAACTGTGCCAGCGCGCTGTTGACGTAGTTCTGCACCAGCGACAAGGACGTGTTCAGGTTGGTGCCGACGGCGAAGCTGATGGTCAGGGTATAGCTGCCGTCGCTGCCGCTGGTGGACGACATGTACATCGCCCCTTCGACCCCGTTCACCGCCTGCTCGATCGGAATGCCGATGGTGTTGGCGACGGTCTCGGCGCTGGCACCGGGATAGGAAGTGGTGACCTGGATTGTCGGCGGGGTGATGTCAGGATACTGGGCGATCGGCAGCGTAAAGATGCAAACGGCACCCAGCAGGATCGTGATGATGGCGATGACGTTGGCGAAGATCGGATGCTCGATGAAGAACTTCGACAAGAGGGCGGCCCCTTCCGCTGCGCTGTCTGCCCGGTGTCAGGAGCGGCCGGCCGGCGGTGCCGGCTGCTCCGCCCCCTGCATCTGCGGATCGACCTGGCGCCCCGGAATGGCGCGCAGCAGGCCGTTGATCACGACCCGCTCATCGCCGGTCAGACCGTCGCTGACCACCCGCATCTCGCCGTACGCCTGCCCGGTTTTCACGCCCCGTCGCTCGACGACGTTCTTATCGTCGACCACCAGCACGTAGCGGCCGATCTGGTCGTAGCCGAGGGCCACTTCCGGCACCAGGATGGCGCCCCGATCCCGCCCAACCGGCAGCCGCAGGCGGACGAACAGCCCCGGCAGCAGCACGCGGTCGGGGTTGGAGAATACGGCGCGCACCAGCAACGTGCCGGTACCGGGGTCGAGGCTGATGGCGGCGAAGTCGATGCGGCCTTCGTGCGGATAGCCCTGCTCGTTGGCGAGGCCGGCCTGGATCGGCACCGGCTTGACCCGATAGTCGCCCTCTCCCGCCTGCTGCTGCCGCTCACGGATGCGCAGCAGGTCGAGCTCGTTGATGGTGAAGTAGACGTAGATCGGATCAATCTGGTTGATCTCGGCGAGCGGCGTTTCCTGGCCGCCGGCGCCGACGACGTTGCCGACATCGACGAGCCGGCGTCCCATCCGGCCGGTGAACGGTGCAGCTACCTGGGTGTAGCCGATGTTGAGGTTGGCGATCTCCACCTGCGCCATCGCATTGGCCACCGCCGCCTTCGCCGAATCGCGCTGGAACCGCCAGTTGTCGACGTCGGTGGCCGCCGCCGCCTTCTGCTGGTAGAGCCGCGAGTAGCGCTCGTATTCGGTTTCGGCATTGAGCAGCGCCGCCTGCTGCGCCTGCACCTGCGCCTTGGCCTGCGCCAGCTGCGCCTGGTACTGCTGCGGCTGGATGCTGAACAGCAGGTCGCCCTTGCGCACGTCGGCGCCATCCTGGAAGTGCAGGCCCTCAAGGTAGCCTTCGACCCGCGCCACCAGCTTGACCGTGTTGATCGCCTGACTGTTGCCGGTGAGTTCGAGGTAGTCGGTCACCGACTGCCGCGTCGGCTTGGCGACGGTAACCTTGGGCGGCGGCGGCGGCACGAACGTGTTCTTGTCCTCGCAGCCGCCGGTAACCACCGCCATGGCGGTCACAAGCGCCAATACCGCCAGCAGGCGCACGGGTGCGGCGCCGCGAAGGAGAGAAAGGAGATTACAAGTCATCTCGTCCAGCCGTCCCGGGCTGCATGGTCCAGCCACCTGCTCATTTGCTCACCAATCCGGTGTCGGCACGACCGGCGGGGCGGTCTGGCTGCTGACCTGCGTGAGGTTTTTCGGTCGCAGCAGCCGGCCCCAGTCGGTACGCTGCTGCATGGCTTCGCGAACTTCCGCCGGAATCACCGGGTCATCCTGACGGATTTCCCAGCCGCCGCCCAGCGCCCGATAGGTCTGGATCAGGCCGAGCGGGATGTCGCCACGGCTGACCGCCAGCGAATCCTCCTGCTGCAGCAGGTTCTGCTCCGCGGTCAGCACCGTGGTGAAATCGGTGATGCCCTCACGGTACTGGAGGACGGCGAGTTCCTGCGAGCGCGCCGCGGCCGCCGAACTCAGCCGCAGGAATTCGGTTCGCTGCTGCGACTTGGCGAAGGCGACAAGCCCGTCCTCTACCTCCCGCTGGGCATTGAGCACGGTAGTGCCGTAGTCGGCGAGGAGCGCCTGGAAGGCAGCGTCCTGCACCCGGACGTTGTTGGTGATCTGGCCGTAGTTGAGGAAGTTCCACTGCACCGAGGGGCCAACCGACCACGCCCGGCTCTTCGCCAGGAAGATGTCGGTGAGATCGTAGTGTCCCCAGTCGGTGGAGAGGAACCCGAAGTTGCCGGTCAACGAGAACGCCGGATAGAGGTCCGCCTTGGCGACGCCGATCTGCGCGCTCTGCGCCGCCGCCCTCAGCTCGGCCGCGCGGATGTCCGGGCGCCGGCGCAAAAGGTCTGCCGGGATGCCAGCGGTGACCTGCACCGGCGCGATGGGAATTCCCGAACTGCCGGAGAGGATTTCGTTGAGCGGCGAGGGGGGAATGCCCAGAAGCACGCACAGGGCGTTCTTGGTCTGCTGTAGCGAGGCCTCGAACTGCGGGATGCTCGCCTCGGTGGAGGCAAGCACCGTCCGCGCCTGCTCGACGTCGCGCTCGGTGGTGGTGCCGCCCTGAAAGCGGATCTCGGCGATGTTCAGGCTCTCCCGCTGCACCTCGACGTTGCTGCGGGCGATGGCAAGACGCTCTTCCAGCGTCCGGATCTGCACGTAGGTGGCGGCGACGTCGCCGGTCAGCGAGACGAGGGCATTGTCCCAGTCGGCAACTGAGCCGAGGAGGGTGGCATCGGCGGCCTCGATGGCGCGGCGGAACCGGCCCCAGAAGTCCAGCTCCCAGGCGGCCTGCACGCCGACCTGCGCCTGCCAGTAGCTGAGCAGGCTCGAGGACGAGCCCGTCTGGAACGGGGCGCGGGCGCTCTGGCGATTGTAGGTGACCGAACCGAAGGCATTCTGCGTCTGCGGGAAGAGGTCGCCGATGGCGATGCCCAGTTGGGCGCGGGCCTGCAGGACACGCACACCCGCAGCCTGGAGAGTGAGGTTCTGGCCGTAGGCGGTCTCGACGAGACGGTCGAGCACCGGGTCGCCGAAGACCTTCCACCAAGCCTGATCGACGTCGCCATGGGCCACCGCGCGCCCATCGCTATCAAGCCATTGGTCCGCCACGGTGGCCGGCGGCGACGTGAAATCGGGTCCGACCTTTATGCAGCCGGAGAGCAGCAACGCCGTTAGCACGCTGGCTGCCCCGAGCCTCCCTGGCAACATCGGCATCTGGGCGTTGTGGGCGCCGGCACCATAGCCGACCGC
>JBDHSN010000212.1:0-5207 GCA_039808105.1 Rhodospirillales bacterium
ATCGCGATCGCTCCGGAACGGATCACGCTGGCGCCGGGCATGGCGGTGACCCTCAACGGCATCGCCCAGGGCTACATTACCGACCGCATCGCCGAACTGCTGCAGAATCGCGGCTGGACCGACGTACTGATCGATCTCGGTGAACTGCGCGGCCTCGGCGGCCATCCCGACAGCCGGCCGTGGACGATCGGACTGGCCGACCCGCGCCGGGCAGCGGCGGTGATGGCGACGATCCCGCTCGGGCGGCGGGCGGCGGCCACGTCGGCGGGAAGCGGAACGACGTTCGATCCGTCCGGCCGCTACCATCATCTGTTCGTGCCGCAGACCGGGCGCTGCGGCGGCACGTATGCGGCGGTCACCGTGGTCACCGACCAGGCGATGGTCGCCGACGCGCTGTCGACGGCGCTCGCGGTGATGCCACGGGAGCGGGCGCCGGCCCTCCTGCGCCACTTTCCCGGCATTGAGGTGTGGGTCGTGGAAAGCGGCGGCCGACTGCGGCGATTGGATCCGGCACCGGCCTGATCTAAGCCAGCAGCCGGAGCGACGCGGGAAGGAGAGGCGGAAACCTCCCCCGCAGCTCCGGTGTTACGCCCCGGTTTGTTCGAGAAACGTCTTGTAGTGCATATCCACCTTGAGGATGTGCTCGATCAGCCAGTAGTTGAGCAGCTCCATGATCTCGCGGCTGATCGCCGGATCCGGCGTGCGCTCATAGTCCTGGTGCAGTTCCCGCAACTGGTCGGCGAGCAGGCGATGTTCCTGCCGATGCTGCTTGAGGTGGGGATAGTCGTGCGCCTCCAGAAAGGCCTCTTCGCGGGCGAAGTGGGCGTAGGCATGATCGACCAGCACCTTGAGCACCCGGCCGACGGCGGCCTCGTCGCTGCCTCCCTGCTTCGCATCGTCGATCAGGTTGATCAGGCTGGCCACGACGATGTGGTCGGCATCGAGAGCTTCGATGCCGACGCTGTAGTCGTTGCTCCAGAGGATCAGGGCCATCGGCAAACCTGTGGCGTCACGGGAGCGCGGCGGCGTCGCTCCGGACGGGGCCGGAAGCGCCTCGCATCTCGGCTTGATAGCGCGCGCACCCGGCAGCTTACAGAGTTGCCGTGCCGGGGCGCGAGCAGCTTTTTCCGGGGGAAGCGCCCGGATTATCGCGCGCGACGCAGCCGCGTCCGCGCAGCGCCGGCGGAGGGCGGCCGCGGGCGCGGACCGGCGATGTTCGCGGCGTGGCGTGCCGGTCGCGATTGCTCGTCAAGTCAAGCGGTCAGACGCGCAACCGGGCGCCGGTCAGGAGGTCGCTGCCGCCGTGCTCCGCTCAGTAGACGTCGGCCTGGTAGCGGCCCGCCTGACGCAGCGCGTCGATCGCTGCCTTCGCTTCTGCCGCCGACTTGCCGCCGTGGGCGGCGGCGATGTCGGTGAGCGCCGTCTCGACGTCCTTGGCCATGCGCTTGGCATCGCCGCAGACGTAGAAGTGGGCGCCCTGCTCCAGCCACCGCCACAGCTCGGCGCCGTGCTCGCGCATCTTGTCCTGCACGTAGGTCTTGGTGGCGCCGTCGCGCGACCAAGCGAGGGAAAGGTGGGTGAGCGTGCCGCGCTGGCGCAGCATCTCCCATTCCTCCTCGTAGAAGAAGTCGCAGGCGCTGCGCTGGTGTCCGAAGAACAGCCACGCCGGGCCTTTCGCCTCGGTCGCCAAACGCTCGTGCAGGAAGGCGCGGAACGGTGCGACGCCGGTGCCGGGGCCGACCATGATGATGGGGGTGTTGCCGTCGGCCGGCAGGCCAAAGGCGTGCGCTTTCTGCACGTAGACCAGCAGGTCGGCGTCGGCGGCGATGCGGTCGCCGAGATACGTCGAGGCGACGCCCAGCCGTTCGCGCCCGTCGATGACGTAGTTGACCCGGTCCACCGTCAGGGTGACCCGGCCGGGCTGCGTCTTCGGCGATGACGAGATGGAATAGAGGCGGGGCTGCAGCGGCTCCAGGACCTCGATCAGCGCTTCCGGATCGGGGCGGATGCCGGGAAACTTCTGCAAGGCCGCCAGCACGTCGAGGGTCTCGGCGTCGCCGTCCGGGTCCTCGCCCTTGGCCAGCGCCTTCGCTTTCTGCCGCCGCTCGCCGCCGGTCAGGTAGGAGATGAACTGGAACAGCGCGTCCGGTGCCGGTGCCAGCGAGGCGCGCTCGATCAGCACGTCGCGCAGCGGCTCGCCGGCGATCGGAAAGTCGGGCGGAACGTCCACCGCCGCGATGATCGCATCGGCGAGCGCCGGCGGGTTGCGCGGCAGGATACCGAGGCTGTCGCCCACCGCGTAGGCCAGCCCCGATTCCGCCAGGTCGATCTCGATGTGGCAGGTCGCCTTCTCCGAGCCCTCCCGGTTGAGCCGGCGGCGGCCGACGAAGCGCGCCTTGACCGGCGCGGCGCGCGAATAGCCGGGAGGAGCGCCCGGGTCGTCCTTCGGCGCCGCCGCCGCCTTCGCCGCCTGCTCGTCCGGATCGAGCACGCCGCCGCCCATCTCCTCGACCAGCGCCTTCAGCATGCGGGCGGTGGCCTTGCCGCCGGGAACACAGAGGTTCAGCCGCGGCTCGGCGTGGTCGAAGATCGCCTGCGAGTAGGTGCTGCACAGGTAGCCGCACTGGCCGCAGTCCTGCTGGGCCACCGCCGCCGACATGCGCTGCAGCAGCGGCCGGCCCTCGGCCAGGGTCATGCGCTCGGCGATGTCGAGCGCCGGGTCCTTCCACGGCGTGCTCTCTGCTGCCGGGGGTGGCGCTACGGACGGCGCCGCCATCGGCGGCGGCGCCGTCTTCAGCATCACCTCGAGGAAGAAGGCGTTCAGCAGCCGGCGCTGGTGCGGGCTGAACGGCGCATCCGCGGGGACGATGTCGAGACGCGGCGGCAGCAGCAGGCTCACGGGCATCCTCCGGCGGCGGCGGCGAGGGCGCGCAGGGCGTCATCGTCGTGGCGTGCCGCGAAGTCGAAGAACGTCTCTTCCGGTGCCAGGCGGTGCGCCAAGTAGGCGGCAAGCAGGCTCTCGACCGCCGCCGGGCAGTCGGCGCTGGGAATGTCGTGGAAGATCTCACGGCCGATGCGGGCGTGGCTGCCCGAACCGCCACCGACGACGATGTGGAAGCCCTCGATGGGATCCTCGTCTCCCGGCACCGGGATTTTGCACGCGAGCAGGCCGATGTCGCCGATGTAGTGCTGCGCGCACGAATGGTGGCAGCCGGTCAAGTGGATGTTCACCGGCTGGTCCATTTCCAGCCGCGCCTCGACGTGGGCGGCGATCATCTCCGCCGTGCCCTTGGTGTCCGAGGCGGCGAACTTGCAGCCGGTGTTGCCGGTGCAGGCGACGAGGCCGGCTCTGATCGGCGTCGCCTCCGCCGACAGGCCAATGGCGGCCAGCGCCGCCAGGGCGTCGGCCACCTTGGCATCGGGCACCCCGGAGATGAGCAGGTTCTGCCAGACGGTCAGCCGCAGGTCGCCGTCGCCGAAGCGCCGGGCGATGTCGGCGAGGCCGCGCATCTCGTCCGCGGTCATCCGCCCGGTCGGCAGTACGACGCCGATCCAGTTGAGACCCTTCTGCTTCTGCGGGTGCACGCCGATATGGGCCAGCCTGTCGGGTTCGGGCCGCGGCTTGACCACCTCATCGGGAAGCCGCAACAGCGGCCGGCCGAGCTTCTCCTCCACCGCGGCGAGGAATCTCTCGAAGCCCCAGGCGTCCAGCACGTACTTGAGCCGCGCCTTCTCACGGTTGGTGCGGTCGCCCTCGTCGATGAACACGCGGACGACCGCATCGGCGACGGCGGTCGCCTCGGCGGGCTCCAGGTAGACGCCGGTGGGTGCGGCGAAGTCGCGGTGGCCGGTGATGCCGCCCAGCATCAGCCGGAAGCGGATGCCCGGCTCGATGCCGGCGGCCTCGACCACCTGCACCGCCTGGAAGCCGATGTCGTTGGTGTCCTCCAGCGTCGCGATGCGTCCGGCGCCGTCGAAGGCGACGTTGAACTTGCGCGGCAGGCCCGACAGCAGGCGGTTGTTGAGGACGTGAAAGTGCCACTCGCGGGCGTAAGGGCGGGTATCGAGAAGCTCCTGCGGGTCGATGCCGGCGGTGGTCGTACCGGTGACGTTGCGGATGTTGTCGGCACCGGAACCGCGGGTGTGCAGCCCGAGGCTCTGGATCGCCTCGATCAGGCTCACCGCCTTGGCTGCCTCGATCTCGCGGATCTGCAGGTTGGCCCGGGTGGTGACGTGGGCGTAGCCGCCGCCGTGGGTCTCCGCCAGCAGCGCCAGGCCGGCCATCTGCCAATGGTTGACGATGCCGTTGGGGATGCGCAGCCGGCACATGTACGAGTTCTGGTTCGGCGCCACGTAGAACAGGCCGTGGAAGCGCCAGCGGAAATTGTCCGGCGGCTTGGGGTACTGGCCGCTCTCCGCCTGCGCCTTCATCCGCGCATAGGCGTCGAGCGGGTGCTCCTCCCGCTTGAATTTCTCCTGATCGACGAGGGTCTTCCCCTCGGCCTCGAAGCGGGCCATGGCCAGCAGGTGCGGGGCATCGGGCCCGACCGGCGCCGGCGGCAGGCTGCTGGCGGCATCGAAGGACCGGGTCGCGATCATCCCGGCGACCAGGCCCTCCAGATAGCGCCGCTGCTCCGGCGTGAAGTCGTCGGACCGCGGCTCGGGTGCGAAGGTGCCGTCCATCGCGCCTACTCGGCCGGCTCTGCGGTCGCCAGCGGCCCGCGCCGGGAGGCGGTGAGCCGTCCATCCGCCGTCCAGTAACCGAGCGCCATGAACACCGCGCCGGCGATGGTGTTGCCGATGGTGACGAACAGCAGGTTGTAGGCGGCACCGCCGAGCGAGACCGTCTCGGGATGGCTGCCCAGCAGGGCGATGGCGAAGATCGTCATGTTGGCGATGGAGTGCTCGTAGCCCGAGGCGATGAAGGCGAACAGGCACCAGAAGATCAGGATGCACTTGGCGGCATCGTCCTTCGCCCGCGCGCTCATCCAGATGGCGAGGCACACCAGCCAGTTGCACAGCGCGCCGCGCAGCACCAGGGCCATCGGGTCGGCATTCATCTTGGCGGCCGCCACCTTGAACACCAGGTCGGCGCCCTCCTTGAGTACCTGCCCGCCGCCGCCACCGACGAACAGCGCGGCGACGAACACCGAGCCGGCGAGGTTGCCGACCCAGGACATCGTCCAGGAGCGGCCGAGATCGGCCAT
>JBDHSN010000213.1:0-5169 GCA_039808105.1 Rhodospirillales bacterium
TTGCCGCGGCGGCTCTGGTAGAGCGAGGGCGAGGTGTCGGCAGCCTTCACCTGGTTCGGGCAGTTGGCACCATCGACCGGGGCGAAGATCGGGTCGCGGCCGCCCGTCGCCACCAGCCGTGCCTGAATGTTGCGGACGCTGACGCTCATGCCGCTGGGCGGCTGATGGCAGGTGATGCAGGCGCGGCCGTTGGTGCCCAGCGACTGGAAGAACGCGTTATCGGCCGTCCGGGTGCTTCCTTTCGGCTGAAACGAACCGAGAATCCCATGGGGATTGCCGTCCACCTCCAGCATCGGGACGTATTTTGGAATACCCCCCTGGTTGTAGACCCGGGCCGGGAGCGGAGCGCCCATGTAAAGCGGAAATATCTTGCGGAAGTAATCTTCGGTATTACCCGGCAGTCTGACCGACGAAGGCGTCACACTTTTCTCTGCAGCTTGCGGTGCGGCGGCGCCAAGCACGCTGGTGAACGCTCCCGCCTCCTCAGTCTGGGCTGCGGCAACACCCGCAACCATAGAAGCACCGATGCCGAGGGTCCCGAAGACCGATAACCGCACCAGGCGGTTCGTTATTGCGCGAGATACAGACATAGCGTCCCACCACGTGAATCTGCCGCTCCACAATCCGCGATTGTGCAAGCCATGATTGCCCCGGAGCAGGATAGAGTAAACGTCCTGATTGGGTCAACACGGTGGAATAATTTTGCCCCAGTATAGGTAATACGATTCTACTGAAGGCTGCGGAAGACGACTTGCTTTCTAGCGGTGAAGTGCCGGCAGCGGCGTTCCGGGTGGGGCGGCGCAATAGATTATGACTGAGATCAATTCGCGTTATCGCTACTCGAATGCGCCATCTGCCGACAGGCTGGCGTTACTGCTTTACCGCGCGGCCGCTCGTCATGCCGGCCATATCGGGCTCAGCCGGCCGCCGACGCGCAACGGTGCGACCCGCCGGGCGAGGCCGCTGTCATCGTCGGTCTCGACGTAGACGCCGCACAGCGTCGCCTCGCCCTCGGCCGGCTCCAGGCGCCCGCTCGGCAGCTTCGAGACGAAGCGGGTGATGGCGCCGCGCTTCTCCATGCCAATCACCGAGTCGTAGTCGCCGCACATGCCGATGTCGGTGATGTACGCCGTGCCGCCGCGCAGGATGTGCGCATCGGCGGTCGGCACGTGGCTGTGGGTGCCGGCGACGAGGCTGACGCGACCGTCGAGGACATGGCCCATCGCCATCTTCTCGCTGGTCGCCTCGGCATGGATGTCGGCGATGATGCAGTCGACGGAGGAGCCGAGGCGGTGATTGCGCAGCGCCCGCTCGGCGGCGGCGAAAGGATCATCGAGGGGATCCATGAACAGGCGGCCCATGACCTGGAGGACCATGACCCGGCGGTCGTCCGCGGTCGTATAGACGTTGGCGCCCAGCCCGGGTGTCCCCTCGGGATAGTTGAGCGGCCGCAGCAGCCGGTCGTCATGGGCGATATACTCGATGATTTCGCGCCGGTCCCAGGCGTGGTTGCCGGTGGTGACGACATCCACGCCAGCATCGTAGAACTCGCGGCAGATCTCCGGGCTGATGCCGAAGCCGTGCGCCGCGTTCTCGCCGTTGACGACGACGAAGTCGAGGTCGAGGTGGCGACGCAACTGCGGCATGCGGTCGCATACCGCCCGCCGCCCGGCGCGGCCGACGACATCACCACAATAAAGGAGCTTCATTCGCGAAAGACCTCTTTCCTCTGCTCGCGGGGGAGATGGATGGCGCTACGGGCGGCGCTCGCAGCGCATCAGCGCCTCGCCGGTGAGAATCCAGTCCACCGGCTGATCGTTGGCATCGGCCGGCACCTGCCCGACGACCTGGGCAGCGAATCCGACGCCGACCGCAACGGGACCGCTGCGGCCGGCGGCCGCCTGCCGCAGGGCCGCCAGCGTCCGGTCGTACCAGCCGCGGCCGTGGCCCAACCGCCGACCGGCGCGATCGACCGCCAGCAGCGGCACCAGCAGCGCATCCGGGGCGACGACGGCGGCGCTCGCCGGCGGCTGCATGGTCTCGAAGATGCCGGGCACCAGTTCCTCGCCGGGGCGCCAGCGGCGGAAAACCAGCACATCGCAGCCCGGCTCAACCGCCGGCAGCGCGCAGGCGATACCGGCCGTCTCCAGCCGGGCCAGCAGCGGGCGCACGTCGAGTTCGGTTGCGATCGGCCAGTAGCCGGCAACGACCGCGCCCGCGGCCAGCCCGAGCTCGGCACGGCGCGGCAGCGCCAGGCGCGCCACCGCCAGCGCCGCGTCCGGCCCTTCCTTCTGATCGGCGACCAGCCGCATCGCCCGCATGCGCCGGCGCAGTTCCTGCTTGCGATCCTTGATCGATGCTGACGGCTGTTGCGATAGCATGCTGTCCCTGAGATGCCGGTGACGGCCTGCAGCGCCGGCACGGCTCCGACAGGCGGGAAGGCGGAGCCGCAGTGGCCGTCGGCCCGGGTGATCCTCTCTGGCCTGCTCGCGCAGGTGGGCGCCGTAGTGCCGGGCCCACGGGCCCGGCGGGGACAGCTCCCTCAGGGTCACTGTTGGCCGGAGGGACGCATGGGCCTGGACGCACCCCACAGCCCCGCCCGGCCTTAATCTAAGGGCATCGCCAGCCGTTTGCATCCCCTTATGAGCGACCCGCGGCCGCGTCCGTCACGCCGGCGGAATCGGCGATGTCGATAGAGCGAACCCCGGCAGCTCCGGCGCCACCACCGCGATACGTTCTTTACTGAGCGTCATAGAAAACTGTTGCGACAAGAACCCCGCTGTCGCAATACTCCGCCCACAAGGGACTTTCGGGTACAGCCTACTTGGCTTCCTGGCACTGTCGGTGTGGATAAAAGTAGCCACAATAAACTAGCGGGATTTGACTGTGCCTGGACGTGAGAGGGGACATGTCGAGGTTTCGCACGTCAATTACCATCAATATGCCGCAAAAGCAGGCGCACACGCTGTGCAGGGTGGCCCTTTCCCACCTCGGCTGGACGATCTCCGGGGTAGCGCCGACGCGCATCGCCGGTCAGGAGGCGATGCTGCCGGCGACATCGACGCTCAGCCCGGTGCGCATCGCTGTCATCTTCGGCGAGCCGGAGGACGGCGGGACGGAGCTGACGTTGCACGGCGTCAGCTTCGGCTGTGAGCCGCTGCAGGACGCGCGCGTCCGCGACTGCGTCGCCCAGCTTCTCGCCGCCATCGAGCAACAGGCCATCCTGGCTCCGCCCCACGCACCGGGGCCCTCGGCTCCGGCTTTCCGGGCGCAGGCGCAGCCGACAGGTGGCTGGCGTCCGACCGGCTCAACGGGATGGCCGATCTTCGCGACGCCCTGGGATGGCGCGCCGCCGTTGCCGCCGGCCTGAGCGCGCAGCGGGCACCGCCGGCCAGCGTGGGGATGGGGACCTGTCGTTCCGTGCCCGGCCTTGCGGCCGCGGCCGGCGGCCGCGTCAGATCACCCGTTTTTCCCGCAACGCCGCGATTTCCTCCTCCGACAGGCCGAGCAGGCCGCCCAGCACCTCGTCGGTGTGCTCGCCGAGCGACGGCCCCAGCGATTCGATCCGCCCCGGCGTCTCCGACAGGCGCGGCAGGACGTTGGGGATGATCACCGTCTCGCCCTGCTCGCCGAGATCGAACGCGACGAGGTTGCGGCGGGCGTGGAACTGCCGGTTGCCGAAGATGTCGGCGATGTTGTTGAGCGGCCCGGCCGGCGCATCGTGGGCATGGCAGCGCGCCAGCAGCGCGTCGCGGTCGAGCGAGCCGCACCAGTCGCGCACGATCTCGTTGACGTCGCTGCGGTTGTCCAGCCGCGCCTTCTGCTCGCCGTAGAGGCTGGACGACGCCAGCTCCGGGCGGCCCATGGCGTTGGCCAGCCGCGCGAACATCTTGTCGGTGGTACACGCGATCGCCACCCATTTGCCGTCCTTGGTGGGGAAATGGCCGTAGGGGCAGCCGCTCTCGATGTGCGGCCCGCGCCGTTCGCGCACGGTGCCGTACATCGCATAGGCCGGCGCCAGCTCGTCGGTGCAGCGGAAGATGCTCTCGTAGAGGGCGGTATCGATGTACTGCCCCTGCCCCGTCTTCTGGCGGTGGCGCAGCGCCAGCAGCACGCCGATGCAGCCGTAGAGCCCGCTCATGTAGTCGCCAAGCGTGGTCGAGCCGGGGGTGACCGGCGTGCCCTTCGGCATGCCGGCGAGATAGGCGAGGCCGCCGACGGCGTGGGCGATGCGGGCAAAGCCGGGGCGGTCCTTGTAGGGGCCGGTCTGGCCGTAGCCGGACAGCCGCAGCATGATCAGGCGCGGGTTGATTTCCCGCAGCACCTCCCAGCCCACGCCCCACTTCTCCAGGGTTCCCGGCCGGAAGTTCTCGCAGACGATGTCGGTCTCGGCGACCAGCCGCTTGAACAGCTCGACGCCCTCCTTGCGGTGCAGATCGATGGTGACCGACTTCTTGTTGCGCGCCTCCGACAGCCAGGTGAGGGTATCGCCGCGGCTGGTCGGGGTACCGAACCGCCGGCAGGCATCGCCGCCGATCGGATGCTCCACCTTCAGCACCTCGGCGCCGAACTCGCCGAGAATGCCGGCGCAGTAGGGTGCGGCGATCACCGTCGCCACGTCGATGACGCGGATGCCGGCGAGCGGCAGCGGGGAATTCGAAGCTGCGGTCATCTGCCTGCCTTCTCCCGGTGTTGGCGCGCTCAGACGATCTTCTGCCGGCGCAGGTCGGCGATCTCCGCCGCGGTCAGCTCGAGGAGCTCGCGCATCACCTCGTAGGTGGCGTTGCCCAGCGCCGGGCCGAGGTTGGTGATGCGGCCCGGTGTCGCCGACAGCGTCGGCACCACCCCCGGCACCACCACCGGCCCCACCCCCTCCTCCTCGACGGTCGCAAGGTTGTGGCGGGCGCGGAAGTGCTCGTCCTCGAAAATATCGGCGATGGAGTTGAGCTTGCCGATCGGCACCTCGTTGGCGACGCAGCGCTCGAGGACCTCGTCGCGCATCAGCGAGCCAACCCAGTCGATGACGATGGCGTTGACCTCGTCGCGCGCTGCCAGCCGCTTGCGCTGCTCGCCGTAGAGCAGGTGCGAGGCGAGCTCCGGGCGCTCCATCGCCTCCGAAAGCCGCTCGAACATCTTGTCGGTGGTGCAGGCGATCGCCACCCAGTGGCC
>JBDHSN010000214.1:0-5110 GCA_039808105.1 Rhodospirillales bacterium
ATCGCCCCCGACAGGATCACTTGCGGAATGAGCAGCACCGGCACCATCGCAATCGCCTTGTCGCTGGAAGTGGCGATGGCGCTCATCATCAGGCCCATTGCCGTCGCCGCGACGGCCGCGAGCCACAGCACGGCGACCTGCGCCCAGCCGCGCCCGGAAAGACCAAGAACGAGGGTGACGGTGGTTACGAGCGCTGCCACCTGCAGGCCGGCAATCGCGGCGAGCGGTGCGAGCTTGCTCGCAAGGTAAGGAAGCGGCTGAAGATTGACCGCACGCTCGCGACGCCAGATCGGCAATTCCTTGACGATCTCCCGTGCGGAGTTGAGACAGCCGAACCAGATCGACGAGAGCACCAGCATGAACGAGACCTGCGCCTCGGCCGTCGCCCGCCGCGCTCCCTCGTCAACGTCGAACACCCCGGCGATGACAAACCCGATGACCGGCGCCTGCCCGAGCAGCAGGGCGAGGCTGCGCCGGTCGGCGAGAATGAGGTCGATGTAGCGCCGGGTCAGGATCGCCATCTGCCGCCGCCCGTTATGCAGCGGGCGTCGCCAGCGGTCCCGGGCCGGCACCACCGGGGCCCGGAATTCATCGTCGGCTGTCGGATGCACCCGGCGCCGCACCCAGTCGTCGTGGTACCGGGAGGCGATGAAGTGCTTCCGCCACTGCATGGGCTGGCGCGACTCGAGCTTCTCGTAGATCTCGCTCAGCCGCCGCACCTCAAAATGGTCGTTGGCGCCTTCGGGGGGACCCACGTAGATGACGAGGCCGTGGTGCATCAGCACCACCAGGTCGCAGGCGTCGGCATTCTCAAGGGTGTGGGTAACGCACACCACCGTCTTGCCATCGGCGGCAAGCTCGGCGAACAGGCGCATCATCCGCTTGTCGGTTGCGGCATCGAGACCGCTGGTGGCCTCGTCGAGGAAGAGCACGGCCGGATTGGAGATCAGCTCCACCGCCAGCGACAGCCGTTTGAACTGGCCGCCGGAGAGCGGTTCCGGAGTGCCGATCGGAACGTCGGCCTTGTTGGACAGTCCCACGCGGCTGAGCACGTGGGAGACATGGCCTTCGATCTCCCGCTCGGACGTATCCTCAGGCAGCCGCAGCCGCGCGGTGTACGCCAGTGCGCGGCCGACAGTGATCCGCCGGTGCACGATGTCCTGCTGCGGCACATACCCGATCGAGGAGCGGAAGGCCTCGAAATGAGTATAGAGATCGAGACCGTTATAGAGGACGGCGCCCGCGGTTGCCGGACGTCGGCCGGAGAGCGCGTCTACCAGGGTCGATTTTCCCGAGCCGCTGGCTCCGAAAATGATGGCGAATTCCCCGGGCTCGATGGCGAGGTTCACGTCGTGCAGCAGCGCCCGCGGCTGCCGCGTAACGGTGTCGATCACCGTCCTGCCGAGTCCGCGGGCGACCAACCTGACGTGGCTCGCACCTTGCGTCTGCCGCAGCGTCATGCCATCGAAAAGGTACGTCACATTGGCGAACTGGACGCGCGCACCGCGCGCCAGCAGCGCGCGGCCACTGATGCGCCGGCCACCGACGAAAGTGCCGTTGGTGGAACCGAGGTCCTCCAGGCAGGCGGTCCCCGCCGGCGTTACCCGCAGGCGGGCGTGCCTGCGGGAGATCGCCGGTGAATCGATGCTGATGTCGCATTCCGGCAGCCGCCCGACGATCAGCCACCGCTCGCCTTGGTCTGGCGCTGCGGCGGGGGCCGCCGGCAGATCGGCGCGGGCGTCTGCGAAAGTCACGAGATAGGGGATGGCGCCGAGGAGCAGCCAGTCGCCGTCGGCCAGTGGGGCAGGGCCGTCGAGAAGCCGCCCGTTCAGCTTGATTGCGGCGCCATCGACGGACTCGATCCAGCAGCCGTGCGCCTCGTGGCGCAGTAGTGCATGCTGCGCCAGAATGCCGGCGTCATCGATGAGGACCTGGCTGGGGCAGGCGCTGCCGATCGACAGGGTGGAGCCGGCCGGCAGCGTCACGGGCACCGGCCGGTGCCCGCGCGGCCCCTTCAGCTCGATGATGATTGCAGCGACGGCGCCCACCTCGCCCCCCCGATAAGGGCGCCAGCAGATCCGCGTCCTCGTGCTGGCTGCTCGAGGATGCCCCCCTTTTGCGCAACCGGAGCCCGCTTCGGGACCCATTCTGTCGCCCGCTGCGCGCATCATAGTACGAAATTGGTAGGGCGTCCACGACACGCCGGCCCTGCACCTGGCCCTGCACCGCGGGCGGGGGCGGGGCGCTGCCGACCACGGACGGCTGGAGTGCCTCGCCGACATCGCCCGCCGCTGCGGCGACGGTCCTGACGCCGATAGCGGCGTGGTGCCGGCGGCGGCGGGCGTGCTAGGCTGCTGCCCCGCGCGACAAGGAGCGGGGTGTTCGGCAGAGCAACAAAGGGTCGGAGCGATGGACGTGCGGGCGGCGGTGGCGTGGAAGGCGGGGGCGCCGCTTTCCATCGAGACGGTGCGGCTGGAAGGCCCGCGCGCCGGCGAGGTACTGGTCGAGATCAAGGCGACCGGGCTTTGCCACACCGACGACTACACGCTCTCGGGGCGTGATCCGGAAGGGCTGTTCCCCTGCATCCTCGGCCATGAGGGTGCGGGCGTCGTCGTCGAGGTCGGTGCCGGGGTGACCTCGGTACGTCCCGGCGATCACGTCATCCCGCTCTATACGCCCGAGTGCCGGCAGTGCGAGTACTGCCTCAACCCCAAGACCAACCTGTGCCAGGCGATCCGTCCCACCCAGGGGCGCGGGGTGATGCCGGACGGCACCAGCCGCTTCTCCGTCGGCGGCGAGACGGTGCTGCACTACATGGGCACGTCGACCTTCGCCAACTTCACCGTACTGCCGGAGATCGCGGTGGCGAAGGTGCGCGAGGACGCGCCGTTCGACAAGATCTGCTACATCGGCTGCGGCGTGACCACCGGCATCGGCGCCGTCATCTACACCGCCAAGGTGGAGCCGGGCGCGCGCGTCATCGTCTTCGGGCTCGGCGGCATCGGCCTCAACGTCATCCAGGGGGCGCGCATGGTCGGCGCCGAGATGATCGTCGGCGTCGACATCAATCCCGGCCGGCGGGCCATGGCCGAGAAGTTCGGCATGACCCATTTCGTCAATCCGCGCGAGGTGGAGGGCGATCTCGTCCCCTACCTCGTCGATCTCACCCGCGGCGGCGCCGACTATGCCTTCGAGTGCGTCGGCAACGTCGGGCTGATGCGCCAGGCGCTGGAGTGCTGCCACAAGGGCTGGGGCGAGTGCATCATCATCGGCGTCGCCGGCGCCGGCGAGGAGATCGCAACCCGGCCGTTCCAGCTGGTCACCGGCCGGGTGTGGCGCGGCAGCGCCTTCGGCGGCGCCCGCGGCCGCCGCGATGTGCCGAAGATCGTCGACTGGTACATGGAAGGCCGCATCGACATCGACAGCCTGATCACCCACACGCTGCCGCTTGAGCAGATCAACGAGGGCTTCCGGCTGATGCACGCGGGTGAATCGATCCGCAGCGTCGTGCTGTTCTGAGAATGAATCGCTTAGAATTAATGCACTACGACGTAACGTCATGGCCGGGCTTGTCCCGGCCACCCACGTCTTGCGGCGGGCAAAGTCCCCACATGGATGCGCGGAACAAGTCCGCGCATGACGAGGGCAGTTGCTCTAGCGCGTTGATCTTGCTTACATCACTTTCGGCGAAGCTCTGAGCGGCAGCAAGGGGAGGAAGGCGATGCAGCTGCTGCGCTCCCATCGCTGTTTCGGCGGCAGCCAACAGGTCTGGCGGCACCCCTCCACCACGACCGGCACGGAGATGGAGTTCTCGATCTTCCTGCCGTTCGGCGAGGAGGATGCGACGCTGCGGCCGGTGCTGTTCTGGCTCTCGGGCCTGACCTGCACCTGGGCCAACTTCACCGAGAAGGCCGGCGCCCAGTGTTATGCCGCCTCGCACGGGCTGATCCTCGTCTGCCCCGATACCAGCCCGCGCGGCCTCGATCTGCCCGGCGAGCACGAGGATTACGACTTCGGCTCCGGCGCCGGCTTCTACGTCGATGCGACGGCCGAGCCGTGGTCGCGGCACTACCGGATGTTCAGCTATGTCACCGGGGAGCTGCCGGAGCTGGTCGGCCGCCACTTCCCCGCCGATATCGGCAGGCGGGGGATCTTCGGCCACTCGATGGGCGGACACGGCGCGCTGACCATCGCCCTGACGCAGCCGGAGCGCTGGCGCTCGCTCTCCGCCTTTTCGCCGATTGTGGCGCCGAGCCGGGTGCCGTGGGGGCGCAAGGCGTTCACCGGCTACCTCGGTGCCGACGAGACGGCGTGGCGGGCGCACGATGCCTGCGCGCTGGTTGAGAGCACGGCATGGCGGCGGCCGATCCTCATCGACCAGGGTACGGCCGATGAGTTCCTCGAGACGCAGTTGCGGCCGCAGCTGTTCGAAGCCGCTTGCGCCGCTGCCGGCATTCCGCTGGCCGTTCGCCGGCGCGACGGCTACGACCATAGCTACTACTTCATCGCCACCTTCATCGCCGAGCACCTCGCCCACCACAGCCGCGCGCTGGCCGAATAGCGCAGGGCCCGGCGGCTGGTGGGCACCGGCGACAGCGCCAAGGCGCCGCCACAGGGGCCACATCCCGACGCTGAGGGGGCGGCCCGGACGCCTCCGGGCCGCCAGTGAGCGCCGCTAGAAGCGATAGCCGGCGCCAAGACCGCCGTTGGCGATCCCCTGGTTCCATTCGTTGCGGAAGTTGTGGTCGTAGGCGGCGCGGGCGTAGAGGAAGAAGTTGCGGCTGACGTCGTAGTTCACGCCAACTTCCGGCCCGATAAGGATCCCATCCTGGGTGCCCTTGCCGCCGATATAGCCGGCGTGCGGACCGATGAAGGGGTGCCAGTTGCCGATGTTCCACTGGTGGCTGATGCCGCCGACGCCGCGATAGCCCCAGCCGTTGCTTTCGCTGGTGCCGACGGTGTTGAAGGCAGCGCCATCGGCGAAGACGATCCAGTTCGGCGTGATGCTGTATTCGAGACGCAATTCCGGCCCGACCAGGTTGCTCGACTTCAGGGGGTTGCCCGGGTCCTTCTCGCGGATGTTATAGCCGTACCACGCGCCGGCGCTGGC
>JBDHSN010000215.1:0-5053 GCA_039808105.1 Rhodospirillales bacterium
ATGCCGGGGTAGTGCTCCAGCGTCATCGCCGCCACCGGCCGGCCGTCGCTGACGTCGCGGACGGTGCCGATGAAGAGGCAAAGCCCGCCCGCCGCCGGCAGCGCCGCCAGCTCGGCGGCAACATCGAAGTCCTGCTGCTGGACGCGGATCATCCGCCGGTGACCGGCGGAAAGAATGCAACCTCGTCGTTGCCGCCGACCGGATGGTCGAGGGCGACGTATTCCTGGTTGACGGCGACGCGAACCAGCCGCAGGTCGGCGAGGGCATCGGCGGGACCGCCGCCGCGGCCGCGCAGCCAGGCGATCAGTCCGGCGACGTCGGCGACCTCGGCCGGCGGCGTTACCTCCTCCTGCCCCCTTCCCGCCTTCTCGCGCACCCAGGCAAAATAGAGCAGCCGCATCGTCCTCCTTCTCCCGCCCCCGCTATCGCGCGTCGCGGGCGTCGGCGCGTTCGATCGGCGGGGCCGCGCGGAACTTCCGGTCGGGGGAAGGGCTGCGATCGGCGGCGACGTGGTGCAGGCCGGCCCGCAGGTAGTCGTAGCCGGTGACCAGGGTGAGCGCCGCCGCCACCCACAGCCCGTAGAGGCCGATCTCCTGCGGCCGCAGCGGGCCGACCATGGGACCGGCATCGCCGACGACGAGAAAGCCAATCGCCACCATCTGGATCGTCGTCTTCCACTTGGCGAGGCGGGTAACCGGCACCCGCACCTGCAGCTGCGCCAGGAATTCGCGCAGGCCGGAAACCAGGATCTCGCGACAGAGGATGATCGCCGCCGGCAGGATCGAGGCGCCGGTGAGCCGGTCGACGCCGACCAGCACCAGCAGCACCGAGGAAACCAGCAGCTTGTCGGCAATCGGATCCAGCATCCGGCCGAAGCTGGACTGCTGCTGCCAGGTGCGCGCCAGCCAGCCGTCGAGGAAGTCGGTGACGCAGGCGAACACCCACACCGACAGCGCCAGCCAGCTGCCGAAATCCGATCCCGCGAACAGCAGCAGGCAGACGACGGGCGTCGCCAGGATGCGGGAAAGAGTCAGCGCATTGGGCAGGTTGGCTTCCATCGATCACCGGCAAGAGTGTCCCCGGCGGCCATACTAGCCCTGCCGGCCGGGGTGAAACCAGTCGTAGATCTTCTGCGCCATCGACCGGCTGATTCCCGGCACCGCCTCCAGGTCGGCGAGCCCTGCCCGCTCGACCGCCCGTACCGAGCCGAAATGATGCAGCAGCGCCTTCTTGCGCCGCGGCCCGATGCCGGGAATGTCGTCCACCGTCGAGTGCGACAGCTTTGCCGTGCGGCGGGCACGGTGGCTGCCGATGGCGAAACGGTGCGCCTCGTCGCGCAGCCGCTGCAGGAAGAACAGCACCGGATCGCGCGGCGCCGGCTGCAGCGGCGGCCGGTCCGGCAGGAAGATGCGCTCCCGGCCGGCGTTGCGGTCCGGGCCCTTGGCGATGGCCGCCACCGCCACATCGACGACGCCCAAATCCTGCAACACACTCCGCACCGCCGCGAGCTGGCCGGCACCGCCGTCGATCAGGATCAGGTCCGGCCACTGGCCGCGCGTACGGTCGGCATCCTCGGCCAGCGCCCGCCCGAACCGCCGGCTGAGTACCTCGCGCATCATCGCGTAGTCGTCGCCCGCCGCCGCTTCGGTCTCGTTGCGGATGCGGAACTTGCGGTAGGCGCTCTTGATCAGGCCCTCGGCACCGGCGACGATCATCGCCCCCATCGCCTCGCTGCCGCCGACGTGGCTGTTGTCATAGACCTCGATGCGCTCGGGCGCGGCTTCCAGTTCCAGCAGCCGGGCGAGCCCCTCCAGCAGCGCCCGCTGCGAGGCGCTCTCGCCCAGCCGGCGGGCCAGCGCATCGCGGGCATTGTCCAGCGCCTGGCGGACGAGGTTGAGCTTCGCTCCGCGCTGCGGCGTCGCAACGGCAACGCGGCGCGACGCCCGCAGCGACAGCGCCTCCTCGACCAGCGGCTGATTGGGCAGCACGTGGCTGAGCAGTAGCAGCGGCGGCGGCTGCCGGCTCTCGTAGAACTGGCCGACGAACGCCTCCAGCACCGCTTCCGCTGCCTCGCCGGCGGCGTTATCCGGATAGTAGGCGCGGTTGCCGTAGTTGCAGCCGGCGCGGAAAAAGAACACCTGGACGCAGGTGGCGTTTCCCGACTGCCCAACCGCGACGACGTCGGCATCGCCGATGGCGGCGAGATTGATGTCCTGGTGCGACTGCACCGCGGTCAGCGCGCGGATGCGGTCGCGGTAGCGGGCCGCTTCCTCGAACTCCAGCCGCTCGCTCGCCGCCTCCATCCGCTGCGCCAGCTCGCGCTGGACGCGCTGGCTGCCGCCCTTGAGGAAGTCGCGCGCCTCCTCGACCAGCGCCGCGTACTCGGCGACGCCGATGCGGCCGACGCACGGCGCCGAGCAGCGCTTGATCTGGTAGAGCAGGCACGGCCGGGTGCGTGCCGCGAACACCGCATCGGAGCAGCTGCGCAGCAGGAAGGCGCGCTGCAGCGCGGTCAGCGTCCGGTTCACCGCCCAGGTCGAGGCGAACGGGCCGAAGTAGTCGCCGGGACGCGACTGCGCGCCGCGATGCTTGAGCACCCGCGGGAAATCGTGGTCGGCGGTGACGAGGATGCAGGCGAACGACTTGTCGTCGCGCAGCAGGATGTTGTAGCGGGGGCGCAACCGCTTGATCAGGTTGGACTCGAGCAGCAGCGCCTCGGCCTCGGTGTGGGTGACGACGAACTCCATCGCCGCCGTATCGACCACCATCCGGTGCAGGCGCGGCCCGAGGCGGCCGGGGCTGGTGTAGCTGGCGACCCGCTTCTTCAGGTTGCGGGCCTTGCCGACGTAGAGCACCTCGCCCTTGGCGTCGACCATGCGATAGACGCCGGGCGCCGACGGCAGCCGCTCCAGGCACGCCTCGACCACCGCCGCACCGCGCGCCGGAGCCGGCGCTGGCGGATCGCCCGATACGTCTTCTTGCGAGAGTTCACTCATCCGTTTGCTTATGTGCGCCCTTCCGCCCGATGGTCAACGCGGTGCAGAAAAGCGGCGGCTTTCAGCCGCGGCGCGCCAGGCCAAGGCCGCCGGGAACCCGGCGCGATCACACGCGCCACGCGAACAAGCGCCCCGGAAAGCTGTGGAAAACTCTGTTGATGAGCGGTCGCGCCGCCCGTTTCACCACTCGCTGTTCTCAACCGGCGCTCTTCCGCGTCCCTGTGCCGGGTCAAGAACATATTGATTTTCTAAAGTTAATCGGCGCGAAAAGCGCCGCGTGCCGGATAGCGTCAAGCTGCTAACCCAAGCAGGGTAAGACGCAGGTGCAGCGTGGGGGCTGTGCAAAACTGCATCGGCCGCAACGGCCCAGCGGCCTGAAAAATATGGCAGAGCCAGAGGCTTAGTCGGCGAAGCGTTCGATCTCGACGCCGACGCTGGTGGCATCGGCGAAGATGTCGAGCTTCTCGATGCGCACCCGCACCGACCGCACCCGCTCATCGGCGAGGCAGATCACCGCGATCTCGTCGGCGAGGGTCTCCAGCAGCCGGATGTGCCGGCCGCCGACGGTGGCCCGCACCGCGTCGGCGATACGCTCGTAGCAGACGACGTTGGCCAGCTCGTCCTCCAGCGCCCGGTCCTCGCGGACGGCGAGATCGAGGTTGAGGCGCAGCCGCTGCGGCCGGATTTCCTCGTGCCGATGCACGCCGATGCAGCAGGTCAGCGTCAGGTCACGGATGAAAACGTGGCGGATGCCCTTGCGGGCATCGGCGATGCGCAGCGGCTGTGCCGCGGTCAGCCGGTCCGCGGTCATGCCTGCCGTTCCTCCGGTCGGACGATCGCGGTCACTCGGGGACATCCTCGCCACCCTGCCGCCCGTTCCAGCGCAGGTGCTGACCGCCGTCGACGGCAATCATCTGGCCCGTGATCGACGGCGCGTCAAGCAGGAAGCGGACGGCCGCGGCGATTTCCGCTGGCGCCGCCGGCCGCGCCAGCGGCAGGCCCGACCACTGCCGGGCGAAGTGCTCCGGGCTCTGGCGGACGCTCGGCAGCGCCGGCCCGGGGCCGACGGCGTTGACCCGCACCGTTGGCGCCAGCGCCAGCGCCAGCGTCTGGGTCAACGTCCACAGCGCCGCCTTGCTGACGGTATAGGAGGTGAAGTGCGGCGTCAGCGCCCACACCCGCTGGTCCAGCAGGTTGACGACGGCGCCGCCCGTCTCCGGCACCTGCCGGACGAACGCCTGGGTCAGCACGAACGGCGCCCGCAGGTTGACCTGCAGGTGCGCATCCCAGCTCTCGCGCGTCGCCGTCAGCGCCTCGTCGCGCTCGAACACTGAGGCGTTGTTGATCAGCGCCGACACCGGCCCCAGCGCGCCGGCCACCCGGCCGACCAGCGCCGCCGTCTCCGCCTCGCTGCCAAGATCGGCGGCAAACGCCTGCGCCCGGCCGCCGGCGCCTCCGATCTCGCCGACCAGTGCCGCCGCCGCCTCGGCCGAGCGGTGGTAATGCACCGCGACCACCCAGCCCGCCGCCGCCAGCTCGCGGGCCACCGCCGCCCCGATCCGCCGCGCCGCCCCGGTGATGAGCGCTACGCCCCGCTGCCCGTCATGAGTCATGGCCGCACCATGGCGGGAGCGACCCGGCACGGCAAGGGGATGCTATAGGGTGCCGCTGAGCGCAGCGAAGCGCACCAATTATCCGCATATTGCCGCACGAGGCAGATCGGGGTCGGGGTATCCCTTGATTGACAGTCCAAAAGAAGAAGTCCGGACCGTGGATGGTGCGCTTCGCGTTCGCTCAGCAGCACCCTACGCAACGTTATTTCTCGCATTTCTTCTGGCAGTAGGCTTGGTCGCCGAGGCGCAGGCAGTTGCGGCAGCCGTGCTTGCGGCGGCGCTTTTTTGCCGGCAGGTCGCGGCCGGCGGCCAGCAGTGCGGCGACCGGCGCAAATTCGGTAACGAGATCCCGGTAGAGGGCCTGCTTGAAGTCGACGGCGAAGCCGGGCAGCGCGGCGAGGTCCACCCATTGCCAGGCGTCGAACTCGGGGTGACCGTCGGCGG
>JBDHSN010000216.1:0-4999 GCA_039808105.1 Rhodospirillales bacterium
GGGAGAGACCCTTGACGATCGGCCATGGCACTGCTGCCGGCGAGAAGCTGACCGCCTATTCGGAGCGGATGGAGCGTCTGCTTGACGATATGGACGCGCTGAAGGAGGACCTGAAGGAGCTGAAGGCGGAGATCAAGAACGACGGCTTCAACGTCCGCGCGCTGACCAAGCTGGTCACCATCCGCCGCAACCGGCGGACGGCGGAGGTTGAGGCCGAGTTGCTCAACGATCTCGTCCTCTACGCCCACGCCACCGGCACGCCGCTCGACGTCGCCATGCCGGAGGAGACCGTCACGCCGGCGCCGCCGCTGCCGGTGCGCCGCGACGCGCACTCCCCCGGCGAGGACGGCTGAGCGGCACGACCAGCGGCTCTACAAAGGCCGGCGCCGGCCGGGGCGCCGTCACAGTCCCGCCGGGCTCCGTGCCGTAGTATGATGGCCGTGCGGCAGCCAGGCGGCGACGCGCGTTCTCATCCTGACAGGGAGCCACCGGCGGTATGTCCCGTCTCTATCTCGTCACCGGCGGCGCCGGCTACATCGGCAGCCATGTGGTCGTCGAGCTGCTGGCGCGCGGCGACCGCGTCGTCGTCTTCGACAACCTCCAGCAGGGGCACCGCGAGGCGGTCCATCCCGGCGCGAGCCTCGTCGTCGGCGATCTCGCCGATCCCACCGCGTTGCACCACCTGTTCGGCCGCCACCGCTTCGATGGCATCCTGCACTTCGCCGCCAACTCGCTGGTCGGCGAGTCGATGCAGCGGCCGTTCCGCTACATCGGCGACAACGTCACCAACGCCCTGAACCTGCTGCGCACCGCGGTCGAGCACGACGTCCGCCGGCTGGTGCTGTCCTCCACCTGCGCCATCTTCGGCCTGCCCGCGCGGGTGCCGATCGACGAGGACGTTCCGACCAATCCCGCCAATCCTTACGGCGAATCGAAGCTGATCATCGAGCGCATCCTGCGCTGGGCCGACGAGGTGCACGGCCTGCGCTCGGCCGCGCTGCGCTACTTCAACGCCGCCGGCGCCCATCCCGAGTTCCCGATCGGCGAGGACCACGCCCCGGAGACCCACCTCATCCCGATCTGCTTCGAGGTGGTGCTTGGCCAGCGGCCGTTCGTCGAGGTCTACGGCGACGACTACCCCACCGCTGACGGCACCTGCCTGCGCGACTACATCCACGTCTGCGATCTCGCCGACGCCCACCTTCGCGTGCTCGCCGCCCTCGACGACGGCAGCTGCCGCTACAACGTCGGCATCGGCCGCGGCTATTCGGTGCACGAGGTGCTGGACGCGGTGCGCCGAGTCACCGGCCACCCGCTGCCGGCGCGCATCGGCCCGCGCCGGCCCGGCGATCCGCCGGTGCTGATCGCCGATCCGGCACGCATCCGCGGCGAGCTGGGCTGGCAGCCGCGCTTCGCCGCGCTCGACGAGATGGTGGCCTCGGCCTGGCGCTGGCGTGCCGCCCACCCGCAGGGCTTCGCCCGCCGCCAGCAGGCGTCCTGAGGCCGGCGCCGCCTCTGCGGAAGCGCGCTTCGTCTACGACCCGGCGGCCGCCACCGCCGGATCGGCCGCCCAGCCGCCGCCGAGCGCCTTGTACAGGGCGACGAGGTCGGTGCTCAGCGCCGCCTCGCTGGCGGCGAGCGCGCTCTGCGCCAGGAACAGCGCCCGCTGCGCGTCGAG
The DNA here is from genome assembly GCA_039808105.1 of Rhodospirillales bacterium. GTDB lineage: Bacteria > Pseudomonadota > Alphaproteobacteria > Rhodospirillales > Defluviicoccaceae > Defluviicoccus. The sequence continues at coordinate 1,679 of JBDHSN010000216.1, forward strand.
CACGTCGAGGAAGCTGGCGAGGCCGCGAGTATAGAGCTCCGTCGCCAGCGCCAGCGCATCGGCGTTGCCGTCGGCGGATGCAACCAGCGCCTTGTGGCGGTCCGCCTCCTCGCGCCAGTTGGCCAGCGCGTTCTCCACTTCCTCCAGCGCCAGCAGCACCGTCTGTTCCCAGGCGGCGCGCGCCTGCGCCTGGCGGGCGTAGCGCAGCTCGACCTCGGCGCGGCGGAAGCCGGCGTCGAACAGCGGCACGCTGACGTCGGGGCCAATCGCCCACACCAGACTCGCCTTGCGGAACAGGTCGATCAGCTTGGTATTGGTCAGGCTGATGGTGCCGGGCAGCGAGAAGCTGGGGTAGCGCTCGGCGACGGCGACGCCAATGTCGGCGGTGGCCTGCGCCAGCCGCTGCTCGGCCTCGCGGATGTCCGGCCGGCGGCGCAGCAGTCCGGCCGGCACGCCCGCCTGCGGCGTTGCCGCCATCATCGGCACCGGCGCTGGCGGCGCCAGTATCTCGGCCAGCGCGCCGGGCGCCTGACCGGTCAGCACGCCGAGGCGGTGCACGTCGGTGGCGAACGCCGCGCGCAGCGGCGGCAGTTCCGCCTCGAAGCTGGCGAGCTGCGCCTCGGCACGAACGGCATCGAGGCCGTTGCCGGTGCCGGCCTGGAAGCGGGCGCGGGTCAGGCCGACGGTGTCGCGCTGCGCCGCGATGGTGGCTTCGGTCACCTTGATCCGCCGCTGCAGCCCGCGGGCATCGACGTAGGCGCGGGCGACATCGCCGATCAGCGTCAGCCGCACGCCGTTGGCGGCGTCGGTCTCGGCGTTGACGCCGGCCTCGGCCGCCTCCACCGCGCGCCGGGTCTTGCCGAACACGTCGAGCTCCCAGGCGGCATCGAAGCCGGCTTCGTAGAACGTATCGATCGACGAGCGGTCGGCGCTGCCGACGCCGGCGGTACCGAAACCGCCGCCGGAGCCGGCGGTGCTCTGCCGCCGCCGGGTGACCGAGGCGCTGCCGTCCACCTGCGGGTAGAACGAAGCCGCTGCCTGGGTGCGCAGCGCCCGCGCCTCGGCGATGACGGCGACGGCGCGTTCCAGGTCGCGGTTGGCGATCAGCGCCCGCTCGATCAGCCGGTCGAGATCCGCATCGCCGAAGCCCTGCCACCACGCCGCGCCGGCGGAAACGTCGGCAAAGGCGTCCGGCAGCGGCGCCGACCACGCCGCCGGCGTCGGCATCTCCGGCGGCTTGAAGTCGGGGCCGAGGGTGCAGCCGGCGAGCAGCAGCAGGCTGATAGCCGCCGCCGCCGCCGCCGCGGACGGGCGGTGCCGGCTCACGACGGGTTGCCGGCCGCAGGTTCCGCCGCCGCCGTCGGCGGTGCGTCGATGAACACATCGACCTGCTGGCCGACGTAGGCGGGCAGCGCGCCGGCGGGGAAGCTGTAGACCACCTGCAGCACCCGGGTGTCCACCCGTTCGGCGCTCTCGCCGGTCAGCGAGCGCTTCGGCAGGACGAACGGCTCGACGTATTCGAAGCGGAGATCGACGGCGAGGTCGCGGTTGCCGCGCAGGTAGGCGCGCGCTTTGGCGTTGGGCCGGAAGCGCCAGGCGTCGTTCTCGTCGATATCGATGCGCACGTGCAGCCGCTCGATGCTGCCGAGCAGCATCAGCGGCGTTGCCAGCGCGCCGGCCGGGGCGAACTCGCCGGGGCGCAGGTTGACCTGCAGCACCTGCCCCGCCACCGGCGCGCGCACGCTCAGCCGGTCGATGTTCGTCTGGGTCTCGCCCACCTGGGCCTCGGCGGCGGCGACGTCGGCCTGCGCGGTGCGCAGTCGGGCCTCCGCCAGCTGCACCGCATAGCGGCGCTTGGTCAGATCCTCGACGCTGATGGCGCGGCGGTCGGTCACCGCCTCGGCCAGCCGCAGCTGATTGCGCATGTCGGCGAGCGTCGCTTCCGTCTCCGGCACCCGGGCGCGGGTCACCTGCAGGGCGGCGCGGCGGCTGGCGAGCTGGGCGGCGAGATCGCGGTCGTCGAGGCGGAACAGCAGGTCGCCGGCGTTGACCCGGTCGCCCACCCGCACCGCCACCTCGACGCACAGGCCGGCGACCGGCGTGCCGATGGCGATATCGCGCGACGCCGCCTCGATGATGCCGGCGCCGGCGATGTAGGCCGGGTAGCCGGAAACAGCCGGCGGCGTGACCATCTGCGGCGGCGGTACCGGCTGCTGGCCGCGGCCGGCGACGATGAAGACGGCGATGGCGCCGAGCACCGCCAGCAGCGGCAGCAGCCAGCGCTTCATCCGGCTCATGCCGCCGCCCTCCCGCTCTCCGGTGGCGGCGCGTCCGGGGCGCGGATGCCGACGATGCGGCCGTCGTCCATCTCGGCGATGCGGTCGGCGTAGTCGAAGATGCGGGCATCGTGGGTGACGATGACCAGCGAGCGTTCGCCGGCGAGGACGACGCGGCGCAGCAGCTGCATCAAAAGCTGGCCGGTGGTGTGGTCGAGGGCGCTGGTCGGCTCGTCGCAGACGATGAGCTGCGGGTCGTGCACCAGCGCCCGGGCGATGGCGATGCGCTGCTGCTGGCCGCCGGAGAGCTGATCGGGCAGCGCTTCGCTGCGGTCGGCAAGGCCGACCTCGGCCAGCACCCGCCGCGCCGCCGCCAGCGCCTCGGCCTGCGCCTTGCCGCGGATCAGCAGCGGCACGGCGACGTTCTCGGCGGCGGTCAGGCTGGGGATGAGATTGTAGGCCTGGAAGACGAAGCCGATGTGGTCGCGGCGGAAGGCGGTCTTCGCCGACTGGCGCATGGCGCGCAGATCGGCGGCGAGAACCCGCACCTCGCCGTCGTCGGCATCGAGGATGGCGGCGATCACCGAGATCAGCGTCGTCTTGCCGCAGCCGCTGGGGCCGACCAGCATCAGCAGCTCGCCGCGGCGGACGTCGAGGTCGATGCCGCGCAGCGCCATCACCTTGGCGGCGCCGCTGCCGTAGGCGCGGGTGACGCCGCGCAGGTGCACCGCCGGTCCGCCGGCATCGCCGCCGCCTGCTGCCGCGAGCGCGGTCATGCCTTGAACACCACCGCCGGCTCCAGCCGGATCACCTTGCGCACGCTGAGCAGCGCGGTGATGGTGCAGACCAGCAGGATCATCACGAGGGTCACCAGCGGGATCTGCCACAGCAAAAGGAAGCGGAAGTTGGCGCCGACGAGGGTGCTGAAGAGGGCGACGCCGCCGACGCCGAGGCCGTAGCCGGTGGCGCCCGCCACCAGCGCCTGCACCAGCACCATCTTCGCCAGCGTGCCGTTGCCGGCGCCGAGCGCCTTCAGCACGCCGAA
>JBDHSN010000217.1:0-4984 GCA_039808105.1 Rhodospirillales bacterium
ATCGCCGGCGCCGACCGCTGGACCGAGGCGAAGTGGCGTGACCTGGAAGCGCAGCTGGTCCCGGTCGAGACCGGCGGCGATGCCTCTGCACCGCCGCCTGCGCCCGGGACCGCCACGGCACCGGCGGCATCGGCCGGACGCCTGCGGACCGCATCGCGCCGTGGGTGGCGGGTGTTTCGATCGAGCTACCTGAGCTGAACGATGACCCTGGACGAGCTGACCCGCCACCGGACGGCGCTGCTGGCGGGCGGCAACGTCATCCGCCAGGGCATCGAGTTCGACCGCATCGGCCGCCGGCTGGCCTATCACTTCCTGCGGCGGCATCCGGGCGACGTCACCGATCCGGGGGTGGCTACGGGAGTGGCAGGCGAGACGGTGCGCATCCCGGCGTCGGAGATCATCTACGTCATCGATCCGGTCGATGCCGGCCAGCTGCGCGGGGTCTCGAAGTTCGCGCCAGCCATCGTCAAGTGTATCGGTTTAGACCTGATCGGACAGATGTCCAGATTTTGGCGCGCGTCTCGGGAGGCCTATCTCAGAAGTGGTTGGAATTGGAGGGTGGCGTAATCTCCGGCTTGTTCAAACAGCCAGCACCGGCGTTGGAGCGCCGAGGGAGATCACGCCATGACGACGGATAGCACGCCTTTCGCGGACGAGGGGACGCTGTTTCTGGGGAGGCTTGTTCCGACCCGATCGAGGCAGCAATCCGGCACTGGAGTGGGCCCCTCGAGCCGGACGGGTTGGATGGGCTGAATTGACCGGGTCCGGGCTTTCAGAGGATGAAAGCCCATGGCGAGATACCGACCCCACAGCATCGAGTTCAAGCGACAGGTCGCGCAGGAGTTTCTCGCTGGCGAGACGCTCCACGGCTTGGCCAAGCGGCATGACATCTGCCGCAATCTGATCCGCGTCTGGGTTACCAAGTACGAGGCGGGCGCGTTTGACGACGACGCGAAGGCGGCCGACCTGATCCAGGCGTATGAGGCGCGGATCGCCGCGCTCGAGCGCCTGGTCGGCAAGCAGGCTCTTGAGTTGGAGTTCCTAAAGGGGGCTCTGGGAAGCGGACGGTCGCCGAGAAGCGCGCCTACATCCGTGATTGTCGGCCCCGCGGGCTCTCCGTCGCGCAAGGATGTCGGCTGATGGGCATCGCGCGCTCCAGCTCCTACGCCGCAGGTCCGGCCGGCGACGACACGGCACTGGTCGCGGCGATTGCCGTCATCTGCGACAAGTTCGAGGCCTACGGCTGGCGCCGCGTGCAAGCCGCGCTCCGCCAGCAGGGGATCACCGTCAATCACAAGAAAATCAAGCGACTGATGTGCGAACATGGCTTGCAGCCGAGGACGCGTCGGCGACGCGTCGCAACCACCGATAGCAATCATGACGAGCCGATCTTCCCGAACCGTACGAAGGACCTGGTCGTCGATCGCCCCAACCAGCTGTGGGTGGCGGACCTGACCTATGTCGCCATCGCCGTCGGCTTCGTTTACCTCGCGGTCATCCTCGATGCCTGGTCGCGCCGGGTGGTGGGCTACGCTCTCGGCCGCTCGATCGACGTGCGGCTGACAATGGCGGCGTTGCGTGCCGCTATTGCCCAGCGGCAACCGCCCCTGGGCTGCATCCACCACTCCGACCGCGGATCGCAGTACGCGGCGAAGGCCTACCGCGAGCTGCTCGACGCCCACGGCCTGGTCGGCTCGATGGGGCGGCGCGGTAACCCGTACGACAACGCCAAGGCGGAGAGCTTCATGAAAACATTGAAGGTCGAGGCGGTCTACCCGATGGCGTACGAGACCTTCGAGGAAGTGGCCTCCGATCTTCCGCGGTTCATCGAGCACGTCTACAACAGCCGCCGTCTGCATTCAGCGCTCGGCTATTTGAGCCCCGTCACGTTCGAGGAGCAGCACGCCCGGAAAACGGTCAAAACCGCCGCCTGACGACTGTCCGGCCCGAGGGGCCCACTCCATTCTGAACTGCCCCGGATTCGTCGGAGGCTTTCTGGGTCAAATCATGTGGTGAGCGGCACTGGGTGTTGACCGACATTCCTTGGTGAGACCGAGGGACCATTCCTCGGCGCCGACCTGCACTCCGGGGTGCCGGGAGTCGCAGGCGGGGTCAAGGAGGGTCCGCGCCGCGTGCGGCGTGGATGCCTTGACGCTGCCGAGCACCCGGCGATGCTTGGCGCAGTCGGGCCAGGTGTTCATGCTGCCACCGGCAGAGCTTCGTCCAACCCGGCGTAGTAGCGGACCTCCGCTTCGGCGGGCGGGATGTTTCCGATGGGTTCGAGAAGGCGACGGTGGTTGAACCAGTCGACCCACTCGAGGGTGGCGAACTCGACCGCCTCGAAACTCCGCCATGGGCCCCGGCGGTGGATCACCTCGGCCTTGTAGAGGCCGTTGATGGTTTCGGCCAAGGCGTTGTCGTAGCTGTCGCCGACGCTGCCGACCGAGGGTTCGATCCCGGCGTCGGCCAGGCGCTCGGTGTATTTGATCGAGACGTATTGGCTGCCGCGGTCGCTGTGGTGGATGAGGCCGCCGCGATGAACGGGCTGGCGTTCGTGCAGGGCCTGTTCGAGAGCATCGAGGACGAAGCTCGCGTGAGCCGTGCGGCTCACCCGCCAGCCGACGATCCGCCGGGCGAAGGTGTCGATGACGAAGGCGACGTAGACGAACCCGGCCCATGTCGCGACATAGGTGAAATCCGAGACCCAGAGCCTGTTCGGCGCCGGGGCGTGGAACTGCCGATTGACGTGGTCAAAGGGACAGGGTGCCGCCTTGTCGCTGATCGTGGTCCGCACCGGCTTGCCGCGAATGATGCCTTGCAACCCCATCTCTCCCATCAGCCGTTCGACGGTACACCGGGCGACGGAAATCCCCTCGCGGCCGAGCTGGCGCCAGACCTTGCGGGTGCCGTAGACGCCGAAGTTCTCGGCGAACACCCGGGCGATCTCCGGCTTCAGCGCCAGATCCCGCCGGGCCCGGGCGGAGAGCTTGGCGGGATCGCGGCGCCGAGCGACCCGGGCGTGGTAGGTCGACGGGGCGATCGGCAGAACCTTGCAGATCGGCTCGACCCCGTATGCCTCCCGATGATCGTCGACGAAGGCGATCATGGGTTCGATCGGCGGTCGAGCTCCGCCTGGGCGAAATATGCGGACGCCTTCCGCAGAATCTCGTTGGCCTGCCTGAGCTCGCGGTTCTCCCGCTCCAGCGCCTTCAGACGCGCCGCCACGTCCGAGGTGACGCCGGCTCGCTGCCCGCTCTCGACTTCGGACTTCTTAACCCACTCATGCAGCGTATAGGGCGAGCAGCCGATCTTGGCCGCGATCGAGACGACCGCCTGCCAACGGGACGTATGCTCGCCCTCGTGATCCAGCACCATCCGAACCGCTCGGGCACGGACTTCCGGGGAGAACTTGTTCGTCGTGTTGCCCATCGTGGCTCCATCCTCTCAGGAGTTGGAGCCTCCAGCAAACCCGATGGGGTGGATGCCCCCGCCCGGGACATCGGGACGTGCGACAGTACCGGCATCAGCAGTCGCATCACGTAGGGGGCCATCCATGAGTGTTGTCAGCATCATCGGCATCGATTTGGCCAAGCGGACGTTTCAGCTTCACGGTGCGGGAGCTGATGGCGCCGTCATCTTTCGCAGGAAGCTGTCGCGGGACAGATTGCTGCCGTTTTTGGCCGAACAGCCGCGCATCATCGTCGCGATGGAGGCTTGCGCCAGCGCCCATTACTGGGGGCGTGAGATCCTGGCGCTCGGTCACGAGGTGCGGTTGCTGCCACCGATTTACGTCAAACCGTTCGTCAAGCGTCAGAAGAACGATGTCGCCGATGCCGAGGCGATTGCCGAAGCCGCCTCACGCCCGACGATGCGTTTTGTGGCAGTGAAGACGGCCGGCCAGCAGGGCAACGCAATGCTGTTTCGAGCGCGCGACCTGTGGGTGCGGCAACGCACGCAGACGGTCAACGCCTTGCGCGGGCACCTCGCCGAGTTCGGCGTCATCGCGCCCGCAGGACATGCCCGTGTCGACCGATTGGCCGCCGCGATTGACGACGAAGCGATCGTGATCCCCGAAATGGTCAGAGAGTTGGCCCGGACAATGCTGGAGCAGATCGAGGAACAGACAGCCCGGATCGATGCACTGGAAAAGCAGATCCGCCAGCAGGCCCCCAAGGACGCTGAAACGGCCAGGCTGATGACGATCCCCGGGGTCGGTGCGATCACCGCGTCAGCTGTGAAGGCCTTCAGCCCTTCGATGAACCAGTTCCGCAGCGGGCGTGACTTCGCGGCGTGGGCCGGGTTGACGCCGAAACAGAACTCGACGGGCGGCAAGACCCGGCTTGGCGGCATCTCGAAAATGGGTCAACGCGATATCCGGCGACTGCTCATTATCGGCGCATCGGCTGTCGTATGCTGGGCTGCCCGCAAGGGAGCGCCTGCTGGGTCATGGCTCAGCCGGATGATGGCCCGCAAACCGCGCATGCTCGTGGTGGTCGCGCTTGCCAACAAGATGGCGCGGACGATCTGGGCTGTCGTGGCACATGGCATGGACTACCGGGAACCGGCGCCGACGGCCTGATCACCGTCTATCGTCGGCACCAAAGAGTGCAGGCAGGGCAATGAAAGGGGTAAGGGCAAAGCAGTCGAAGAGACGGGATCGCGCGAACCTGAACCGCGCCGTGCGCCTCGTGCGCGCAAACCCGATAGGGACGCGATCTGCACATCTCCATACAGGCCCGCGGCGAATAACGGCCGCATCAACAGGCCGGACACACGACCGCACCTCGCTGCAACGCCGTACCAAATCAGATTCCGCTTGCATTCAAGGGGGCATCCACACACGGGGCGGTTCATTCCGCCACACCATAGACGATCCCACGCGGTTTCGATCGGCCCAGACGGTTGGGGCCTATCTCGGCCTAACGCCGCGGCGAAAGCAATCGGGTGAGACGGACGTCAACGGCCGCATTTCGAAGTGGGGAGA
>JBDHSN010000218.1:0-4976 GCA_039808105.1 Rhodospirillales bacterium
TAGCTCATGTCGCGGCACAGGTTGATGACCCGCGCCGAGGCCGGCAGCTGCCGCGCCCGCTCGCCGACGAACTCCTTGGCCGGCACGACCAGCCGGTCCGGTGCGTCCCACGGGAAGTCGGCGCGCCGGTCAACCACCACGACGTGCGAGGGCATCACCCGCGATCCCTGCCGATCACCAGCGCGGCCTGATGCTGTGATTTGCCATAGCGCGCCATTTTCAGGAATTCTCCTTGCAGAACAGGGATCTGCATGCAATCGGTGGGCGTCTTGTCGAAGTCTTCATCGACGTTCGGGTCGTGCAGATAGACGTAGTTGGCATCGAAACCGGTCACCACCACCCAGTGCGGCTGCTTTTCCCGGTCGAAGCGCCAGGAGCTGATGAGGACGACAGGAATGCTCCCTTCCTCGCAATAGCGGCGCATCTCGTCCAGCGTCAGCGGCCGGAATGTCACCTTGACGTCGCTCGTCGCCAGTTGTTCCCGGAAATCCTCCTGCACGAGGCGGATGACCTCCCGCTTGAGCGGGCTGCGCACCGAGTCGGCGAACAGCACGCCGCCCTCGCTGAGGAACAGCTCCACCACGAAGCCGCGGCGGCGAGCGGCGAGCGCCAGCCCTTCGGGGCTGCAGCCGCCGAGGCCGGAGGTCATGAAGACGGTGGTCGACTCCCGCCACAGCCGGATCTCGGCGGTCTGATCGACGCGCACGCCGGGATCGAGCGCCCGCATCGCCATCAGCATGGCCGCGGGACCGCAGGTGAAGTCCAGCGTCTGCGCGTAGTAGGGAACCCGCATCAGACTGGGATCCCGCCGCGGCGCCAGCGATTTCTCCATGCGGATCGCCGCCACGTCGTCTTCGTAGTAGTGCGGCTGCAGGGCGAACTTGCGGAAGCCGTGCGCCTTGTAGAAGGCCTGGACGACGGCGGCATCGGCGCGCACCTCGAGGCGCATCCACGCCGCACCGCGCGCGCGGGCCGCCGCCTCGGCCGCCGCCAGCAGCGCCCGGCCGATGCCCTCGCGCTGCCAGCGCGGATCGACGGCGATGGAGTAGAGCCGCGCCAACGGCGTGCCGCGGTTGAACAGCAGCATCGCGTAGCCACGGACGTTCCCGTCATCGCCGGTCTCGACCAGCGCCGCGGCGTTCGCCTTCGACAACAAATAGCGGAAGGCGCGCCGGGAAATCCGGTCGCTGGCGAACGCGCGGTTCTCGATGTCGATGAGGGTGGGGATGTCCTCGGCGGTGGCCGAACGGATTCCGCCCCGGCCGGGATCGACAACCGGAGCGGCGTGGTCAGCGGTCTGCCCGGCGACGTCCGGGGAGGGTGCGCTCATCCGCGGCCGCCACCCAGCCACCGGCGGCAATCGGCGGCAATGCAGGAGAGCCGGCTGCGACCGGCCCGGACGCAGAGCAGCGGGGGGGAACCGCGGCCGTCGCCCGGCTGACGCCGCCACCCGCCGGAACGCCCGGCGACGATCCGGGACGGGCGGCCCTGCCGCCGGTACCGCCGCCCCACCGTCGCGGCGACCCGGCCAACCCGCGGCGCGGCGCTTGCCCCGCTCGCCGGAGCTGACCCGCGGCCCGCGGCCGCCTGAGCCGTCGCTACACCGTCCGCATTCCCGCCCGGCCGCCGCCGCAGCCGCCCGGCGCCAGCCTTCGCGGCGGGCGATGGCCGTGCCGTGGCCTCGACCGGAGGCCGCGGGAACACCGGCATCCCGCTCCGACCCCGCGGCCGGAGCGCCGGAACGCCCTGTCCCTCCGGAGACGGCAACGCCGGGGCGTGCCCCCGGCCTACCGGTCGCCGGGGACCTGCCGGGTCCGGCAGCAGCCGAACACTTTCACCTTCTCGCATGCGCACTCGATCCGCAAAGCCCGAGTGCGATTCTTTACCCGCCCCTCCCCGACCTGTCGATAGCTGCGGAGCGGAAGGCGGAGCTGCCGTCACGCTGTCGCCAGCACGGCGCCCTGGCGCCCCGCGGCCGCGATGCCGGCGGCAAGCGCCCGGCGCGCCGGCGCCTCAGATCGACAGCGAGGCCGGGCCGGTCACCAGCATGCGCACCAGCTCGGCCTGGCGGTAGGTGCCGGTCTTGCCGAAGATCTGCTTGAGGTGCTTGCGAACGGTCTCGTAGGCGATGTCGAGGGACTCGGCCACCTGCTCCAGCCGGTAGCCGCAGGCAAGCAGCGCGGCGACGCGCGATTCGGCCCGGCTCAGCCCGTAGAGCCGGGCGATCCGCGTCTGGTCGAAGCGCGCCGGCCGCTCCGGATCGCCGATGAACAGCAGCGCCGCCGGCGTGCGGCCGTTGCTGCCGGCGATCTCCTCCTCCAGCGGCGCCAGCAGCATGGTCAGCGGTCGCTGGGAGGAGGCGCGATGGATCGACAACAACGCCACCTCATCGCCAGCCGGCCGGTTGCCGCGATCGTTGGAGCGGGTGATGAGATCGCGCAACCGCACCCGGCGGCTGCCGAAGTCGGTCCCAAGAACGCCGTCCATGACGAGAAGCCCTTCGCCGCGCTCGATCATCGTCCGCGCAAACGGGTTCGCCTCGATCAGGGCGCCGTTGCGGTCGAGGATGACGATCCCCATCGGCAGGGAGTCGACCACGCGCAGCACCGCCCGTTCCAGCGCCCGCAGCTGGCGTATGCCGGCGCCGGCGCCGAGTGCGCGCGCCAGGGTCGGCAGCAGCAGTTGCAAGTCACGCTGACCCTCCTGGGCGAAGTCGGCCTTGCCCTCCCGCCGGGCCAGCACCAGGAAGGTTCCGACGCTGCCGCGACGATCCACCAGGGCGAACAGATGGTGGTAGAGGCCGGTCGGTCGCAGCCAATTGCGGTGGAAGCTGGACGACTTCAAGACATCATTTGTGACGATCTCGCTCCCCCGGACGACCGCCGAGGGCCCCCTGAAGGGGACATCGGAATGCAGCCAGGGGTTGCTGCGCGCATAGGTGCGCCGGTAGTTCGCCTGGGCATCGGCGGTTATTCCCACCGCCCGCTCGAAGCGACCCGAGCCATCCTCGAAATCGTGCAGCAGGAGGCCGACCGCATCCGCCTTCATGCACTCGCCCAACGACAACAAAGCCTGCGGCCACCGGGTGGGATCCAGGCTGGCATCGTAGAAGTCGGCAACGACCTGACAGGGAGATGTAGCCATTTTCTCTAAAAACCTACGCATTTCGGTGCCGACTGTATGCTGCTTGGGGTGCGTTGACTGTGACGTTTGTCACCCCTCCATTGCAGTTGTGCTCCCGATGTCCTGTGCAATCCCCCACCCTCCCCACTATACGAGGCGACCCCTTTACAATTCGTTTGCGGCGGCAGGCGGGCAAACCGTGACGGAATTGTTGTCATCAGGAGGCAAATGCGTTGGGCGAAGCGGTAGCGGCGGCGACGACACCCGTGCTAAATGTTCTGCCATGTGGATGGTCAACTGCCGCCATGGTACCGCCGCCGCCGCTCTGCTGCTGCTGATTTTTTCCTGCCCTGGTTGCACTTACCGGGGCTACGATGACGCGCTGTCGCAACGATTCACGTGGTTCAGCTACCTGAACGGCGATGATATTCGCGCTGCCTGCGTCGCCGGCGGCGCCGACCGTTTCCGCTTCGTCTACAATGGCGTCTATATCCAGCAGGTGCGCACCTACGATCTCGCGCCGCGATCCGGCGGCGACGGCTATCTGCTGCAGGTGCGCATCCTCGGGCCGAACGACCTCAGCAATGTCGGCATCGACCCTGCGACGATCATCGACAATCCCCTCGACCTGCTGGCCCCCTTCGCCGGCCACAAAACCAGCCTTGCCCTCGGCAGCCGCGACGTCGATGCGCTGATGGCCACCCTGGTCCCCAGCGGTCTGTTCCAGCCGCCGCCGCGCGGGCTTTACCTGCGCTCGGAAGACTTCTTCTGGGTGGCTGTCGCCTGCGTCGGCGGCCGCATCGCCTTCAACGTCTGGAAATGGCCGTCGCGCACCTTCGATGCGCTCCGCTTCCCGCCGCTGCTGCTCTCCTGGGACGAGACCGGGATTCCGGTCAATCCGCCACGGGCGCTGGCGCCGTTCGACATCTACCGCCAGACCAACCCGGAGGGACGCTTTCCGCAATTCACCCTGACGGTCGGCGACGACGGCTTTCGCGGCATCGGAACGCTGTTCTGATCCTCAGGCAGAGCGTGGATCGCCCGCTCTGCCGGTGCAAAAAATGAGGGCGGCCGCAAGGCCGCCCGCAGTGGTGAGGCACCGAACCGGGATAGCAGAGGGGAGGTCGGTACCTGCCGGGGTTAACGCCGGGCGCCCTTCCGTGTTCCGCGCCAATTTGGCGCGTTCCCCGGATGGCGGCAGACCGGCATTCCTGCGGAACCATGGTCGCCGGCAGCGCATTGCAGACGGCGTCCGGTGGTCAGTGGAAGATGGTCCCCATGCGTCAGCAGCTCGATCCGATCGAAGCCCGCCAAGGCCAGAAAACCGGCGTCGTCCGCCGGGTGCTGGTGATCTCGTCGATCGCCGCGGCGATGGCGCTTGCCCTCATTCTAATCTGGTTCATCGCCAGCCCGCCGCCGCCAGCACCGCCCGGCCCCTGATCGGCCCGTATCGCTCGGACCTAGTCCGGCCACAGCCCGTGCACGATCGGGCGCAACTCGAAGCGCTCGGGGGAGACCGCGAGGTGGCGGATGCGCCGCCTGTTCCAGGTGTAGGTGAGATGGACGGTGCCATCGGCCCCCTGGATGATCGCCGGATAGGAGTACTCCCCCGGCTGCTGCTCCAGCGTCATCACCGCCTCCCAATCGTGCCCGTCGGTGCTGACGGCGAGATTCAACGGCGTGCGCGCCGTCTGGCTGTGGTTGTAGATGAGTAGCGCGCGGCCGTCGGCGAGGGTGACGGCATCGATGCCGCTGTCGGGGTTGGGCAGTTCGGTGGGCAGCAGCTCCGTCCAGGTCTCGCCGCCGTCCTCGCTCCAGCACTCGCCGATGGCGCCCTGGCGGGTGCGGCAGAG
>JBDHSN010000219.1:0-4887 GCA_039808105.1 Rhodospirillales bacterium
CGCTTCGACCGCCAGGTGGTGGTGCCGAACCCCGATATCCTCGGCCGCGAGCAGATCCTCAAGGTGCACATGCGCAAGGTGCAGGTCGGGGCGGACGCCGATGCCCGGGTGATCGCCCGTGGCACCCCCGGCTTCTCCGGCGCCGATCTCGCCAACCTTGTCAACGAGGCGGCACTGCTGGCAGCACGCGCCGGCAAGCGGCTGGTGACCATGGCCGACTTCGAGGCCGCCAAGGACAAGGTGCTGATGGGGGTCGAGCGCCGCTCGATGGTGATGACTGAGGACGAAAAGCGGCTCACCGCCTATCACGAGGCCGGGCACGCCCTGGTCGGCCTGACGGTGCCGCGTCACGATCCCCTGCACAAGGTCACGATCATCCCGCGCGGCCGGGCCCTCGGCGTGACCATGAACCTGCCCGAGCGCGACCGGCACAGCTACTCGAAGCTGGAGTTGGAATCCCGACTCGCCGTGCTGTTCGGCGGCCGCATCGCCGAGGAGTTGGTGTTCGGCGCCGACAATGTCACCACCGGCGCCGGCAACGACATCCGCCAGGCGACTGAAACCGCCCGGCGGATGGTCACCGAGTTCGGCTTCAGCGACCGGCTGGGTCCGCTGCGCTACAGTGATAACCAGGAGGAGATCTTCCTCGGCCACTCGGTCACCCAGCAGAAGCACGTCTCCGATGCCACCGCCCGGCTGATCGACGAGGAGGTGCGCCGGCTGATCGACGAAGCGGAGACGACCGCCCGGCGCATCCTGTCGGAGCGTCGCGACGCCCTGGAGGTGCTCGCCAGCGCCTTGCTCGAATACGAGACCCTCTCTGGCGAGGAGGTGCGCGCCCTGCTGCGCGGCGAGGACGTGGTGCGTGCCGACGCGCGGGATGAGCCGCGTGATTCCGGCCGGCGGGCGTCCGTGCCGTCGAGCGGCAAGAAGGCGGGCAAGGAGCCGCGGGGCGGCTTCGGTGCGGAACCGCAGCCGAACAGCTGAGGTGGTGCCGCCGGCGCTGGAGCCCCGCCAGCGGGATATCGCGCCCGCATCGGGGCGGTCCGGGTTCGCCGGGGCGGCCGGCGAGGCAGTCGACCAGGCAGCCGCGGCAGCACCGCGCCGGTTCGCCGGCCTGACGCTCGACCGGGTGCGGCTGATGGGGATCGTCAACGTCACCCCCGACAGCTTCTCCGACGGCGGCGAGACGCTCACCACGCAAGCTGCGGTCGCCCGCGGCCTGCAGATGCTGGAGGAGGGCGCCGACATCATCGACGTCGGCGGCGAGTCCACCCGCCCCGGGGCAAACCCGGTGGCGGTGAGCGAGGAACTTGCCCGGGTCGTGCCGGTCGTCCGCGCGCTGGCGGCGGCGGGGGCGCTGGTGTCCATCGATACCCGCCACCCCGAAGTCATGCGTGCCGCCATCGCCGCTGGTGCCGGCATCGTCAACGACATCACCGCCCTGCGCGGCGCCGGGGCGACGGCGCTGGTGGCCGAAGCCGGCGTTGCGGTGGTGCTGATGCACATGCAGGGCGAGCCGCGCACCATGCAAGCCGACCCGCACTACGCCGATGCCGCAGCGGAGGTTCGCGACTGGCTTGGCGCCCGCGCCGCGGCCTGCGTCGCCGCTGGCATTCCGGCCGATCGCATCGCCATCGATCCGGGGATTGGCTTCGGCAAGAGCCTCGTCCACAACCTCGCCATCCTCCGCGACCTCGGCCGCTATCGCGACCTGCCGCACGCGCTGCTGCTTGGCGTCTCGCGCAAGAGCTTTCTGGCGGCCCTCGATCGGGCCGTGCCCGCGAAGCAACGGTTGGGCGGCTCGCTCGCCGCCGCGCTTGCCTGCGTCAGCGGCGGCGCACATATTTTGCGCGTTCATGACGTAGGCGAGACCAGACAGGCATTGGCAGTGCAGCAGGCCCTCGCCGGCTTCCGCTAAGTGACCTTTGTCACTGTAAACCGGGACGCCGGCGCAGATACTGCCGTCCTGCCGTGGCCGATGAGGAGCTTGAGGGGGAAAATGCAAAAGCGTCTGTTCGGCACCGACGGGATTCGCGGCCGCGCCAATACCGAGCCGATGACCGCGGAGGTGGCGCTTAAGGTCGGCATGGCTGCCGGCTGCCAGTTTCGCCGCGGTCGCCACCAGCACCGGGTGCTGATCGGCAAGGACACCCGCTTGTCCGGCTACATGCTGGAAGCGGCGCTGACCGCCGGCTTCATCTCTGTCGGCATGGACGTGATCATCGTCGGCCCGATGCCGACGCCGGCGGTGGCCATTCTCACCCGCTCGATGCGCTGCGACCTCGGGGTGATGCTGTCCGCCTCGCACAACCCCTACGAAGACAACGGCATCAAGCTGTTCGGCCCGGATGGCTTCAAGCTGTCGGACGAGGTCGAGGCCAGCATCGAAGGCCACGTCGACAACGGCCTCGGCAAGTTCCGCGCGCCGCCGTCGCGCCTCGGCCGCGCCAAGCGGCTGCACGACGTCCATGGCCGCTACACCGAGTTCGTCAAGCACACCTTCCCCAAGGGTTGCACCCTTGCCGGCCTGCGCATCGTGCTCGATTGCGCCAACGGCGCCGCCTACAAGGTCGCTCCGGAGGTGCTGTGGGAGCTGGGCGCCGAGGTGATCCCGATCGGCGTCAGCCCGGACGGCACCAACATCAACCGCGAGTGCGGCTCGACCGCGCCCGAGGCGATGTGCCGTGCCGTCCAGGAATACCGCGCCGACTTCGGCATCGCCCTCGACGGGGACGCCGACCGGGTGCTGATCGCCGACGAGAGCGGCACGCTGATCGACGGCGACCAGCTGATGGCGGTCATCGCCAACCATTGGCGGGCCAGCGGCCAGCTGAAGAACGGCGGGATCGTCGCGACGGTGATGTCGAACATGGGGCTGGAGCGCTATCTCTCCGGCATCGGGCTGACCTTGGCGCGCAGCAAGGTGGGCGACCGCTACGTCGTCGAACACATGCGCCGCGACGGCTTCAACGTCGGCGGCGAGCAATCCGGACACATCATTCTCAGCGACTACACCACCACCGGCGATGGTCTCATCGCGGCGCTGCAGGTGCTCGCCGTCGTCATCGGCTCCGGCCGGCGGCCGAGCCAGGTCTGCCGGGTGTTCGAGCCGCTGCCGCAACTGCTGCGCAACGTCCGCTTTGACGGCGGCCAGCCGTTGGAGCAGCCCAGCGTCAGGGACGCGATCGAGGACTACCGGCGCAAGCTCGGCAACTCCGGCCGCCTGCTCATCCGTCCCTCGGGCACCGAGCCGGTGATCCGGGTGATGGCGGAGGGTGAGGACGAGGCGCTGATCGGCACCATCGTCGACGATCTCTGCGGCGTCATTCGCGCCGCTGCCGCCTGAGCGCGGCGGACGCGGCAGAGGCGCCGGGAGATGACGGCACCTCGCCGTCGGGATCACGGGTGACGCCGGCGCGTGCCGGTGCCGTCGCCGGTGGCGGCGGCAGGGTGTTGATCGTCGCCGGTTCGGACTCCGGCGGCGGCGCCGGCATCCAGGCCGACATCAAGACGGTGACCGCGCTCGGCGGCTACGCCATGACCGCGATCACCGCGCTGACCGCGCAGAACACCCTCGGCGTCACCGGCATCGTCGATGTTCCGCCGGCGTTCATCGCTGAACAGATGCGCGCGGTGCTGAGCGACCTTGGGGCCGACTGCATCAAGCTCGGCATGCTGCACCGGCCCGCGGTGGTCGAGGTGGTGGCCGACGTCCTGGCCGAGGCGGCGGCGGGGATCCCTGTCGTCGTCGATCCGGTGATGGTCGCCAAGGGCGGTCAGTCGCTGCTCGCCGAGCCGGCGGTCGACGGCCTGCGGCGGCGCCTGCTGCCGATCGCGACGGTGCTCACGCCAAACCTGCCGGAGGGGGCGGTGCTGCTCGGCGAAGCGGAGCCGGGCATCGATCCGCAGGCGGACGCCGGGCGGCTGCTGGGCCTCGGCCCGCGCGCGGTGCTGCTGAAAGGCGGTCACGGCAGCGGGCCACTGCTGGTGGATGTGCTGGCGGAACGCGGCCGTGCCGCCGAGCGCTTCGAGAGCCGGCGCATCCCGACCCGTCACACCCACGGCACCGGCTGCACGCTGGCTTCGGCGATCGCCTGCGGCATCGCCCAGGGCCTCGCCGTGCGCGATGCCGTCATCCGCGCCCGCGGTTACGTGCGCGCCGCGATCGAGGCGGCGCCCGGCTTCGGCGCCGGACATGGACCGCTCGGCCATGCCCATACCGTCCGGCCCTTTCCGCCGGCGGGGCCGGCTGACGCCAACCGGCGACCGCAGGATGCCGCCGGACCCAGGTTTGGACGGGCTCCGGCATCGCGCCGCTCAGGGCTTGTGCATGCGCTGGCGGGCGTCGATCTCGGGCACGCGCAGCAGCCGCCGGTCTTCCGGCAGGGTCAGCTGGCGGGCGAGATAGTCGGCCCGCTGCGCCACCGTCGCCGGGCGGGCGTTGCCGTAAAGAATGCGATCGAACAGGCCGGGTCCGTCGACCGCTGGCGCATCGATCGCCAGCGCCCGCCGATAGTCGGCCAGCGCCGCGTCGAACCGGCCCTCGCGATCGTAGAGGATGCCGCGGTTGGCGAGGGCGCCGGCGAGCACGGCGCGGCCGGTCGGATCAGCGGCGGCCGCTTGTGGCCCCAACGCGTCGATCAGGTGGGTGAAAGCCGCTTCCGCCGCGGCGTTGCGGCCGGCCTGCAGGTGGGCGATCGCCGCGCCCATTAAGGCGCCGCGGTGATCCGGCGCGACGTGCAGGGCGGCTTCGAAACGCTCCAACGCCGCATCCCATCGGCCGTCCGAAAGCAGGATATCGCCCTGGCGGGTCTCGTAGTCACCCGGCGGCGCGGCGAAGAACGATGGCTGCGCGACGGCGACGACGGCAGCGGCGGCCAGCCC
>JBDHSN010000220.1:0-4831 GCA_039808105.1 Rhodospirillales bacterium
TCCTTTGAAAAGAATGGTGCCCCCTTTCAGCTTGCCACACCGGCGCCGGGGTGGGGGCCGTCCATCCCATCACTGCTGATCTTCGCCGCGTGCACCACCCTCTTCCACTTCGCCAACGCCGCGATGCTGCCCCTCGTCGGCCAGAAGCTGGCTTTGGCCAATACCGCGCTGGGCACCAGCCTGATGGCTGCCTGTATCGTCGCGGCGCAGGTGGTCATGGTCCCCGTGGCCATGCTGGTCGGCAGCAAGGCCGACACCTGGGGGCGCAAGCCGCTGTTTCTGGCCGGGCTTGCCGTCCTCGCCGTGCGCGGCTGCCTCTACCCGCTCTCCGACAGCGCCACCTGGCTGGTCGGCGTGCAGCTTCTCGACGGCATCGGTGCCGGCGTCTTCGGCGCGCTGTTCCCGCTCATCGTCGCCGATCTGACCCGCGGCACCGGCCACTTCAACATCAGCCAGGGCGCGATCGCAACGGCACAGGGCCTCGGCGCCGCGCTGAGCACCGGCATCGCCGGCGTCATCGTCGTTGCGGCTGGCTACAGCACCGCGTTCCTCTTCCTCGCCGCCATCGCCGCCATCGGCTTCGTCGTCTTCGCCCTGTTCATGCCGGAGACGCGCCGCAACGGCGAGGCTCCAGGCTGAGGACGCGCGGCGCGCGAAATGGCGGCGGCGCGTCAGGCCGCCTTCGGCGATGCCGCGTCTTCGCGCCGGCCAGCCGGCGCGGCGGGGAGGGCTGCGGTGGCGGCGGTGGTCCGTGCCGCCGGATTGATCAGGCAAGCCGTTGGGACCGCGACGCAGTGGAATTCGGCCGGCCTGACCGGACCCAGCAGCCAGCAGACAATGGCTTGGCCAAGCCGCCGCAGCGGCGGCGCAGGCGACCGCAGCGTGTGCAGGTCGTGCAGGGAAATCCGGCGCCCATCGTCGCGCGCGATGGTGTAGCCGTCGCAGGCCAACCATCTGTACCGCTGTATCATGACGCCATCCTCCCCGGTGCGGTTTTGCTGCGATCCGTTACGGTGGATTTTAGGATGGCGGCGCCGATGCCAGCAGCCTTTTCTCCGGCCGGGGCACCGCGGGCGACGCCGGCGCACCGGTCGGATTTGCGGCGCAGGCTCGGCCCGGGTCAGGCGATACGGGCAAAGGGGACACGAATGAAGGACATGGCGGCAGGCGGCAGCGCTCCCGACGACACCGATCCGGCGGCCGGCGATCTCGCGGCGCTGCTGCGCGGTGCGCACGCCCGGCTGACGGCGGAAGAAACCGCCGCGCTGATCCGCGGCGTGGCGGCCGCACCGGAGGGATTCGATCCCGACGCCTGGATGCTGCTGGTCGCCGATACCCCTTCCCCCGGCCTGCGCGCAGCGCTGGCCGCTGCTCTTGCCGCCGAACGGGCCCGCCAGTCGACCCGGCCCGCCGATCCGGCGGCCCACCTCGCCGCCTTGCGGGCCGAACTCGCCGAACGACACCTGGACGGCTTCGTCGTCCCGCGCAGCGACGAATATCAGGGCGAATACGTCCCCGCCCGGTCGGAGCGGCTGGCCTGGCTGACCGGCTTCACCGGCTCCGCCGGGACCGCCGTCGTGCTGCGCGAGCATGCCGTGCTGTTCGTCGACGGCCGCTACACCACCCAGGCGGCGACCGAGGTGGACCCGGCGCTGTTCGAGATCCGCCACCTGACCCGGCAGCCGTTGACCGCCTGGCTGGCGGAGGCGCTGCCGGCACAGGCGCGGCTCGGCTTCGATCCCTGGCTGCACACTCCCAACGCAGTGAGCGGGCTGCGCCGCGCCTGCGTCCGGGCGCGTGCCGAAGCGGTGCCGGCAGACAGCAATCCGATCGACGCCATCTGGCGCGATCAGCCGCCGCCGCCCCTCGCCCCGGTCGCGCCGCACCGGCCGCCGTTCACCATCGCCTCGGCGGGTGAAAAGCGGCACGCGGTGGCCGGGGCATTGCGGCGCGACGGCCACGACGCCGCTTTCCTCGCACAGCCGGATGGCATCGCCTGGCTGCTCGACATCCGCGGTGGCGATGTTCCGTTCACCCCGCTGCCGCTGTCGTTCGCCCTGCTGCACGCCGATGCCCGCGTCGAGCTGTTCATCGATCCGCGCAAGCTGCTCCCGGAAACCCGCCGGCACCTCGGCGACGAGGTTTCGGTCGCGGTGCCCGACGCGCTGGCGCCGGCGCTGGACGCCCTCGCGGCAGCGGGCCGGACGGTCCGCCTCGACCCCGATGCCGCCCCGGAGTGGGTCGCCCAGCGGCTGCGTCGTGGCAAGGCCGTCGTCGCCGAGGCAGCCGATCCGTGCGCCCTGCCCCGGGCGACCAAGACCGCCGCCGAGCTTTCCGGCATGCGTGCGGCACACCTGCGCGACGGCGTCGCCCTGACCCGCTTCCTGTGCTGGCTCGACGGGGCGGCCGCTGGCGGCAATCTCGGTGAGGCGGCGGCCGCCCGGCAACTCGCGGCCTTTCGCGCCGCGGGCGCCTACTACCGCGGCGACAGCTTCCCGGCGATCTCCGCCGCCGGCGCCCATGGCGCCATCGTCCACTACCGGGTGTCAGCCGCGAGCGATGCGCCGCTGCTGCCGGACAGCCTCTATCTCATCGACTCCGGCGGGCAGTACCTGGACGGGACCACCGACGTTACCCGCACCGTCTGCGTCGGCACGCCGACCGAAGAGATGCGCGAGCGGTTCACCCTGGTGCTGAAGGGGCACATCGCGCTCGCCCGGGCGCTGTTCCCGCGCGGCACCACCGGCTCCCAGCTTGATGGGCTGGCGCGCACCGCCTTGTGGCGGGCCGGGCTGGATTATGATCATGGCACCGGCCACGGCGTCGGCTCTTATCTCGGCGTGCACGAAGGCCCGCAGCGAATCTCCAAGCTGCCGAGCCGGATCGCCTTGCAGCCGGGCATGGTCGTTTCCAATGAACCCGGCTACTACAAGCCGGGCGCCTACGGCATCCGCATCGAGAACCTCGTCGCCGTAGTTGCACAGGCGACGCCGGCCGGGGGCGAACAGGAGCTGCTCGGCTTCGAGACGTTGACGCTGGCGCCGATCGACCGGCGCCTGATCGCCGCCGAACTGCTGACGAACGAGGAAGTCGCGTGGCTGGACGGCTATCACCGGCAGGTCGCGGCGGCGTTATCGCCTTTGATCGGCAATCCGGCTTGCGACTGGCTGGCCGCAGCGACGCGGCCGATCCGCGCCTGACGGGATGCCGCCTGGCCGGCGCTCGGCGGCAACAGCGGCGGCGGGTTCGATGCGCCGCCTCAGCGGCGGCGGCCGCCGCGGACAACCACCGGCCGCCCGCCCGGGCGCACCAGCTTGAGCGCGAGTAACGTCTGACTTGACATGGCTATTGCCTCACGGGTTTATCTGGACTGGGCTTGCCTCTTCGATCTCATTCTGTAGCGTGGACAACGATAACGACGAACAAGCTCAAATACCTGTTAAAGATTTATTGCATTAGCGAAGACGCCACCACGGCCCTGCATTCTCTTGCGGTTTCCCCCGGTCATCCCCGTCAGCGCAAGGAGCCCCCGATGTCCGCATCCCGACTGAAAGCGCGTGACGATTCGTCGGTCGGCCGGGCCCAACGCGCGACAGCCGGCGGCCGCGGCAAGGGCTCCCTGTGGCAGTGGCGATGGTGGCTCGTGGCCCTGGCGCTGGCGGCGTTGCCCATCCTCGCCGGCCAGCCGGCCATGGCGGAGCAGGCGAGCTTCGACTGCCTGCAGGCCGAACAGCCGATCGAGGCGCTCATCTGCTCCGATCTGCAGCTGATGGAGCTGGACGGGGCGCTCGGCGCCGCCTTCCTGGCGTGGCGGCAACGCCAGCCCGCCAAGGACCGCGAGGCGGCTCTCCGCGAGCAGCGGGCCTGGCTGGATACGCGGCTGAGCACGTGCGGCATTCCAGAAAAGGGCGATCTGACCCAGGAGGTTCGCTGGCGCTCGGCCCCGTGCCTGGACGAGATGTACCGGGCCCGGCTGGCGGCGCTGGGGGCGCCGCAGCCGGCACCGCCACCGCAGCCGGCCGTCGCCGGCCAGCCCGGCTTCATCCACCCGGCCTGCCTGTGGGGGCTGATCGAGCAGGACGCCGATACGCCGGATGACGGCGCCAAGGTCGAACCCGTCCGCATCCCGATCGGCGCCTGTACCCGCGGCAACCGCCATACCCCCTTCACCGAGGAACCGCACGGCGCGCTGGCCGCCCGCGGCGCTTCCGACGGCTATCCGACCTGGCTCTCCTATCAGATCATCGGCAAGCTGCCGGACGGGCGGGAGGCGGCGGTGGTCTGGTACAATGCCGGCGGCAGCGGCCAGTTCTCCGAGATCTATCTGCTGCGGCGGGCGCCGGCACCGGATGGCCATGACGTGCTGCTGACCGGCGAGATGATCGCCGGCGGCGGCGACCGCTGTAACGGCGGCATCGAGGAGGCGCGGCTCGCCGATGCCGGCACGCTGGAGATCGACTACGCCGTCACCCCGCTCGACCTGCTGTCGGAGGCCGACGAGGAACTGGCCGACGGCAACATGGACAGCCTCGCCCTGTGTGCGGTGTGCTGCACCGGAACGGTCCGGCGCCGGCTGGCCATCGCCAGCAAGACCGAGACGACGGTGTCGGCGACGATCGACCGCCTGCTCAGCCGTGATGCCGATGCCGACGGGCTGGAGCCGGCGCAGACGTGCTTCGACGACATCCTCGCCAAGGCCGGCGGTCCCCTGCCCCACACCTTCTCCGCCCACGAGTTGGAAACCATCGCCCGAGGCTTTGCCAAGACGTGCGCTGCGCCCGGCACCGTCCCTTCCGGCGGTCGCCGCTGAGCACCTCGCCGATCAGGCCTC
>JBDHSN010000221.1:0-4782 GCA_039808105.1 Rhodospirillales bacterium
GAGGTGCAGCTCATCCAGCCGATCGCCATGGACGAGGGCCTGCGCTTCGCCATCCGCGAAGGCGGCCGCACCGTCGGTGCCGGCGTCGTCGCCAAGATCATCGAGTAGCGCCGGCGCCGCAAGGCCCGCGCGCGACGGGACGGAACGGACCGGAGGGGTATAGCTCAGCTGGTAGAGCGGCGGTCTCCAAAACCGCAGGTCGCGGGTTCGAATCCTGCTGCCCCTGCCACGATGCATGCGAAGAAGATGACAAAAACCAGTGTCGTGCAATTCTTCCGCGAGGTCCGTCAGGAAGCCGCCAAGGTTACCTGGCCGACTCGCAAGGAGACGATGATCTCCACCGGCATGGTGCTGGTGATGGTGGTGCTCGCCGCCGTCTTCTTCCTCGTCGTCGATGAGGTCATTGCCATCGGCGTGCGCTTTCTGCTGGGCTTCGGGATGTGATCGGCATGGACGCGCGATGGTACGTCATTCACGTCTACTCCGGCTTCGAGCGCAAGGTGGCGCAGTCGATCGAGGAGCAGGCGCGCCAGGCCGGCATGGAGGAGCGCATCCAGCAGGTGATGGTGCCGATGGAGGAGGTCGTCGAGGTCCGCCGCGGCCAGAAGGTCAACGCCGAGCGCAAGTTCTTCCCCGGCTACGTGCTGGTGAAGATGGAGATGACCGACGACACCTGGCACCTGGTGAAGAACACGCCGAAGGTGACCGGCTTCCTCGGCGGCCGCGGCCGGCCGACACCGATCTCCGACGGCGAGGCGGCCCGCATCCTGCATCAGGTGCAGGAGGGCATCGAGCGGCCAAAGCCGTCGATCACCTTCGAGATCGGCGAGCAGGTCCGGGTCAGCGACGGGCCGTTCACCTCGTTCAGCGGCCTCGTCGAAGAGGTCGACGAGGCGCGGGCGCGCCTGAAGGTCGCCGTCTCGATCTTCGGCCGGTCGACGCCGGTGGAACTGGAATACTCGCAAGTCGAGAAGATGTAGCGGCGGGCGTGGCCGGGCGGCGGTGAGCCGCCGCAGGTCGCGCCGGCTTCGGCAGGGCATGAGAGACCGAGATGGCGAAGAAGATAACCGGATACATCAAGCTGCAGGTTCCGGCGGGGAAGGCGACGCCGCAGCCGCCGATCGGTCCCGCACTGGGTCAGGCCGGCCTGAACATCATGGCGTTCTGCAAAGAGTTCAACGCGCAGACGCAGAAGCTCGAGGAAGGCATGCCGGTGCCGGTGGTGATCACCGCCTTCGCCGACCGCACCTTCACCTTCGTGACCAAGACGCCGCCGACCAGCTACCTGCTGAAGAAGGCGGCGGGCGTGCCGAAGGGCAGCGCTAACCTCGGCAAGGCGTCGATCGGCAAGGTCACCCGCGAGCAGGTGCGACAGATCGCCGAACAGAAGATGGGTGACCTCAACGCCAAGGACGTCGAGGGGGCCATGTCCATGGTCATCGGCTCGGCGCGCTCGATGGGCATCGAAGTGGTGGAATGACGCGATGAGCAAGCAAAGCAAGCGCCTGCGCGCCGCCTATGAAGGGGTCGACCGCGCCGGGCAGTACGACATCGACGCGGCGATCGGGCTGATCAAGACGGCGGCGACGGCGAAGTTCGACGAGACCGTCGAGGTCGCCATCAACCTCGGCGTCGATCCCCGGCACGCCGACCAGATGGTGCGCGGCATCGTCGCGCTGCCCAACGGCACCGGCAAGCAGGTGCGTATCGCCGTTTTCGCGCGCGGCGACAAGGCGGCGGAGGCGACCGCGGCGGGCGCCGACATCGTCGGCGCCGAGGATCTGATGGAACAGATCCAGAAGGGCGAGATCAACTTCGACCGCTGCATCGCTACCCCGGACATGATGGGCGTGGTCGGCCGGCTGGGCAAAATCCTCGGTCCGCGCGGGCTGATGCCGAACCCGAAGGTGGGCACGGTGACCATGGATGTCGCCGGCGCGGTCAAGGCGGCCAAGGCCGGCCAGGTGGAGTTCCGCGTCGAGCGCGCCGGCATCATCCACGGCGGTGTCGGCAAGGTCAGCTTCCCGGCGCCGGCGCTGGCGGAGAACATCCGCGCCTTCGTCGATGCGGTGATCAAGGCGAAGCCGACCGGCGCCAAGGGAACCTATGTCAAGCGGATCAGCCTCAGCACGACGATGGGGCCGGGTCTGCGTCTGGATACCGCCTCCGCCGCGGGATAGCCCGGTGAGGCAGGGATCGGGTTCCACCGCCTTTTTCGGACGGCGGGACCCGTGAAGGAGCATGGCGCTCCTTCAAGCGACCTGTCCGAGACAGCAGGTGCCGCTTCATCGCCGCCGCCGGCGGCATGACAACGGCCTAAGGGCGCCGCCGCCTGCCGAGACCGCGTAAAGCCCGAAGGGGACGGCCATCAACCGCCCCTCGCGGCTCGAACCGGTGGCCCTGGACAGGGCAACCGGCCCTCTGGGACGGCGCAGCCGGTCTCCCGGTCGGCCGATGGTGGATCCCCGTACCGGGCGGCGCGGCCGCCCTGCCGGGGAAACGCAACGGAGATGAAACGATGGACCGAGCAGAAAAGGAAGACTTGGTCGCATCGCTGCATCGCACGTTCAGCGAGACCGCCGTCGTTCTCGTCACCCACTACAGCGGGCTGACGGTTGCGGAGATCGGTGATCTGCGGAAGCGGATGCGGGATGCGGGAGCGGGTCTGAAGGTGACCAAGAACCGCCTCACCGTGCGGGCGCTGCAAGGCACCCGCTACGCCAGTCTGGAGAGCCTGTTCAAGGGGCCGACGGCCATCGCCTTTGCCAACGATCCGGTGGCGGCGGCGAAGGTGGCGGTCGGCTATGCGAAGACCAACCCCAAGCTGGTGCTGCTGGGTGCCGGCGTGGGAACGCACGTGCTGGATGTCGATGGCGTCAAGGCGCTCGCGGCGCTGCCGTCGCTGGATGAGATCAGGGCCCAGTTCATCGGGCTGCTGACGACGCCGGCGCAGCGCATCGCGGGTGTCCTGCAGGCGCCGGCCGGACAGCTGGCGCGGGTCTTCGCCGCTTACGCCGATGCAGCGGAGGCGGGCGAGGCCGCCTGATCCGCAGCAGCGGAAACCAACGGTTCGAGTTCGAGGAGTAGAGAGAAATGGCCAATCTGGAACAACTGGTCGAAGAGCTGTCGGGCCTCTCGGTGCTGGAAGCCGCGCAGCTCTCCAAGATGCTGGAAGAGAAGTGGGGTGTCTCGGCAGCGGCGCCGGTTGCTGTCGCCGCCGCTCCGGCCGCCGCCGCGGCTGCCGCCGAGCCGGTCGAGGAGAAGACCGAGTTCGACGTCATCCTGGCCGCCGTCGGCGACAAGAAGATCAACGTCATCAAAGAGGTTCGCGCCGTCACTAACCTCGGCCTGAAGGAAGCCAAGGACCTGGTCGAGGCGGCGCCGAAGCTGGTGAAGGAAGGCCTGAAGAAGGAAGAGGCCGAACAGATCAAGAAGAAGCTTGAAGAGGCGGGTGCAACCGTCGAGATTAAGTAGCATTAATTGGAGTGATGGTGGTTGGCGTCGGCACTCGGCGACAACATATCACGAAGGCGGTCGTACGCGGCGGGGGCGGCTCGCGCCTCCCGCAGCGTACGGCATGGCGACGTACTCGCCCGCATGGGCCTTGCCGCGGCCGGGACAGCGAGTGCGATCGGAAAGCGCGCCGACGGCGCGGTGGCGAAGACCGCCACCGACGCCTTTTTTGTCGTGCGCCAGAAAATCGGTGTCACCCTCCGCCGGCGGTGGGGCGGAACAGGGGTGACCCCGGGCGGCTCGACAGACAGCACGAGGGTGTCAGATGCCCAGCAGTTTTACCGGTCGGAAGCGCGTTCGCAAGAGCTTCGGACGCATCGCCGCGGCGGTGCAGATGCCGAACCTGATCGAGGTGCAGAAAAGCTCCTATGAGCAATTCCTGCAACGCAACACCTCTGCCGAACGGCGCAGCGACACCGGCCTGCAGGAGGTGTTCAAGTCGGTCTTTCCGATCAAGGACTTCTCCTCGCGCGGCACCCTCGAGTTCGTCAAGTACGAGTTCGAGGAGCCGAAGTACGACGTCGAGGAGTGCCAGCAGCGCGGCATGACCTATGCGGCGCCGCTGAAGGTGACGCTGCGCCTCGTCGTCTGGGACATCGACGACGAGACCGGGGCGCGCTCGATCCGCGACATCAAGGAGCAGGACGTCTACATGGGCGACATGCCGTTGATGACCAACAACGGCACCTTCGTCATCAATGGCACCGAGCGGGTAATCGTCTCGCAGATGCACCGCTCGCCCGGCGTGTTCTTCGACCACGACAAGGGCAAGACCCACTCGTCGGGCAAGTTTCTGTTCGCCGCGCGGGTGATTCCCTACCGCGGCTCGTGGCTGGATTTCGAGTTCGACGCCAAGGACCTGGTGTTTGTGCGCATCGACCGCCGCCGCAAGCTGCCGGTGACGACCTTGCTGCTGGCGCTTGATTCGGCGCCGACGGAAGCGCTGCGCGTCGAGCGCGCCGCGGAAGGCCGCTCGGTGGAGCCGGCCGAGGTCACCGGCATGTCGCCGGAGGAAGTGCTCGACTACTTCTACGAGAAGGTGACGTTCGCCCGCACCGGCGACGGCTGGAAGACCCCGTTCCGCGCCGACCGCATGCGCGGCGTCAAGCTCGCCCGCGATCTCGTCGACGCCGCCACCGGCGAGCGGCTGGCGGAAGCCGGCACCAAGCTGACGCCCAAGTTGCTGCGTCATCTGGCGGCGCAGGGGCTGACCGAGCAGCTGGTTCCCGACGAGGACCTGGCCGGCCGCTACGTCGCCGAGGACCTGAT